>JAEYYV010000252.1 GCA_023428295.1 Pseudomonadota bacterium
TCGACACAACCGAGCTCTGGGGTTAGCGCTCGGAGCGCGACGGCTCCTATTAGAACTGCGTGCCGCAGGCGTCGGCCACGGTGCAGTCGCAGCCCTTCTCGCCGACGCACGCTTGCACGATCTCGCCCGTCTCGTAGAAGCGCTTCATCATGGTGGTGGTCGCGCTCTTGTTGCGGACGTTGCTGTGCACGTCGTTGTCCTCCGGCGCTTCGTTGCCCGGGGGGAGCGGACCCTTGCCGAAGTCATAGATGACCATGCCGCTGCTGACGGGGAAGCTCGTCGGCTCGACGCCGTACGGCACGTACGGCGACGGCGTGATCACCGGGATGTTCATCGTGCGTGCTTGGTACTCGCTGGCCAGGTTCGAGACCTCGTCGTCGGCGATCGCGATCTGCATGAAGACTTCCTTCTCTTCACCGCCGAAGCCTCCGTTGGTGATCACGTCCGCGATCGACGTCGGCTCGGTGCGATCCCACTCCTGTTGGAGGAGGGAGACCATGAGCGCGGTGTCGAAGTTGTTGGGATAGGCGCCCACCAGCGTCGTGCGGTACTGCGGCCAGTCGCGCGAGCGCTCGAGGAGGAGCGAGTAGTTGATGGCGCCGACCTGGACGACGCAGCGCTTGAGGAGCGGATCGATGGCGCAGACGGTGGTGCCCATGATGCCGCCCTGTGAGATGCCGTAGTAGTAGACCTTGGACGGGTCGACGATGCTCGACGTATCGGGCGTGCCGTCTTGCGTGAAGAGGCGAGAGGCCATCGGGCCACGCGCGACTTGCGACAGCGCGATGTGGTTCATCATGCCTTGCACGAGGACGTCGAAGATTCCGTAGCCCTTGTTGCCGTCGTTGAGAGCGAGGACGACGTTGGGCACGTCCATCGAGGACATGCCGCGCATCTCGGTGCCGATGGCGACGTTGCAGGTCTCGGCGGCGGCGTGGCGCGTGCCCGACGACGCGGTTTGCGTGCCGTCACCGAAGAGACCGTGGCCGTAGATGATGATGCCGACGGGGGCGCGGTTCGCTTCGAGCGCGCACGCGGGGATGATCGCGGTGAACGGAGCGTTGTAGTAGCCGGTGGCCATCGGCTTGCCCATCGCGTCGCGCTGGAGCGTGGTGGACGGTGCGAACGAGCCGTTGTTGGTGAGGAAGAGCGGCGCCTTGTACGTGCCGTCGATGCGGCGCGCGATCCGCGTGTCGGACTGCGCGGGCGTGTCCGTGACGGTGAAGTCGAGCATCGCGCCGTCGGTGCCGACCATCGAGAGCGTGGTGGTGCGGGCGTTCGAGAGGTCCGATTGGACCTGCTCGCGCGAGCGCGTGTGGAAGTCCCACGCGACGACGAGGTCGGTCTTGGAGATGCCCTTGGCCTCGAGCGCGGAGAAGATCTTCGCGAAGCGCGGGCGGATCTTCTCGAGGAGCGGGTGCGTGGTGGTCTCGTTGTCGAGGATCGCTTGGAAGCCGTCGGAGACCGGGAGGTTCTTGCCGTCCTTGGCCTTGAGCGTCTTCTTGATCGCGACCGCGTAGTGTCCCGAGCGCTTCAACAGCTTCGCGCTGCGGATGAACAGCGCTTGATCGGCAGGCGTGCTCTCGCCGCGAACGTCAAGCTCGGCGAAGTGCGGGACCAGGTCGCCCGTGTCGAGATCGATGAGAACCGTGGGCGATGAGGGCAGGAGCGAGTCTGCGATGTCATCGAAGTGGACGAGGTTGGAGCCATCGACGCCGACATCGAACGCGATCATCGGAGGCGCGGCCGACGAGAAGCCGTCGTGCTTGGCGTAGATGGCGGGCTCGAGCGGAACGTTGTCGATGTTCATCGGCAGCGCGCCGGCCGGATAGTCGAGGCGGAAGCCGGTCGCCGTGTCATCGGCGACCTCGTAGACCGACGATGGCCACGGCACCAGACAGTGCGTGCTCGCGCCGAGCGGGTTGCATTGGTCGGGAATGCCGAGGTCTTTGTCGTCATCACCGCAGGCGGTGAACAGCGACAGGCCGAGGGCGATTGAAGACGCAAGATAGGCATTACGCATCCCGGCGCGACACTACCTCCCGGACGAGGCCAATAGGGCGTTACGTTCGGACGAGCGCTACCCGACGCGGCGCGCGTCACTGTGCACGTTCTTGCCCGATTCGTCACTGATGACAGCAGGTTGCAAGGGCGTCTCGAACGGCGCCGAAACGGGATGGAGCAACTCGAGGCGCTGGCAACGCGAGTGGCCGGTGTGGAGAGTCCGATCGGCAAGATCGCGAGATCGGCCGAACCTCGTCGAGAAATCGCTGGCACCGAGGTTGCTCGACGGACGGACATCACAATGTCGCGTCTCGCCATCTCGCTCTCGGCCGCTCTTCTCGCCTCGTCGTCCCTGCTCGCTCCTCGGGTAGCGGACGCTGACTCCTGCTCCTCCGCGCGGGTCATGGTCGTTCTCGACAAGTCGAGCTCGATGCAGACCGGCACCATCAACGGCGCGACCAAGTGGAGCATCGCGGTGGACGGCATCGGTCAGGTGCTCCAGGCGTACGAGCAGAAGGCCGAGTTCGGCCTGATGACGTTCCCCAAGCCGAACATGTGCTCGCCGGGTGGCCTCGAGGTCGCGCCCGCGATGGGGAACCGCACCGCGATCCTCGGCGCGCTCTCGACCCCACCCCCGACCGGCGGCAGCTACACGCCGATGGCCGAGACGCTCGAGGTCGCCGCCGCCGAGCCGACGCTCACGAGCGCATCGGGCGCGAAGCATGTCGTGCTGATCACCGACGGCTGGCAGTACTGCGTTCCCTACGACGCGTCGACGCGCTTCGATGGCGTCGGCGCCGCTGCTGCTCTCGCGGCGCAAGGCGTGACCGTGTGGGTCGTTGGCTTCGGTGACGAAGTCGATACGGCGGCGCTGAACCAGATGGCGGTCGCGGCAGGTACGGCGAAGGCCGGCTGCAACGTCGCGAACACGGCTCCCGGCGCGGCGAACAACTGCTACTTCCAAGCGGACAACGCGACCGAGCTGCTCGCGGCGCTGAACACGATTGCTGGATCGATCTCCGCCGAACAGTGCGACGGCATCGACAACGACTGCAACGGCTCCATCGACGACGGCCTCACGCGCAGCTGCGAAGGCGTCTGCGGCGTCGGCGTCGAGACGTGCTCTGGTGGTCAGTGGGGCGCGTGCAACACCGCCGCTGCGACGACCGAGATCTGTGACGGACTCGACAACGACTGCGACGGCGTCGTCGACGAGCCGGGCCCCGGCCTGTGCGATCCGGGCGAGGTGTGCCTCAACGGTTCGTGCCAGCCGCCCAACGGTGGCGACGACGGTGACGGTGGTGCGACCCACGCCGGTTGCGCGTGCGACGCGGGCACTGGCCCGGACGCCGCGGCACTCTTGCCGTTCGGTGCACTCGGTCTCGTTCTGATGCGCCGCCGCCGCCGCGCGTAGAACGGCATTCGAGCCGTGAAACCTGCGGGCCCCAATGGCATGGTCCGCGGGATGATTCGCGCAGTACTCGCCTCGTTCGTGCTTCTTCTCGCAGCCCCGCGCGCTCGTGCGCAGGGCGTGGACTTCATCGGCGAGGCCAACGCGCTGATGGTGGTCGGTGCATGCGCCGAAGGAACGACCGAGAAGGTAGACGCGAAGGTCTACGAGGCGCACTGCAAGCAGATGCGCACCGTCGTCGAGGACTACCGGAAGAAGTGGCTGACACCGGCGCGCGAGTTCTTCGCCGCGAAGGTGCCCGCGGGGCTGCCGGCGAAGGTCGTCTATCCGTTCGCGGGTGGTGACCTCGCGACGGCGATCGCGATCTACCCCGACGCCGACGAGATCACCACGATCTCCCTCGAGCCCGCGGGCGATCCGCGCACGCTCGGCACGCTCTCCCCGTCGGAGATCAAGACCGCGCTCGGCGTGGTGACCACCGAGCTGTCGTCGTTCTATCGCGGGAACTACTCGGTCACGATGAACATGATCGGCGCGATGCGCGGCGCGAAGCTGCCCACGCAGCTGATCTTCGGGCTCTCCGCGCTCGTCGTGAATGGCTACGAGCCGGACTCGCTGCGTTACTTCAAGGTCAACGAGGACGGCTCGCTTCGCTACCTCGAGCAAGCCGATGTCGACACCGCCGCGAGCGCGAAGACCGCCGGTGCGCGCAACGCGGTGTTCTCGAACATCGAGCTCCAGTTCCACAAGAAGGGCACCACGAAGAAGCAGGTCTATCGCCACATCCTGGCCAACCTGAACGACGACCACTTGAAGAAGGAGCCGAACGTGCTCGCGCATCTACAAGCGAAGGGCACCGTCGCTGGCATGACCAAAGCTGCGAGCTATCTGCTCACGTTCGGCGAGTTCTCGACGATGCGGAAGTACATCATCGATCACGTCGTGTGGATGGTCAGCGACACGACGGGGCTCGAGCCCAAGTACGGGACGCCCGCCGGCTTCGAGTACGAGACCTACGGCAGCTTCACCACGTCCAACATGCCCGCGGGCAAGAGCGCATCACCTGCGTACGCGAAGCTGTTCAAGTCGCAGCCGTCGAGAAAGCTCCCGTTTCGCTTTGGCTATCCCGACGGCACGCTCAAGAACGGCCATCTGATCATCATGTCCAAGGCGAAGTAGCCTCGTTCGTCCGGACCATCGGGTAAGGTCCGCTCGATGTCCCTCCGTAAAGGCGATCACATCAAACGTGTCGCACTCGTGTTCTCGGGCGGTCCCGCTCCCGCCGCCAACGCCGTGATCTCGTCCGCCGCGATCTCGTTCCTCGAGGACGGACGCGAGGTCATCGGGTTCTTCCACGGGTACTCGAACCTGCAGGAGTACCACCCGGTCACGCATCGGCTGCTCCCCGACGAGCACTACCGTATCTTCAACTTCAAGGACCTCTCGGGGCTGCGCAACACGCGCGGCATCGTGATCGGCACCGCGCGCGCGAATCCGGGCAAGGGCATCGACAAGCCGAGCGACCTCGACGATCCGAGCAAGACGCAGCACCTGCGCAACGTCTACAACGCGCTCGTCGATCTCGAGATCGACGCGCTGATCTCGATCGGCGGCGACGACACGCTGAAGACCGCCAACTTCTTGTACGAGTACCAGAAGCGATTGCCCGCCGAAGCGCGGCGCGTGCAGGTCGTGCACCTGCCCAAGACGATCGACAACGACTATCGCGGCATCGACTTCACGTTCGGCTTCTTCACCGCGGTCGACGTGATGGCCAAGGAGCTCCAGAACCTGCGCGCCGACGCGATGTCGACCGGCAGCTACTTCGTCGTCGAGACCATGGGGCGCAAAGCCGGCTGGCTCTCGTACGGCGTGGCGATCGCGGGCGAGGCAAACCTCGTTCTCGCCGTCGAGGATGTGGAGGCGGATCTCGCGACCACCGACGAGAAGGGCGCGCCGTGTCTGTCGCTCGACGGGCTCGTCGATCGCATCGTCGACATGATGATGGCGCGCGAGAAGCGCGGAAAGCACTACGGCACTGTCGTGCTCGCCGAGGGCCTCGCCGAGATGCTCCCCGAGTCGCAGATCAAGGATCTGCCGCGCGACGAGCACGGCCACCTGTCGCTCGGTCGCATGGATCTCGGCAAGCTCGTCGCGATGCTCGTGACCAAGCGCTACGAGGAGCGCACGAAGCGAAAGAAGAAGGTCACGGGCCTGCAGCTCGGCTACGAGTCACGCTGCGCAGCGCCTCACGCCTTCGACGTGATGCTCGGCAGCCAGCTCGGCATCGGCGCGTACCGCGCGCTCGTCGAGGAGAACCTCGATGGACACTTGATCTCCGTGATGGGCCAGCTCGATCTCGCGTACGTGCCGTTTCGCGAGCTCGTGAACCCGACGTCGCTCAAGACCGAGGTGCGCTTCATCCAGACGGGAAGCGACTACCACCGCCTCGCTCGCTTCCTCGAGACGCGGACGGATCGCATCCTCGATTGGGCGCCCGGACGGCGGCAAGAGCGTTAACAGCTGCCGTACCAGCCGTCGTCGTAGCCGCTGTCGAAGCCATCGGCGTACCCGGCGTCGTAGCCGTTCGCGCCGCCATCGTTGTACCCGTCGCCGTAGGCGTCGGTGTAACAGGCGTCGTAGTTCACGTCCGCGCCGTCGAGGAAGCCGGCATTGTAGCCAGCGTCGAGACCATCGCGATAGCCAGCGTCGATGCCAGCGCGCTCGCCGCGAGCGAACGCCGGATCGTACGCCGCGCGATAACCCGCTTGAAACTCGGGGTTCAGTCGCTTGCCCTCAGCGAGGCCGCGGTCGTACGCGCGGTGGTCGTAGTTGTCGTCGTAACCGCGGTCGTAACAGACGCGCGCTTCCTCTGGATCGAGCGTGTCCTCGGGCTCCTCGGTTTGCGGAAGTGTGGACGTCACCGACTTCCCACGGTCGTTGCTTGTCGCGCGCGCGCTCGTACCTTCGGCGCCCGCGAGACGAGCGACATCCCACTCGCACGACGACGCGCCATCGGATGCGCCCGCCGCGTAGCCATCCGAGTAGCCGTCGCTGTGACCATCGCTGTACGCCTCGTCGTAGGCGCGCGCGAGGCCGGCCGCGTAACCGTGCGACGTGCCTTCTGCGCAGCCGGCGTTGGACGAGTCCGCGTCGTACCAGCCGTCGTCGTATCCATCGTCGTAGCCTGCGGGGAAGCCAGCGTAGCTGTTGTAGCCGCGCGCGAAGCCAGCGCTGTAGCCGTCGGCGGCGCCTTCACGTTCACCGTCCTCATGCGTGAGCGAGAGCCCGCGCGCCTTGCCTTCCTCGTAGCGCTCCGCGGTTACGGCCAGCGCGCGATCAGCTCCCTCGTTGTACTTCGCCTCGAGGCCCGCGCCGTCGAAGCAGTCGATGTTGTCGCAACCGGCAACCGCGCCGAGTGCGAGGACCGCCATCACCAGAAGCTTCATGAGCCGCATCGCAGTCGCCGATCGTGCAAACACAGATCCACGCGAGGGGAGGAATCCGGCGCACATGCGCGTTGCAACTAGGCGTTCGCCGGTGAGCTTCTGACCGAGGCTGTGTGGCGCGCGCGCGACACACGTCTGCGAGATTCGCAGGCGACGAGTCCGCGCTATGGTCGCCCACATGTGCCGGAACATCCGCCAGCTTTTCAACTTCGAGCCGCCCGCGACGGACGAGGAGTGCGCGGCCGCTGCGCTTCAGTACGTCCGCAAGGTGAGCGGTACGCGAAAGCCGAGCGCGCAGAACGTGCAAGCCTTCGAGAGCGCGGTCGAGGCGCTGACGAGGATCACGCGCGAGCTCGTCGACACGCTCGAGACCACGGCGCCGCCGAAGAATCGCGAAGAAGAAGCGCGCAAGGCTCGCGAGCGCAACGCGGAACGCTTCGGCTGATCACGCCGTCGCGCGGAGCGCGCTCACGATCTGCGTCACGCTCGGATCGTCACCCGCGCGCCCCGACACGTAGTGCCACGCGATCTCCCCGCTGGGCAGGACGACGAGCACGCCGCCTTGTTGCCACTGATCGCCCTGCGGAATGATCGCTTGCTTGTGTCCGCCGACCATCGCGCGGAGCGCCTTGCCAACGCCGCGTGGATCGAGCGTCGACGTCACGCTGCGCTTGAACTGCGCGGCCTTGTACGTGGCGAGCGACGGGTCCGTGTAGATCGGCCCCGCGAAGCCCGTCTGATCGCGAAAGCCGTCGATGAAGCTCGGCGTTCCATTGCCGATCACGAACAGCTCGGCGCCTGCCTCTCGAATGCGCTCGCCCTCGCGCTGCAACAGCGCCGCGTGCTCGCGACAGTGCACGCAGCCGAAGTGCCGCGTGAACACGAGCACCGCCGGCTTGTCGCGCCACAGATCGCCGAGCATGACGGCATTGCCGTTCTCGTCGAGGACCGACATGGTCGCCAGATCGTCGGCGCGCGTCAGCATGCGAGCAGCGTAGCGCTATTTTTCGGCCGAGCCCGAGCCCGCCGCCGGCTCCTTGGGCGCGACCTGGGAGAGGACGGCCGCGACCTTCTCGTCGAACGGCCCGCGCTGCGCTTCGGAGAGCTGCACGCGACACTTCTCGAACTTCGGCAGGTTCGTCGCGTTGATCACGTGGCACTCGATCGCCGCATCGGCCCACTTGCCCTCCGTGCACGCGTCCACGTAGGCCTCCTTCAGCGGCGGCGTGATCGTGGTGACCATGTCCTGCATCTGCTGCGACCTGCCAGCCGACTCGAGGGCCGCGTTCATGTAGTCGCCGACGGCCTGCGAGAGCTCGCTGCATTGGTATGGCCGCGACGCGGTCGCGGGCTGCGTCGGTAGCTCGGCGTTGCGCGTGAACAGCGCGCCGCCACCGGTCTTGATCAGTGCAAGGGCTTCGGAGCCCTTCGCCGTGATCTCCGCGTACGCGTTGGTGCCCTGCGCTTCGGCCTTGCCGTCGCCTGCACTCGCGCTCTTCAGGTACGCGAGGATCGCGTTGATGCGCGTGACGTCGCCCTTCGCGTCGGCATCGCTCTTGGTCACCACCTTGGCGCGCACGGTCAGCGCATCGGAGAACGACGCCGTCGCGAGCACCGTCCGTTTGTCATCAGCAGCGCGCACGGCGATCGGATGCTCGAAGAACGGCTCGAGCTCGGTCCACCACGCGGGGACCGCCTTCGCTCCGGCGTCGACCTCGGTCTTCCACTGCGCGGGCTCCACGCCGCTGCCTTTGCGGGCCACGACGACGACCTCGCCCGTCGACAACAGAGCGCCCGACGCGATCGATCGGCCCTGCACGTTCGCGTGAAATACGTCGCCATCACGTACGAGCTCGAGCATCGACTTGGCGCTCGCGACCGTGTCGAGGCACGCGGTGACCTTGTCGCGCGGTAGCCCCGCGACGATCAACGTGACATCGCCCGACATGAGCGAGCTCTTCTTCGCGCCGATAATCGTGGTGGCCGTGCCCATCACGTCGAGGCCGCACTTCTCGGTGGCGCCCTTCAGCAACATCTCGACGCTGACCAGCGCGACCTGCGACAGCTGCGGGTAGACCGACCACGCGCGCAGGCGCGGTACGTCGATCCGAAACGCGGTGTCGGGATCCGCGGGCAAGAAGCGGACAGAGGCGGGCGCACTGCTCGACGAGGATCCCTTGCACGCACTCGCCGTCGAGAGAGCGGCGAGGGTGAGCGCAGACAACACGAGACGCATGTGCGAACCGTCGACGAGTTCCGCGCGGAATGCAAGAACTGCCAGTCGTTGCATCGGGGCATGCGCAAAGGTGACGTGGTCCGCGCACGCGTTCGACGCGCGGATCTCCGAAGAAGAATGCTCCCATCGCACGACATACCGGGATCACGACGAGCACCGCTGACGTTGCAACGCTGGTAGCGACGCGAACTGCGGGTGTGCGAGCAGCTGGCGCTCGAGCTCCGCGTGCTGCTGGGCCGGCACGTCGGGCGCGAACTTCGCCGACGATCGCGACCGGCGCTCGAGCCACGCCGCGTCGAGCAAGCGATGCCGCGAGAACGGGTGTCCCTCGAGCGGACCGTCGAGCGTAAAGGCGATCGTCGTCGACTCCTTGGGGCCCGACGCCACGCCCTGCGCGCCCCAGAAGCCCGCGAGGAGCAGCGAGGTGCGAATCGCTGTCGACGCGGAGTACGTGAACAGCTCGCACGGGCGATCGAGGTGTGCTCGCAGCGCGCGAAACGCGTCGAGCGACCACATGCGCGTGTCGACCTTGGACGAGAACGGGTCGTAGAAGATGACGTCGGGGGCGCGCTCGCGCGAGAACGCCTGGAGGAAGTCTCCTTCGACGAGTCGCCAGCGCAGCGCGCCAGACTTGGACTCGTAGCGGCCATAGCGCGCGAGGATGTGAGGCGCGGGGTGGCGCAGGTGCGGGAACTCTTTCTGGTGCGCGAGCGCGAGGCGAAACGCGTCGACATCGTGCTCGAAGCTGACGAGCTCGACGTCGTGCGTTTCGGCGGCGCGGATCAGCGCCATCGCGTTGTGCGCGGCGCCGAGGCCCACGTCCCACACCACGAGCGGTGGCGTGGAGAGCAGCGCCGACTGCTGCACGTAGACGCGCTCGGCCTCTTCATCGGGCGCGTTCACCGAGTGCATCGTCTCACCCGAAGCTACGTGCGCGATCCACGAGTGGTCGCCGCGCGTGATCACGGAGAACGCGCCCAGCGTCGACGGGCGAGCGGGCTTTGCGCGCGGGCGCGGGCCCGGCGGGTTGTCCTCGTCGTCCATCGCGAGGCGCGTGCGCTGCGCGGTGTAGAACGCGGAGAACGTGTCGGCCGCGATCTCGGCGCGAATCGTGGCCATGAGCCTCGTGTAGAAGCGCAGGTTGTGATTCGCGAGGAGCTGCCAGCCGAGCGGCTCCTGCGCTTTGACGAGGTGGTGCAAGAACGATCGTGCGTACGTGGTGCACGCGGGGCAGGAGCAGTTCGCGTCGAGCGGTGCATCCGATGCGCGGTGCACGCCGCGGCGCAGATCGATGCGCCCGTGCGACGTGAACGCCTTGCCGTGCTGCGCCCAGGCGGTGGG
Source organism: Pseudomonadota bacterium (assembly GCA_023428295.1). Taxonomy (GTDB): domain Bacteria; phylum Myxococcota_A; class Polyangia; order Haliangiales; family Haliangiaceae; genus JABFXX01. The sequence continues at coordinate 10,442 of JAEYYV010000252.1, forward strand.
CAGGATGCAATCGAACATGTCGACGCCGCGGTGCACGGCTTCGAGGATGTCGATCGGTGTGCCGACGCCCATCAGGTAGCGCGGGCGATCGGTGGGTAAGAGCTCGGTGACGAGCTCGGTGGTGTCCTCGCGCTCGGCGCGCGATTCTCCGACGGCGAGTCCGCCGATCGCGAAGCCGTCGAAGCCACGTGCAGCGGTGAACGAGGTCAGCGCGCGCGCCGACTCTCGACGGAGATCCGGGTAGCAGGCGCCTTGAACGATCGCGAACAGCTGCTGCGGCGAGTCACCGCGCGCGGCGAGCGAGCGCGCAGCCCAGCGATGCGTGAGCTCCATCGCGGAGCGCGCGGCGGCGTGCGGGGATGTGGAGTCGATGCATTGATCGAGGACCATCATGATGTCCGAGCCGATCGCGCGCTGCATCGCGATGGATCGCTCGGGCGTCAACAGGATCGGACCCGACGCATTTCGATCGCGGAAGATCGCGCCGTCCTCGTGCATCGCGGATCCGTCGCGTTGGGCGAGCGAGAAGATCTGGAAGCCGCCGGAGTCGGTGAGGAACGCGCCGGGCCACTTGGTCCACGCGTGCAGGCCGCCGATCCGCTCGAACAGCTCGGGGCCGGGGCGGACGAGCAGGTGATACGTGTTGGCGAGGAGGATCGGCGCGCCGAGCTCGCGGAGCTCGAGTAGCTGCGAGAGCGTTTGCGTGCGCACCGACCCGCGCGTTCCGACGGGCATGAACACCGGCGTGGCGACCTCGCCGTGCAGGGTGGTGAGAGTGCCGGTGCGCGCACGCGAGGCGGAGGCGGTCGCGAGGACACGGAAATGCGGCGCAATCACCCGCGGGTTGTATCAGCTCATGGCGACCAAACCATCACGCGGGATCCGCGGTCGGGGCTTGCGGAAATACAGGCGTCACAACAAACTCGGCCAGATGCTTCGCCGACCGCTTGTGGCACTGGCCATCCTCGTCGGGCTTTGCGCGACTGCGGGGGCGCAGCCCGGGCCCGCCACCGGTACGCGCAAGCCGCTGTCGCCCGAGGTCGAGAAGCTGATCAGCGAAAAGCCGATCATCAATCTCGTGACGATGGGCGTCGGTGGTCTCATCTGGGAACGCCACGGTCACATCGCGCTGTGCATCAGCTACGACGATCCGCGCGAGGACATGTGCTTCAACTACGGCATCGGTGACTTCCATCATCCGCTGCGGATGGGATGGGGCTTCTTTCGCGCGAACGGCGCGTTCTGGGTCGGCGAGCAGCGCCCGCAGACGATGCTGTCGATCTACACCAACGCGGATCGCACGATCTGGGTGCAGCCGCTACCGCTGACCAAAGAGCAGAAGGACGAGGTCCTCGCGAAGCTCAAGTTCGACGTTCGCGAGGAGAACAAGCACTACTCGTACGATCACCTCTGGGACAACTGCACCACGCGCGTCCGCGACATCATCGACAACGCCACCGACGGTGCGCTGCGCAAGATGCCCAACAAGACCGACGGGCGCACGTTCCGCGAGCTCGCGCGCGAAGGCTTCTACGGTCTTCCGAGCTCGTGGATCCCGCTGATCTTGACGGACATCTCGATGGGGCGCGTCAGCGATCAAGTGCCGAACTACTACGAGCGCATGTTCCTGCCGGACTACATGCGCGAGGCGGTGACGGAGCTGTGGGGCATCGAGCCGATGGTGCTCTATCAGCGCCAGGGACCGTATGCGGTCAAAGAGATCGAGAAGCACCTCGCCGACGGTGACCTCACGCCGGAGAAGAAGGCGCAGCTGCAAAATCGCCTCGACGAGTTGCACTCCGAGCCGAGCGGTCGCCTCTACATCGCGCTCCTCGCGCTGTTGCTCACGTCGCCGGTGTGGCTCACGCGCCTGCTCGGACGGTTCCAGCGCGTCGGGCTCGCGGTCGCGGTGATTCCGCCCGTGCTACTCGGAACGATCTATTGGTTCCTCGCGATCGTGTCGCCGCTGCCGTACGTGCGCTGGAACGAGACGTGTCTGTGCCTCATGCCGTTTGACCTCGCGCTCTTGCTGTTGAGCGGCGAGCGCAAGCAGAAGTACGCGCGCTACCGGACGATCATGCTGTTGCTCGTCGCGGCGCTGTTGCTCGTGAACGTGCTCAAGGCGCCGATCTGGACGGTCTGGCTGTGGGCGATCATTCCCAACGCCGTCGTCGCGTTCATGCCGCTGTCGCTGAAGAAGCAGGCTTAAGGACACGCCGCGGTCTCGGCCGCGGGGGCGAACACCGTCGGAGCGCCGTCGCGAATGTACGTCGCGAGGAAGCAGCTGTACTGGTAGCGAACGGCGGGGAGCTGGCGATAGATCTGGTGTCCGTCGGCAACTCCGCCATCGGCGTACTGGACGACGACGCTCGTGGTGCGCGTGCCCGGATTCTGCCGATTCTCGCGCACGGGATACTCGAGCATTCCCTCGAGGCCCTGCACCGCGAGCGCTTCTTGCGTTCCGGGCCAGATCTCGTCGCCCGCTTCGGAGTTGCCGTACGCGAGCGCGGCGGCGTCGAGGATCGTCTCGGGGAAGTAGCGATCGCCTTGGCCGATCGGTTGATACACGTGGCGCTCGGGGAAGCCGTCGAGCGGACGCTGCGCGAGGCGCGCCATCGACGCGCCAGGCTCCGCGACTTCCCAGCCGATGCCGAGGAGGCCGAGCACCGGATGCATGAACGTGAGCGTGTCACCGTCGATACCGAGGATTCCGGCGAGCAGCTGATCGGCGTTGGCGACGAGCTCGGTGTCGAGGATGAACACGTTCCAGAAGCCGCCCGCGCCGAACGGCGTGAGCGCACCGAAGCGGGGCTCGACGGCGCCGATCATGTTCGTGTACATGCCGCCCATCGAGTGACCACCGAGCGTGAGCGTGTCGGGATCGAAGAGGCCGCCAGCGCCCGGGACCGTCGCGCCGCAGTCCGCGAGCATCGCCGGCGTGATGCGCAGCGCGAGGAGTGCGTCGAGGAGCAAGCGCTGCTCGATCACACCTTGCTGGAACGTGTACGGCATCGCGGCGAGGTTGTTGAAGTTCAGATACGCCTGCGGGTCGGCACCCGGCATACGCTCGGGGTTCACGGGCATCGCGGTCGCTGCGGCGGCGATACCGCGACGGCCGACGACAACGCCGGGACCTTCGCCGGGCATCGGGCCCGACTCGGGCGTCGTGTTGAAGCCTTCGTCGACGAGATCGAACGACGCGCCACCCGAGCCATGCACGTACTGCCACAGCGGCCATCCGGTGGGCGGCATCGCGCCCTTGGGGATCGTGATGCGAATCGGCACGTCGATGCTGCCTTGCTGGATCGGTGTGCCACTCGCATCGAGGATGAAGCGACCCTGCGTGGAGTACGGCTGCTCGCCTTGTTGAAACACGGGCATCGTGACGGTGCCCGCGAGCACGCACACGTCGGGATGGTTCACGCCGTGCTCCGTATCGAGGGCGAGGCCATCGATCGTCACGTCGTGTGCAGCGCGAACCGCTTCGGTGCGCGCGCGCATCATCGCGATCTCGTCGCCGGTCGTGAACACGGTCGCGACGAGCAGATCCTTGTCGGCGACGTGGAGCTCGTCGAGCGCGCTCCAGAGCGGCGCGTAGAGCGCCTTTGCCTTCGCGTCGCCGCCACCGCGCACGAGCTCGGCAAAGGCCGGCGGCGTCGACACGCCGGGTGCGAACGACGTGCGCAGCACGAACGCGTAGCGCGTGTTCGCGCGCAGCACGACGCCGGGGCGCGGCGCGAGTGACACGAGTCCTTCACCGGCGAACGCATCCACGGGCAGCGTCTGCGCGACGAGCGGATACAGCGCGCCGCGCTCGCCGGAGCTCTCGTCGATATCGACGAGCAATGCACTGCTCGACGGATCCGCGGCGATCAGCTGATCCTTCGCGTGCTGCGGAACGACGCCCGTGAAGCGGAACCACGCGATCGGCATCGTGGGAAAGCCCGCGTGCTCCTCGGCGCTGGAGAGCAGATCGCGCACGATCGGCAGGTTGCGCTTGTTGGGGAACGTCGAGAGATCGATGCGCCCGTCGGACTTCAGGCGCAGGTCCGACGGAAACGGCATCGCGAACAGCTCGTCACCGCCCGAGAGATCGAAGGCGATCGTGTTGGCCAGCGGCTCGTCGTCGGTACAGCCGCCGAGCATCACGAACAACGCGAACGAAGCGAAGCGCATGGCCATCAATATCGCGCGGATCACCGACGACGAATCGTTAGATTCGGCCAGCTTGCATGGCTACTGCAGCAGCCATGGCGCGAACTATCGGGGCATCGCGAACACGTCGGTGCCGAGTGCGCCGCCGTCCCAGTAGGCGAGCATCGCGTAGTCGCGCGACCACGTGATCGCCGCCTCGGACAGGCCCGGTGCGCCGTGCCACGTGCGGCCGCCGGTGCCGGACTTCGAGAGCATGCGCTCCACGACGGGACCCTCCTCGGTCATGAACGACGCGAGGTACGCGCGGTCGCCGGCGGCGGCGAGCTGTACGCGCGTGTCACGCGTGGCGTAGCCGAGCTTCTTGGTCCACGTGGTCTTGCCGCGCAGGTTGAACGCGACGAGGCTCGCCGCTCCGTCGCGCGCGCGCATCGCCATCACGCAGCCGTCCTTCTGGCACGCGATGTCCATGATCTCGTCGCGCGGATCGATCGGCGCGCGCGTCTGCACGCCGCCGCACTCCTTCTTCGAGCACATGTAGATGTACGTCTTGGCCTCGATGCGAAAGGTCAGCGCGACGTAATCGTTGGCCGACGTGATCGCACACCAGGTCATGCGCGCGGCGATGTCCGCGTCGAGCGCGATCGCCGAGGTCTCGATCGCGCCGACATCGGCGGTGCCCTGCTGCGTCGGGCCATGCACGAACCAGAACTTCTCGTCGCGCTCTTCGAGCCACCCCACCGCCCAGCGATGATCGTTGGAGGCGACGCCGTAGCACACGTTCCGGACCGACGTGCCGAACGTCTGCGAGCGTCCGAGCGTGCCGTCCTTCTCGATCTTCGCGACGTGCATCTTCTTGCTCTGCAGCCACACCACGCCCGCACCGATCGACATACCGATCGCGCGCGTTTCGGTCACGGTGGGAATCGCCGAGCGCTTGCGGCGCTTGCCGTCGCGATCGAGCTCGACGAGGTGGCGATCGCCCGCCGCTTCCAGCACCGCGAAGCCATCGCGCAAGACGGCGGCTTGGAGCGGTGGCCCCTTGGTCATGACCTCGGCGGAGTCCGTCGTGCGTCCACGCGACAGCAGCACGAGCGTGACGAGCGGGACGACCACGATCGCGAGCAGCGCCGGCCGACGGCGCACGTGCAACGCGACGAGATACGCGAGCAGACCGAGAAGGGAACGCGGGCGAGCCATGTGGGTGACGATAGTCGAGATGGCACGTGCGCTGCACCTGCCGCTCGCATGCAACGCATCTCCGACGCCCTCGAGCTCCTCACCGCGCAGCACGACGAGATCGAAGCGCTGATCAGCGAGATCGCCGACACCGTCAATCCCGATCGCCGCAGTCAGGCGATCACCGAGCTCGCCGACCGCATCACGGTTCACCTCGCGGCCGAGCAGGTCCTGTTCTATCCGGCGGTGTCGACGCTCTTGACCCGAGAGGTCCACACGGAGCTCATCGCCGAGCACTCCGAGATCAAGCGGGTCCTCGCCGACATCCTCTGGCTCGAGCCGGGCACGCAGCAAGATCGAAAGCTGTCCGCGCTCAAGGCGCTCATCGATTGCCACGCGACGTGGCAGGAGCGCGAGCTGTTCGAGACCGTCGCCGAGCAGCGCTCTGCCGAGGAGCTGTCCGAGCTGGGCTCCGAGATCACGAGCTGGGTCGACAGCATCGTCGACGCATCGACCAACGCGCGCGTGGCGTCGGCAGCGTCGGGGCAGTCGATCTCCGAGACGTCGGTCGCCGCGTAACCGCGTGCGCCAGCGCTCGCCGTAGCGCGTCCACGTGCGCCCGTGGCACGGTGGGCTCGTGACGTCGTTCGGCCGCGAGCCGTTGCTCGAGATCCTGCGCTGGTTTCGATCCGCGCTGGCATCCGGTCAGACCTCGTTCGAGCTCACCGTGCTCGATCCCGATCGAGGGCGCGGCCTCTACGCCGGCGAGCAGGTCGGCGACCGCATCCATCGACCGTATCGGGTGTGGCTCGACCTCGCCGACCGGCTCGGCCTACGGATGCTCACTCCGAGCCGCCGTGACCACGAGTTGGTCACGCTGCGCTTCGAGAAGCTCGATGCGCGCGAGCGACTCCGGCCGGCGGGCGACGCGACGGAGCGGTACGGCGCGGACTCGCCGTTCGCGCGAATCTCCAAGGACGAGGAGCCCGGCTTTGTCCTCGATCTCGCCGACGCGATCGAGCGGACCCGGCTCGGCGCTGGCGCACGGGTGCTCGACCTCGGCGTCAACACCGGAGACGAGATCGCGTTGATGCGAGAGCTCGGTCTTCGCGACGCGGAGTTCGTGGGCGTCGATCACAGCGAGTCCGCGATCGCACAGGCACGCGCTCGCTTTCCCGACGTCACGTTCCTCGTCGCGGATCTGAACGCGCTCGAGTCGCTCGGCCTCGGCCGCTTCGATCTCGTGATCTCGATCGGCACGCTGCAGTCACCCGGCGTGGACGATCGCGAGATCGTGCGACGCGTGGTGCAGCAGCATCTCGCGCCGAACGGCAGCGTGATCCTGGGGTTACCGAACTGCCGCTACGTCGACGGCGAGCTCGAGCACGGTACGCGCGTGAAGAACTTCCGCCAGCCCGAGCTCGGCCTCCTCGTGCGCGACGTGACGTACTACCGGCGGTACCTGCACCAGCATCGCAAGCAGGTCTTCGTGACGGGACATCATTATGTCCTCGTCACCGCTGTACCCGCTGGCGCCGACGGCTAGAGTCGCCGCGAATGAGCGAGCCCAGCAGCACGGGGAAGCCACCGCCGGCGTTTCTGTATTTCCTGCTGTTCTTGCCGTTCGGCGCGACGGCCGGATTTCTCATGGTCACCGTGGGTGCGCTCGCGAAGAAGTCGGGCATGTCCGACGCGGCGATCACGGCGATGGTGGCGGTGAACACGCTGCCTCACACGTGGAAGTTCTTGTGGGCGCCCGTCGTCGACACGATGTGGACGGGGCGTGGCTGGTACATCTCGACGAACCTCATCAGCTCGGGCTGCATCATCGCGCTCGGCTTCATTCCGATTCGCGACGACACGGTCACGATCATGACCGTCCTCATCTTCATCAACGGTGTCGCGACGACGTTCATCGGCATGTGCACCGAGGCGCTCATGGCCAAGCTCACGCCGCCCGAGCAGCGCGGCTTGGCGGGTGGATGGTCGCAAGCCGGTAACCTCGGCGGTCAGACGATCGGTGGCTTCGGCCTCATCCTCGCGAACGAGCTCGTATTCGATTGGGCGCCGTTCGTGATCGTCGGTGGCCTGTTGCTCTCGTGCTCGCTGGTGCTCGGCTTCATCAAGGAGCCGCCGCGCGACAGGTCCAAGACGTTCGGTCAGAGCATGCGCGAGCTGGGGCGCGATCTGTGGGGATTGCTCGTCGATCCCAAGCGCGCCGCGAAGGTTCCGCACAAGGCGCTGTTCGCGATCCCGCTCGTCTTCATCTACGCGCTCTCCGGTGCCGGCATTCTGTCGATCTTCCTCAGCCTCATGCCGATCGGCTCGGGCGGTGCGCTGAACGTGTTCCCGCTGATGGGGCTCGAGTGGAACGCCTCGGACAACGTCGTCTCGTTCGCGAACGGCCTCGTCACCGGCGGCGCGGCGATCATCGGCTCGCTGTTCGGCGGTGTGGTGGCGTCGAAGATGGACAAGCGCAAAGCGTATGCGCTGTCCGGGGTGGTCCTCGCGCTGTTCGCCATCGGCATGGCGATCCTGCCGAAGAACCCCGTGACCTATGTCGCGGGCTGCCTGTTCTACAGCGTGGGCTTGGGCATGTGCTACGCGACGTTCACCGCGTTCGTGCTCGACATCATCGGGCACACGGGAGGTGCGACGAAGTACAACCTGTTCGCCTCGCTCGCGAACATGCCGATCTTCGCGATGGCGCTCATCGATGGCTGGGTCGCCACGAACTACAGCCGCACGACGATGCTGTGGGTCGACGGTGCGTCGGGTATCGCCGGCGCCGTGCTGCTCCTCTTCGTCGTGTGGATCCTGCGCCAGCGCAAGCTCGATCCCGCGCCGACGCCGTAGAGCAACGCCGCTCGCGACCAGAGCTTTCACGTACGAACGCTGCACAGTCGCTCGATCACTGTGAACCTCACATCGCAGGTCCCTCGAAGATTCGAGGACCGAGCACGCGCGGCGCGACATCGACGTCATGGATCTCGCACGCGCTGCACAACGCGCCGCGCGCAACGCGAGGTGATCGCACGCGCGCGCGGCGGCACGAACGCTGCTGAGCTCGGAGCGCGGAGGAAATGCGATGCGCGATCGAGGTTGGTTAGCGCTGTTAGTTGTCGCCGCTGCGTGCGGCGCTGGCGCCGACGGAGGAGGGCTCTACCTCCCCGACGCCGGTGGCTTCTCGGACGGACCGACGCTCGGCTGTTTGTCGTCCAACGAATGCCCCGCTGGATTCGTGTGCAACGAGTTCGGCGCGTGCGTGCTTCCACCCGGCGGTGGTGGTGGCGGCGGCTCGGATGCGGGCATGCCTCCGCCGCCCCCGGAGGTCGAGTACGAGCTCGGCGCGCCGACGAGCTCCGATCGCTACATCTATGTACCGATGACCGCGCAAGACGAGCTCGCGCGCATCGACGGACAGACGCTCGCGGTGACATCGACCCGTGTCGGCCTGCGGCCCAAGGTGCTGGCAACGATTCCCGGCAGCGACGGCGCGGTCGTGCTCGACACGCACAATGGCACCGCGACGATCGTGCGTCCCGCGGTGAGCAGCGAGGGGGACACGAAGCGAACGCTCGCGACGCTCGTGAACCTGAACCGCGTCGATATCGATCCTACGGGGCGCTACGCGGTCGTGTGGTTCGATCTCGCGAAGCATCTGCAGGACGGCACGCTCGGTACCGTCGGCAGCTTCCAGGACGTGACGGTGATCGCACTCGCGCCTGGGGTGGAGCGCGCGGTGAACTTGACGGTCGGCTTCCGTCCGCGCGACGTGCAGTTCGATGCGCTTGGCACGCGCGCGTTTGTCATCACCGCGGACGGCGTGTCGGTGGTCGACATGGGCTATGCGACGACGCACGGACCTAGCATCGTGCCGCCGATTCCGGTGGCGGAGGCCGCCGCGTCGGAGACCGCGGAGGTGCATGTCTTGCCGACGGGGATCTATGCAGCCGTGCGTCAGGTCGGCGAGTCCGCGCTGCGCATCGTCTCGCTCGGCGTGAACAACCCGGGGGAGACGTGGGTGCTTCCCCTCGCGTCGCCGGCGACCGACATCGATCTCGCGCCCGATGGCACCCGCGTGTACGCGGTGTCTCGCGAGGCGAAGGAGCTGTCGATCGTCGACGTGCCCGGTGACATCGGCAACGCGAGCGCTGTCACGCGCGTGAACCTCACGGGGCACAGCGTCGGTTCGTTCGTGCTGTCGGCGGACGGCAGTCGCGCGCTCATGTTCACGAACGCCACCGCCGACGAGCGCATCACGAAGATCGAGCTCGCACATCCGGGCTTCCCGATCACGACGTGGCCGCTCAAGAAGAGCGTGCGCGCCGTGGGCATCTCGCCGACGGGAACGACGGCGATCGTGATCAACGCGAAGATGGCCGGCGATCCGGCGAGCGCGACGACGGCCGACGAGTACATCGATCGCAGCTATGGCTACACGCTGCTCGATCTCGCGACCGGCTTTGGCAAGCTGCAGATCACGCCGGTGGATCCGGGCGCGTTCGCGTACGCGCCCGACGGCAGCAAGGCATACGTCGGGCTCGACGGCGGCGACACCGTCACGGCGACGCGCGCGCTGCAAGTGGTGACGACGCAGACGGGCGTGGTGATCACGAAGCCGCTCGGCTCGCCTCCCACCACCGTCGGCATCTTGCCCGGCGCCAACGAAGCGTACGCAGCGCAGCGTCATCCGCTCGGCCGCGTGACGTTCATCGATCTCGGCACCGACGCGGTCCGGACCGTCACGGGCTTCGATCTCAACGGCAACATCGTGAACTGAGGACACGCCATGAATCGACTACTTCTACTCACGTTGCTCGCGACCACCGCGTGCGAGTGGACCGACGACCGGCCGATCGTGTGGGAACGCGATCGCGAGCTCCTCGGGCCGATCCAGCTGAAGAACCAGGTCGCGTACATCGATAGCGCGCTCGATCGCGTGACGCTGATCGATCTCGCCCTCGATACGCCGCGCATCGACACCGCGCGCATCGGGCGCAACGCGATGCACGCGATGCCGAGCTTCGATCGCCACAAGCTGTTCGTGATCACGCGCGGCGAAGAGGCGGTAGTGAAGGGCCAGATCGATCAACCGCCGATGCTGTGGGCGCTCGATACGGAGTCGCAGGGCGCCGATCCGATCGCGTACGAGATCGGTTCGCCGTTCGACAGGCTCGCCATCTCCCCCGACAACACCACCGCCGTCGCGTACTTCTCCGCGTCGGGGCCCGACGACATGGGCTTCTTTCGCAACCCGAACGAGATCGCGGTGGTCGATCTGACGCGTCCACCCGGCGCCGGGAATCCGACGCTGAAGACGATCCGCTCGTTCGGCTCGGTGCCCGACGGCGTGACGCTGTCACCGCCGATGACGATTCCAGGAACGCTCGAGGCGCGAACGTTCGCGTACATCCTGTCGGAGAATCAGGTCACGGTGCTCGACGTCTCGCACCCGGAGCGTCGAGAGATCTCGATTCGCCTCGACCTGGCCGGCGCAGCGGTGGTGCCGCGCGAGGTGGTGTTCGCGAAGAAGACGGCGAGCGCGTACGTCCGCAGCGACAACGCGCGTGACGTGCTGCAGATCCTCCTCGAGCCCGTGCCGCCAGCGAGCCCGTCGAGCAATGACTTCCGCCCCGTGCTCGCGGAGCTCGGCGCCGGTGGTGGGCCCACGGACATCGCGGTGTATGACGACGCGAGCGGCGAACGCTACATCCTCGCGGCGACGCCGAACACGAGCGAGGTCGTCGTCATTCACGCTGACACCGCGCAGTTCCGCGCCGTGCCGCTGACGGATCCGATCGATCGTATCTTGCTGTTTCCGACGAGCGATCCGGACAATCCGACGCCGCCGCGCAAGGCGCTGTTCGCGTCGATCGCGAGCAAGCTGCCGCGCGTTCACGTCCTCGACCTCGAGCACATCACCGATCCGCTGACGCAGGCGAGCATTCGCAAGATCACGCTCGATCAACCGGTGCGCGACGTGGTGCCGGTGCCGGAGCGCGATCTCGCGATGCTGGTGCACGACGACGCGCGCACGGTGCTCGGTCTCCTCGACATGGACACCGAGTCCACATCGCCGCTCCTCGGCGTTGGCAAGCTCGACTCGTACGACTTCTCGCCGGACGGCTCGCACCTGATCGGCGCGACGCCGCAGGTCTCGCGCATCGGCTTTCTGCAGCTCGACAACCTCCACCCCACGAACTTCCGTCTCGACGATCCACCAGGACGGGTGCTGTCGACGGGCAACGCGAAGATCCTCGTGGATCACCAGGACCCGCTCGGCCGCGCCACGATCATTCCGTCGCCGACAGCGAAGCGCGAGGACGCGATCGTCGTGTCGGGATTCCTCACCGTCAACCTCCTCGATCAGGAGCCCTGAATGCGCACGGCCATCCTCGCCCTCGCACTCTGTGCGGCATCTCCGGCGCTCGCCGGAAACAACGAGCTCTCCATCGGAGGCACGACGCGCTCGCTTCGAACGGCGTCGGCAAACGCCGTGACGAGCGACAACCTGGGCGGCGTGCAGCTCGGCGTTGCACGCCATCTCGATCTCGATCTCGTGCCGAGCTTGCAGATCTGGGCAGCCGTCGGGTTCGCCAACACCTCCGCCGAGGGCGAGCTGTTCGGGATGCCCACCGAGATCGACGCGCTCGACCTCACGCTCGGCGGGACCGCGCGCTACGTGCTGCACCGAAACATCGCGGTCATGGCGCACCTCGACCTCGGCCCGTCGCGGACGTCGCTGTCCATCGAGGGAAACAGCAAGACGGTGTCCGACTCGGGGTGGGGCGTGTCGGCGACGGGGGCGGTCGGTGTCGACCTGTTCCTCATCACCTACCCGCAGTTCTCCCTCGGCGCGCGGATCGAGGTGGGCTACACGACGCACTCGGCGACGTCGCTGTCGCCGGTCGAAGGTGCGAGTCACGACATGCTCGTCCTGCCGGGGGCGCACGCGTCGATCGGTCATCTGGATCTGGGCGGCCGGTTCTACGCGTTTTCGCTGTTGTCACAGTTCTGAGGGTGCGAGCAGTTCTGCTATGACAATCGGTCTATGGCGAAGTTCGAGTACGAGATCTACACGGTCGCTTGGGGACACGGCTCCGCGACGCAACCGATCGTCGACGAGCTGAACAAGCGCGGCGACGAGGGCTGGGAGCTCGTGGGCACCACGCGTGACGAGTCGCCCGACGACGATCACGACGACGAGGTCGTGATGTTCGTCTTCAAGCGCGAGAAGAAGAAGGACAAGGGCAAGAGCAAGAGCAAGGACAAGAAGAAGAAGAAGTAGCTTCTTCTAGCGTCCCCGTCGCGCGATCGGCGATGTCAGCGCGCGCTTGGGCGGGACGTACTTGATCCCTTCGGGCCACTGGATCTCCGGAGGCGGAAACGCGGGGCGAGCGAGCAGGTATCCCTGCCCGAAGTGCGCTCCTGCGTCGATCACGGCCTCGAGCTCGGTGACGGTCTCGATGCCTTCCGCGACGACGAGCGCGTCGAGCTGCGTGCACAGCTGCACCACCGCGGAGACGAGCTTGAACAGCCGTGAATCCGTGGTGAGCCCGGCGATGAGATCGCGATCGAGCTTCACGATCTTTGGCTGGAGGTCGGCGATGTACTTGAGGTTCGAGTACCCCGCGCCGAGATCGTCGACGACGAGGTGAATGCCGCGGCCGCGAACCTCGGAGAGGATCGTCTGGCACAGGTGGAAGTGCGACAGCGGAACGCCTTCCGTGATCTCCAAGTAGACGTCGCGATCATGCTGATAGAGCGGATCGGACGGCTGGATGATGCGGTGCTCGTTGAGCTCGCTCGGATGGATGTTGATGAACAGCGGGTAGTTGGGGCAGCCCTCGATCGAGAGCCTGCGAAGCAGCTGCCCTAGCTCGCCGGTGCACGCGTGCTCGACGGCGGCGGCGAACAGCTGCAGTGGATTCTGGAACTCGGGCGCCGTCGGACGAGCCAGCGCTTCGTACGCAAAAATGCGGCGGGCGCCGAGGTCGACGATCGGCTGATACGCGACGTACACCTCTTCTCGATCGAGGACTCGTCGGATCGCGTGTGTCAGCGGTGGAAGGGTGGGGTGCTTCACGGCCGAAGCTCGAGCATACCGCGATGTCGGGGTTGCGTTGGGTTAGCGTGGGTGGCGGTGCCACGGTGAGGGGCCGTGAGGTAGGGTCGCCGCATGTCACTCGCCGAGCGCAAGGCTGCCCTGATTCGCATGGCTGCGCGCACCGTTGCCATCCCCCTCCGGGACGAGCCGACCGGCTGCACGATCTGGCTCAAGCTCGAGTACCTCCTGCCATCCGGATCGACCAAGGACCGCGTCGCCGCCTTCATCCTCGGCCACGGCGTCGAGACGGGCGCGATCAACGAGCAGACGATCGTCGTGGAGGCCTCGAGCGGATCGACGTCGATCTCGCTCGCGATGGCGTGCGCCGTGATCGGCGTTCGCTTTCGCGCGGTGATGCCCGAGAACGTCAGCCGTGAACGCGCGCTGATCATCAAGCGCTACGGCGGCGAGACCGTGCTCACGCCCAAAGACGCCGGCATCCTCGGCGCGATCGAAGAGACGCGTCGCATCGCCGCCGCCGATCGCGACGTGTTCCTGACGCGGCAGTTCGAGAACCCGCTCAACGCACGCGCGCATCAACGCGAGACGGGGCCGGAGTTGATCCAGCAGGTCGGCACCACGATCCACGGCTTCGTCGCAGGCGTGGGCACGGGCGGCACGCTCATGGGCATCGCACGCTCGCTCAAGGAAGCGGGACATCCGACGCGCATCGCTCGCGCGTTGCCGACCAAGGGCTCGTCGTCGTGCTTCGAAGGTCAACCCGAAGTATGCGGCGGAATCCCCGGCGTGGTCGAAGGGCTGTCCTCGCTGATGAACGCCGAGGAGATCGGGCTCGACGAGGACATTTGCATCGACGAGCGCGAGGCGATCGCCGCATCGCGGGAGCTGTGCGGGCGCGGCTTGCCGGTCGGTCCGTCGAGCGGGCTCAACCTCGCCGCGGCGCGCGCCATGGCGCGACGAGTCGGTCCCGGCAAGACGATCGCGACCGTGCTGTGCGATCGCATGGAGCGATACTTCTCGACCGATCTGTTCAGCGACGTGACCAAATGACGAAGGCCGTCTTGCGCGCGGAGCTCCTCGCGCAACTCACCGAGATGCTCGCGACCGCGCGCGCCGCGCATGCGTCTGCGATGGAAGGTGCGACGCACTCGGAGGCGAAGGCAGAGAACGACAAGGACACGCGCGGCCTCGAGCAGTCGTACATCGCGCGTGGCCAAGCGCAGCGCGTGGCCGATCTAGAGACCGCCGTCGCCGACGTGGAGAAGATGAAGCTCGCGCCGTGTAGCGTGGTCGCGATGAGCGCGCTCGTGAGCGCCCGCGAAGAGGACGACGAGCGCCGCTACTTCGTGGCGCCCCACGGCGGTGGCAACACGCTCGCGGGTGACATTCACGTCATCACGCTGTCGTCGCCGATCGGCAAGGCGCTCCTCGGCAAAGCACCGGGCGACGAGGTCGAGCTGCGCCTCGCCGGCAAAGCTCGCACGCTCACGATCTCGCGCGTCACGTGAGCACCCCGATCATCTAGGTAGGGGCCTACCCACTCGGGCGTTACGCGGGGCCTTCGCAGTGGTTTTATTGCTGCAATGGACAACACCACCACCGACATGACGGAGCTCGAGTCTTTGCTGCTGCGTGCCGCCGATCTGTCGGCGCAACAAGACCTGTCCAAGGAAGAGTTCATGGCCGCTGCATGGAACGCCTACTTGGCCGCACGCCCTGGATTGCGCCAGGAGCTCGAAGATCGCGAGATCAAGAGCCAGCTGAAGAAGCTGCGCAAGCAGGGGCTTATCGCGCTCGCTTGAGAACCTGCGCACGCGCTTTCGCCGCGCGCCGCTTCGAGAGCTCCACGCCGATCGCGCTCATGCCCGCGGCGTTGGCAGCGGCGAGCGCGGTGCCCTGTCCGCAGAACGGATCGACGACGGTGGTCGCTCCTGTCGACGCGATGAACGCGATCGCGGCATCACACGCGGCGCTGCCCATCGCTCGCGCCCACGTCATGGAGCCGAGGTTCGGCAAGACGTCGGGGGTAGAAGCCGCCGGTGACAAGCGACGCTCGCGGCTCGCAGCGATGAGATGCGCGTAGGCCGGGCGACCGAACGTGGTCATGCCCGCCGGCACGCGACACACGATCTTGTGGAACAGCACGTGCGACTCCGCGGCGTCGACGCCGCAGTGGACCATGTGGCCTTTGTCGATCCAGCGACCGTCGTGCTTCACGTCGGTCTGGTAGAAGACCGCGACGGCGTCGTCGGCGATCGCGCGACACGCGAGCGCGACGGTATCGATGAACCATGTCCTCCACGCGGGCACGCCCATCGTGGGGACCTCGCTGTGATCGGGCAGTGACGTGAAGATGGCGTGCGTCGCGGGCAATCGATCGCGCAGGAACGCGACGCCATCGCCGCAGATGACCTCGCGCGTCGGCGAGGTCATCGCGTCCAGGAACGAGCGATGTGCGCGAGCATCGCGAGGCGTTCGCCACCACGGCCAGGTGCGAGCGTCGTCGACGCGTACCCGCGCGAGGCCGCGTACTCGTCGAGCGTGCCGAGCTTCTTGCTCTCGAAGCGCTGCGCGGCCGCGCGCATGTCGATGCGGCGGTCGGGCAAGAAGCCGCCTGCGTCGAGCACCAACGACGGACCGTAGTGTCCCCACGACAGCACCGCGTCGGTCGGGCGCGACCACGCGCGAAACGCGTCGAACACCTCGGTGCGCGGCGCTCCGGCGAGCAGCGTCTCGTCGGTCAGCTTCGTGTGGAAGCTCGTCGTGGGCGAGATCGGCCGCTCGGGACGCGCGATCATCTGAAACGTCTCGTTCGTGGACACGCGATGCGCGAGCCAGTGCACGAGCTCGTCGCGCTGCGAGCTCTGGCCCGCATCGTACGGCCATGCGTTGGCTTCACCGACGACGACGACGATGTCCTCGAACGCCACGTCCGGCAACGCGCGCCTGGGCGGACGCTGCGCTTGGGGCACGCGCGCCGAGTAGCGACGCGGCGAGCGTGCTTGTGCGGCGAGCTGGTTGTCGACCATGGTGTTGAGCGGATCGAGCAGCGCGCGAAAGCGATCGGGCGATCCTTCGAGCGCACCCAGCACGTGCATGAGCGCCTCGATCGTCGAGACGTACTCGGCGCGCGGCTCTTTGCGAATGCGATAGTGCGAAGGCTCGGGCGCCGCGAACGCGTAGCGCGGCAGCGCGTGAAGGATCGGATTGTCACGCACCACGGTCTTGGCTTGTGACCACGTGCCGTCGACGACGACGAGTGTGACCGGTCCCACAGGTGGATCGGTCAGGATGTCGCGCGCACCGGGACCGGGATAGAGCAGGATCGGCGGGCGCGCCGGATCGGACAGCGCCGCGCCGAGCGCCGGGTGCGAGTCCCACCGCATGCCCACGTGCAGCTGCGCGTTGGGCAAGCACAGCGAGGCCATGCGCGCCGTGCCGATGGGCATGTCGCGCTCGCGCGGATGCTGGAGGATCACGATGCGGGTCTGCGTCTCGAGCTGCGGAAGTGACGCGCAGTAGCAGACGCTCGTCGGGCGACGACAGCGCATGCAGATCGTGCGCGGCGTCATAGGCTCGACAGCGAAGCTTTGCACGCGCCCACTATAGCGGCATGATGCACGGGATGGGACGCCTGGGTCGTGTTGCGTTGATCCTCGTGGTCCTCGTTCCCGCGATCGCGATGGCGCAGAGCGAGCCACCCTCGAAGACGCTCGAGCGCGCGATCAAGCGGTACGACAAGCAGGACTTCTACTCCGCGTCCATCGAGCTGAAGAAGGTCCTCGCGGAGCAATCCGGCGACTCGCCGGAGAATCTCGAGCGCGCGCGCTTCTTCATGGCCAAGACGCTGTTCCAGATCGGCTTCTACGTGCCGTCGCTCGTGACGCTGATGCAGCTCATCGACACGCCAGGTTCGTACAACACGGCCAGCTACAAGTGGGTCGCGGGGCTCCGGCGCCATCTGCCGGATCGCTTCCTCGCGCCGGCCGTGGCTACGCTCACCGACGAGCAGCTCGGCGATCCATCGATCTCCTCGTCGCGCGAGGACCTCGTGGCGCTCCAGCGCGCGCGGATGCCAACGCCGCCTGATCTCCAGCTCGTCTCGCGCAACGCGCTCGGCTGCACGCATCCTGACACCGCAACGATGACCGTGCTCCTCGACAAGCTGCGCTCCTACGACGACGACTTCGAGCTCGCCGAGGCCGTGCGCGCCAAGCTGCGCGACCACGATGCGCTCGCGCAGACGCTCGGGCTCGCGATGGACAAGACCCCCGATATTCGCGACGCGCAGCGCTGGACCGCGGAGCTGCGTCGCGAGCTCGAGCTGCTGAGGAGCTCGGACCGCGCGTGGCAGACCACGATGATCGCCGCGGAGATCCTGCAAGAGCTGACGATGCAGCACTCGATCGGCGAGTCGGAGATCGGGAGGCAATTGCGCGAGCTGATCGACGCGATGGCGACCGAAGTGCCGGCTGCCGCGGGCTACAAGACGTCACCCGAGCTATGCGTGCGCGAGGCACCGCCAGCGTTCGCGGGCGCGCCGTCGAGATCGTCGATGTCCGTGCAACCGGCATCGCGTGGATGTGGCTGCTCGTCGGGCGACTCCGCGAACGCGGGGTTGCTCGTCGCGCTGCTCGCTCTCGCGTTCAGAAGGAAGAGCCGGGCTGCTTCAGGAACTCGATCTCTTCCGGCGTAGACTCCCGGCCGACGATCGCGTTGCGGTGCGGGAAGCGACCGAAGCGCGCGATGATGTCGCGATGCTGCTTCGCGAAGTCGAGCGCGGTCGCGAGCATCTTGTTATCGGGGTTCGCGGCGGCGAGCGCGGTGTACGCGTCGATCCCCTTGTTCTGCAGCCCGAGATCTTCGACGTGCTGATACGGGATCAGCGAGACCATCACCTGCAGCGGCGCGAGCCCGTCGCGCGACATGGTCTCCGCGATCGCGAGCGCCTTTGCATCCGTTGCGAATGACTTGGCGTCGCCGCGAAAGAGGTTGCGCGGGAACTGATCGAGCAGCACGAGCAACGCGAGGTCGCCGCGTGGCGTACCGCGCCAGTCATCGTGCGCGCCGGCCGCAGCCTCGGCGTGTAGCGCGCCGAACCGCTGGCGGATCTCGTCGTCGAACGCCGGGTTCTTCTCGAACCACTTCTGCGGCGACACCCCGAACCAGAACTCGATCACCTCGTCGATGCGCGGATCCATGACTAACCCTCCACGTTCCGCATGAAGTCCGCAACCTCGGCGAAGCGTTGATCGAGCCACGCCCGAACCGGCGGTGCGATCGTCCGCTCGTTCATCGCTTGCGTCATGCAGCGCAGCCACGCGTCGCGCATCGCGATGTTCACGGCCACGCGTCCGTGACGCATGCGCAGGCGCGGATGACCGAACTGCTTCACGTAGTCGCCGGGCCCACCGAGCCAGCCGATCAGGAACAGCGCGAAGTTGTCGCGAGGTCTGCGCGCGACGATGCCCTCGGGCTCGCACGCATGAAGCATCGCGAGCGCGGGCTCCTTCTCCGACATGATGTCGTAGAAGCGCTCGACGAGCGCGCGCACCGCATCGGATCCACCGAGTGCTTCGTACGGGGTTACTTCACCGGGCGCAGACATCTATCGCATCAACAGGAAGGCAAACACCGCAACCGCGACCACGATGATCGCGAACGCGATCCAGAACTGACGGCCACTGACGTCGCTCTGCTCGTACGTGGTCGCACGATCGAGATCGCTCATCTGACGAGTGTCACTCGCCGGACCGGGCCGCTCGGGGCCGAGGTCGATCATCGTCATGAAGCTTGTCTACCATTGATGACATTCAACCGACGAACATTTGCGTAAGCCTCGTCGCGTGCGCTTTCGTCACGCGAACCTGGCACGCTGAGACTTAGCAACCTCGGGTTGCATGCCAACGCGAGGCTCTGCATCCTGTTCGCTTCGCGAAAGGAGACCGGATGCGTTTCACTGCGGTGACGATCGTCCTCGGGCTCGCGCTGGTATCGGCGTGCAGCAAGAAGGGCGAAGACAAGCAAGACACGACAGCGGCCAAGGGTGCGGAGAGCACCGCAAAGGATCCCAGCGATCCCAACGCGGCCCCGTCCGATGGTGGCGATGCTGTCAAAGCGGCGGGTGTGGAGCCCGGCGGAATCGATCACGGCGATGAAGGACCCGCGGCGGTGATCACCGCGGTCAACGGAACCGTCGAAGTGCGCCCCGTGGGCGAGGTCGCGTTCAAAGCCGCAGCGGCCGACGCCCCGCTCTATCCGGGCGATGCCGTTCGCACGCAGGACAACGCGACGGCGACGATCACGCTGGCCGACACGACGGTGATCGAAGTCGCCGAGGTCTCGACGGTGGCGATCGCGAGCCGCGAGGGCAGCGCGGATCCCGCGTCGAGTGCAGCGGTGCTCGCGGGCCTCGCGCGCTTCAGCGTTGCCGATCGCTCACCCGGCGAAGGCGCGTTCAAGGTGTACACGCCGGCAGGCGTCGTGATCACCAAGGGCACGGTGTACGGCGTCGGTGTCGCCGCGTCGGGCGAGACCCGCGTCGGCGTGGAGAGCGGCACCATTCAAGCGATCGGCCTCGCGGATCTGCATCTGCCGGGCGCGACGATCGAAGGCGGCAACAGCGTCACGCTCAAAGCGGACGGCACCGTCGCCGCGCCGGACGTGTGGACGCGCGATGACTGGGGAACCTGGCGCGATGAGGTCGACGCGCGCGTCGATCTCGTCGCCGCGATCGAGGCGCACGCGCAAGCGATGGCCGCGCTGCAGAAGCAGCTCGAGGAGTCGTATCTCGAGCTGAACGCGTCGGCCGACAACGTCGCCACGTTCGAGGCGAGCGCTGCCGGCTGGGCGCAAGCAAACGATGGCGCCGCGTACGAAGCCGCGTTGCCCGAAGCGAGCGCGAACATCGACGCGTCGTTCGCGCTCGGTGGTCGTCTCGAGGCGCTGACGTGGGCCACTGCGGGGCGCGGTCAGCTCGCCGGTGATCTCTATCTGCGTCACCCCGACGTGATCGAAGCGCGATGGGCGCCGATCGCTCCGCGCGTGGATGCTGCCGTGCTGTGGCCGAAGCGCTTCGAGGTGACGGCCACGGGATATCTGCAACCGCTGCGCGGCGCCTACTACGTGCACCATCCACGCGGTCGCGCACACGCCGCGCTCGTCGGTATCTCCGTGCCCGAGTTCTACGCGTCCGTCGAGCCACCGCAGCTCGAGCCCGCCACGGTCCGCGCGCACGTGAAGGTGCCCGTGTGGTCGCCGCCGGACATCGAGTACCGCGCGGAGGTATCGGCGCGCCCCGTGTGGATCTATGCGCCCGCCCCGGATTGGCGCACGAACATCAGGGTCGTCGCGCCTGCACCACCTCGCGCGGACGTCGCGTGGTACGTGCGCCCGCCGACGCTGAAGGCGAAGGTCTTCGTCGGCGCGGACGTTCGCGGCAAGCTCGACTCGCGCCTCAGCGTGCGTCCACCGGAGCCTCGCGCGTCGCTGCGTGCGCGGTGGACCGTACCGGTCGGCGTGAAGGTCAAGGTCGGCGCGCCCGACCTCGCCGCGGCTGCGACAGCCCGCGGCAACTGGCGCGTCGGCGTCGGTGCCCCAGCCGTTCGCGCGAATGTCCGCGCCAAGGTCGAAGCGCCGAACGTGAGGGTGAAGGTCGCGGTTCCGCCGCCTCCGCGCGTCGAGCTCAAAGCACCGTCGGTGAAGGTGAAAGCAGGCGTGGGCGCTGGCTTCGGCGCCAGCTCTCGCGGTGATGTCCGCGGTGGCGCGGGCGTCGGCGTCGGCGTGAAGGTCAAGGCACCGTCGGTGAAAGTCGTGGTGCCAAAGCCGCCACCGCCGCCGAAGGTGAAGGTGAAGGCCGGTGTGAAGGTGAAAGCCGGCTTCGGAATCGGCAACTAGCGGTGCTAGTGTCCGCGGCATGAAGCGCCTGCTGACGATGTCAGTCGTCCTCGCGCTCGCCGCGGGCACCGCCGCCGCCGACGAGCCAAAGATCGACTACAAGAAGTTCGAGCTGCCCAACGGCTTGAAGGTCTACGTGATCGAGGACGCGAAAGCGCCGACGGTCTACGAGGTCTTGTGGTTCAAGGTCGGATCCAAGGACGAGGTCGCGAATCGCACGGGCTTCGCGCACCTGTTCGAGCACTTGATGTTCAAGGGCAGCAAGCATCTGCCCGACGGACTCATGGATCGCTTGCTCGAATCCGCAGGCGGTTGGTCCAACGCGTTCACGTCGAGCGACGAGACCGTGTACCAGAACGTCGCGGGCTCGAACTTCCTCGAGCAGATGCTGTGGATGGAGGCGGATCGCGTCGCGGGTCTGCTCGACACGTTCGACAAGCCCAAGCTCGATAACCAGCGCGAGGTCGTGCTCAACGAGCGCCGCCAGTCGTACGAGAACCAACCGTACGGCATGGCGCACATCCTTCTGTCCGAGGCGCTGTGGCCGCCGAACCACGGATATCACTGGTCGACGATCGGCTACACCAAGGATCTTGGCGCAGCGTCCGTCACCGACGTCGCGAACTTCTTCCGCACGTACTACGTGCCGAACAACGCGACGATGGTGATCGCGGGCGACGTCAAGTTCGACACCGTGAAGGCGCTCGTCGAAAAGTACTTCGCGTGGATTCCGCGCGGAAAGGAGCCGGCGCGCCCGCAGTACAAGGCACCTCCGCCGATCACGAAGGAGATCGTGCTCGACGCGACCGACGTGGTGCAGGTGCCACGCGTGTACCTCTCGTGGCGCGCGCCCGCGCAGTACAGCGAGGACCACGCGGCGCTCGACGTGCTCGCGTCGATCCTCGGCGACGGCAAGGGCAGCCGCCTCTACAAGCGCCTCGTGTACGACGAGAAGATCGCACAGTCGGTCCACGTCGGCTTCGATGGCGCCGAGATCGGCGGCACGTTCGACATCGTCGTCACCGCGAAGCCGGGGACGGATCCGAAGCGGCTGATCAAGGAGATCAGCGAAGAGGTCGAGAAGATCTCGAAGACGCCGCCCGATGCAAAGGAGCTCGAACGGGCCAAGAACTCGATGGAGGCGGGCTTCCTCGCGAGCCTCGAGCCGGTGCTTCCACGCGCGATCCAGCTCGCGCGTTACGACGTGAAGGCCAACGACCCGGACTTCTTCGCGCAGGACCTCGCGCGTCGCCGCGTCGTGCAGTCCAAGCAGGTGCAGGCCGTCGCCGCGAAGTACCTCCGGCCGAACATGCGGGTGCAGCTCACGATTCGTCCCGGCAAGAAGATGAAGGAGACCAAGTAATGCGCGCCGCGCTCTTCGCTACGATTCTGTCGCTGTCGGTTTCGGTCGCGCACGCGCAACCAGCGGATCCGTTCGCGTCGTCGCCGATCAAGGACTGGACGAAGCCGCCGGCTCCGACCAAGGAGCCCACGTTCAAGCCGCCGGTGGCGAAGCGACTGAAGCTGAAGAACGGCATGGCGCTGCTCGTCGTCGAGAATCACAAGCTGCCGATCCTCTCGATGGTGCTCGTCGTTCCGGGGGCGGGCTCGGCCCAGGATCCCAAAGGCAAGTTCGGCCTCGCGTCGTTCACGGCGGACCTCCTCGACGAAGGCGCGGGCGGACTCTCGCCGATCGCGATCGCCGAGGAGTCCGATCGGCTCGGCGCGGGCATCGGCATCGGCATCGATACGGATGCCGCGTACGTGTCGGTGTCGACGCTATCGAAGACGCTCGACGAGACCCTCGGCCTCGT
The DNA here is from genome assembly GCA_023428295.1 of Pseudomonadota bacterium. Lineage (GTDB taxonomy): Bacteria > Myxococcota_A > Polyangia > Haliangiales > Haliangiaceae > JABFXX01. The sequence goes on from JAEYYV010000252.1 coordinate 33,554, forward strand.
CACCAAGGTCATCACGCAGCCCGCGTTCGAGGACAAAGAGGTCGAGCGCGTCAAAGGCGATCGGCTCACCGCCCTCGAGCTGCGTCGCGATCGCCCGCGCGAAGTGGCGATCAACGTGTTGAACGCGGCGCTGTTCGGCGCCGACTCGCCGTACGGCCACGCGACGAGCGGTGCGCGCGAGACGTTCAAGGACGTCACGGGGGCCGACGCGAAGGCGTTCTACGCGGAGCACTGGAACCCGTCGACGATGACGCTCGTCGTGGCGGGCGATGTCGATCCGGCGGCGCTCAAGGCCAAGCTCGATGCAGGCCTCGGCGCGTGGACGGTGAAGACGGCAAAGAAGATCGCGAAGCCGAGCTCGCCCGCGCAGAAGATCGCGAGCCGCTTGCTGGTCGTCGATCGCAAGGACGCAGCGCAGACAGACACGCGCATCGGCCTCGTCGGTCTCGATCGCAAGGACAAGCGCTACGCGCAGTTCGAGGTGTTCCGCACCGCGCTCGGTGACGGCTTCACGTCGCGCCTCACGCAGACGCTGCGCGAGAAGATGGGCATCGTTTACAACGCGGGCGCCGTCGCGGATTGGCGCGTCGCTCCGGGGCCGTTCTTTATCTCTACGGCGATCCAGACGCCGTCGACGGGGCAGGGCGTGGGCAAGGTGCTCGAGATCCTCGACGATCTGGCCAAGAACGGACTGCCCAAAGAAGAGCTCGAGAAGGCGAAGCAGAACATCATCCGCGCGTTGCCGTCCACGTTCGGTACGAACGCGGGTGTCGCCAGTGCCTACGCGGAGCTCGCCCTGCACGGGCTGCCCGACAACTGGTACGCGACCTACGCGGCGAGTGTTCGTACGGTCACCTCGGCTCAGGTAAAGACGATCGCGAAGGCGACGCTTCCGTCGAACAAGGTCGTGATCAGCGTCGTCGGTGACTACGCGAAGATCAAGCCGGACCTCGACAAGCTCTCGCTCGGCGAGCCCGCGATGCACGATCCGTACGGCTTGCCCGTGAAGTGACAAAAACTTGCGCCGGTATCGGCGCGGCCGTGTGATGGGAGCATGTCCGAGCGGCGGCGTTTCGAGCGGCTTCCGATCCAAGTCCCGTTGAACGTGTCGACCCACGTGCGGCGCGATCGCGTGGGCATGATTCGCGACCTCTCGGTGAGCGGCGTGGTGGTTACCAGCCGCTCGCAGTTAGCGCGCGGG
>JAEYYV010000264.1 GCA_023428295.1 Pseudomonadota bacterium
GCCAAAGAGACAGCGCCCGCGGTCAAGAAGGACCAGAAGTTCGTGTTCTCGAACACGGCGATGGGCACGATGGTCAACGTCTTCTTCTGGGCACCCGACGAGGCGCGCGCGCGCGCCGCCGCGGACGCGGTGTTCGCCGAGATGAAGCGCCTCGACGGCGTGATGACCACGTGGACCGAGACCTCGGAGGTCTCGCGCATCAACCTCGCGGCGGGCAAGAAGCCGGTCGCCGTCTCCGACGAGACCTTCGCCGTGATCGCGCGCGCGCAGGACGTCGCCCGGCGCACGAACGGAATCTTCGACATCACCGTCGGATCGTTCAAAGGCCTGTGGAAGTTCGATCAGGACATGGACGGCACCCTCCCCGCACCCGCCGAGGTGAAGAAGCGCCTCGCGAACGTCGGGTACAAGCACCTCGTGCTGAACGCCAAGGCCAAGACGGTGTTCATCGACAAGGCCGGCGTGTCGATCACGCTCGGTGGCATCGCCAAGGGCTACGCCGTCGACAAGTGCGCCACGCTGCTACGGAACCAGGGCTTCGCGAACTTCATGATCCAAGCGGGCGGCGACATGTACATCGCCGGCAGCAAGGGCGGCACGCCGTGGATCGTCGCGATCCGCGATCCGCGCGGCCCCGCCGATTCGCACTTCGCGAACGCGCCGGTGAGCGATCACTCGTTCTCGACGAGCGGCGACTACGAACGCGGCTTTGTCAAAGACGGCGTTCGCTACCACCACATCCTCGATCCGCGCACGGGCCAACCGGCCCGCGCATCGCGCTCGGTCACGGTGCGCGCCACCGACGCGTTCACCGCGGACGCGTGGAGCAAGGTGCTGTTCATCCTCGGCTACGAGGAGTCGCAGAAGCTCATCAAGCGCGAGAAGCTGACCGACTTCGAGGCCGTGTGGATCGACGACAAGAACGAGGTCCACATGACCGACGGCATGAAGAGCGCGCTGCGGATCGAGAAGCAGCCCACGCCGGGAACCTGAGCTACTTCGCGGCGGGAACGGACTCGATCTCGATCATGTGCGCGGGCGGGAGCCACCGCGCGATCGCGGCATCGATCGATGACGTCGTGACGGCGCGGTAGCGCGACAGCTCCGTCGCCAGATCATCCGGCGTCTCGCTGTACAGCATGCCGCGCTGGATCATCTTCATGCGCGACGTGAGCGAGGACAGCGACCAGATCGCGTTGGCCTCGCGCCGCGTGACCGCGCGACCGATCGCGCGAGCATCGACACCACGCGCGCACTCCTCGTCGAGGATCGCGCGAACGCGGTCCGGGTCCGCGCCCGTCTTGAGATCCACGGTGACGTGCACTTCGCCGCCGAGCCGCCCGTTGGTGGACCACGCAGAGACGCGCTGCGCGAGCTGCGTCTCGTACACGAGGCGGCGCCAGAGCGCCCCCGTGCCGACGGCGGTCCACGCGGAGGTGAGCACGTCGAGGGACGCTGCGTCGGCCGTCGCGGCGACGGGCCCGAGCCACACGCGGTGAATGCGAGTGAGCGCCGCGAAGCGATCGACGACCTGCGCGCGCGTGGACGCGGGCGGCGGCGCGATCGGCGTGGGACGCGTGGGCCGCGCGGACACCGGGAAGCTGCCGAAGTAGCGATCGACGAGCGCGTCCACGTCGTCGGGCACGTCGCCCGCGATCACGAGCGTCGCGTTCGCGGGGACGTACCACGTGCGATAGAACGCGAGCACGTCGTCGACCGTGGCGGCTTGAATGTCGTCGTGGAGACCGATCGTGCCGTGGCGCAGCGGGTGCCCCTCGGGATAGAGCGCGAGACCGATCGCGAACCGCTCCGCGCCATACGCGACATCCTCGTACTTCTGGCGGCGCTCGGCGCGCACGACCTGCTGCTGCCGGATCAAGCGCTGCTCGTCGAAGTGCGGCGCGAAGTAGCCCATGCGGTCGCTCTCGATCCACAGCGCCAGCTCGAGCTGATGCGACGGCAACACCTCGTGATACGCGGTGCGCTCGGTGCTCGTCGACGCGTTGGCATCCGTGGCACCCGCGCGCCGGAGCACCTCGTAGTGATGACCGCCGAGGCGCTCGGGCGGCGACTTGAACAGATGCTCGAACAGGTGCGCGAAGCCCGTGCGCTCGCGCCGCTCGTCGGAGCTGCCGACGCGATACCAGACGCTCGTCGCGACCTGCGGCACGGCGCGGTCCTCGTGGATGATCACCGTGAGGCCGCAGGGCAACATGCGACGCCGCGCGGCGAGGTGCGGGAGCTCGTCGACGAACGTGACCGGCGCGGTCGTCATCGAGTGCCGCCTTCGCTTCCGCGCGTTCGTTCGAGCGACAACGCGAGCTGGTACAGCTGGCGGCGCGGCTTGCCTGTCACCACGACGAGACGCGCGGCTGCGTCTTTGGGGCCGAGCCCGTCGGCGAGCAAGCGCGAGAGCTCGGCCTCGATGTCGATCTCGGCGCTCTGATCGACATCCGATCCCTCCACGACGATCGTGCACTCGCCCCGCGGCGCGGTGTCCGCGTACTTCGCCGCGAGCTCGCCGAGCGTCCCGCGCACGTGCTCCTCGTGCAGCTTGGTCAGCTCGCGACCGAGCGACGCACGCCGCGCAGCGCCAAAGGCGAGCGCGAGATCCGCGAACGTCTCTCCGACGCGATCCGGCGCTTCGTACAGGATCACCGTCGCGCGCAGTCCGCGAATGGATCCGAACAGCTCCTGGCGCGCGCCCTGCTCTCTCGGAGGAAAGCCGAGGAACAGGAAGCGATCGCTTGGCAACCCCGATCCCACGAGCGCCGCGAGCGACGCGCTCGGCCCGGGAATCACCTCGACCTTCGCGCCGCTCGTCACCGCTGCGGCGACCGCACGCGCACCCGGATCCGAAACGCCCGGCATGCCCGCTTCACTGATCACCGCGACGCGCTTGCCCTCGTGGAGCGCGCGCACGAGCTCCTCGCTGCGATACGCCTCGTTGCCTTCGAACAGCGAGACGATGCGTCGCCCTTCATTCACCGCGCCGAGCGCGTCCGCTTGGGCGAGCAACGTCTTTGCCGCGCGCGTGTCCTCGGCGGCGATGACATCGGCCTCGCGAAGGATCCGCGCCGCACGCAGCGACAGATCCTCGAGGTTGCCGATGGGCGTGCCGACGACGTACAGCACGCCGCTACCGCGCGACGTGGTCATCAGTCCCGCGTCATCGCATCGATGTCGACCGACGTGCCCAGCTCCGCCTCGAGGTACTTCTTCAACCGATCGAGCATGCGCTTCTCGAGCTGGCGCGCGCGCTCGCGGCTCACGTTGTACCGATCACCGAGCTCTTGCAGCGTCAGCGGCTCGTCGGTCAACCAGCGCTCGCGGAAGATGGTTTGCTCGCGCCCCTCGAGCGTCTTGGCGAACGTCTCGAGCTTGCCCTTCAACAGCTCGCTGAACTGGCTCTGCTCGACAGCCCGATCGGGCCGCGTCTCGTCGCTCGGGATGTAATCGAGCCGCGTGCGCGTGCCCTCGTCGTCAGACGATCCGAGCGGCGCGTCGAGGGATGCCTCGGGAGCGGCGAGGCGGCGCTCCATCTCGATGACTTCCTTCTCGGGCACATCGAGCTTCTCCGCGAGGAGCGCGGAGCTCGGATGGAAGCCGAGCTGCTCGAGCTTCTCGCGCTCCTTGCGCAGGTTGAAGAACAACTTTCGCTGCGCCTGCGTGGTGCCGATCTTCACGAGGCGCCAGTTGTTCAAGATGAACTTGAGGATGTACGCGCGAATCCAGAACGCCGCGTAGCTCGAGAGCTTCACGCCGCGATACGGGTCGAACTTACCGACCGCCTGGATGAGCCCGATGTTGCCCTCCTGCACCAGGTCGAGCAGGTTCTTGTGCGCTCGGCGGTACTCGTAGGCAATCTTGACCACCAGGCGAAGGTTGGCCTCGATCAACTTTCGCGCGGCCGTCGTGTCGCCATGCTCGACGAGCCGCGTCGCGAGGGACTTCTCCTCCTCGGGAGTCAGGAGCGGGTAGCGTCGGACCTCGTTCATGTACGCGGCCATCGGGTCGCGCTTGGCGAGGGATCCGCCCTTTGTCTTGACCTTGGGCTCCGGGATCTCGGTGTCGTCGTCGGAGAGACCGCCAACACTTTCTTCCTCGGCGGCTAGCGCAGCGTTCGCGGCATCTTCGGCGAGATCGGGGTCGACGTCGTCGGCCTCTTTCTCGTCGTCTTCCTCGCCATCTTCCGCGTCCTGCCCGTCGGGATCCTTCTCAGCCGGTTGGTCACCGACGTCGATGATCTTCTTTTTCTTCCGGCCGGCCATTTGTCGACGAGAACTGTACTACATGCGACCACGTGAAAGGTCTCACCTGGTGCAGCGAGAGATATGTCTGGTGAGCGTAAAGGCGTGTGGCCTCACGACACGCTCACCCTATAATCGGAAGACATGCGAAGCCGGTTGAATCTGGCCCTGGTGGGGGCCGCGGGTGCGATGGCGCTCGTCCTCACCGTCACCCGTCAATCGCCCGAAGGTGTCGTCTCGCTCCAGCTGGACGTGCCCGAGGTGCGCGCTGCTCCCGGTGAAATGCGCGTACAGCGTCACGATCTCTCGACGCTGAAGGTCTTCAATTGGGCGCTGCTTCGCATCAAGGATCGCTACGTCGATCCGTCGCGCGTCGATCCGAAGAAGATGCTCTACGCCGCGCTGGACATGGTCCAGTACAACATTCCGGAAGTTCTCGTCGAGCCGGATGCTCCGCGGAACAAGATCTCGATCGCGGTCAACGACAAGCGCGAGACGTTCGACACGAGCGATGTCGACTCGCCGTGGCGCATGACGATCAAGCTGCGCAAGGTCTTCCGCTTCATCGAGTCGAACATGAACGCGGGCGCCGATCTCGCGAAGGTCGAGTACGCGGCGGTCAACGGCATGCTGACCACGCTCGATCCGCACTCGGTGCTGATGGATCCGGAGCAAGCGCGCGACATGGACGTCTCCACGTCCGGCAAGTTCGGCGGCCTCGGCATCGTCATCCGCATGATCGAGCGGAAGCTCACGGTCGTGAAGCCGATGAAGGACACGCCCGCGTGGCGCAAGGGCATCAAGGCCGGCGATCACATCGTTCGCATCAACAACGAGCCGACCGAGAACCTCACGTCCAACGAAGCGGTCGATCGCATGCGTGGTGACCCGAAGACGGGCGTCACGCTGTGGATCGAGCGCAAGGGCGAGCCCAACCTCATGCGCTTCGATCTCGTGCGCGACATCATTCGCGTCAGCCAGGTCGAGCACAAGATCCTCGCCAAGGGCGTCGGCTACATCAAGGTGAAGCAGTTCTCGAAGGGAATCTCCGAGGACGTGTCCGATGCGCTCAAGGAGATGTCGGGCAAGGGCGCGACGTCGTGGATCCTCGACCTCCGAGGCAACCCGGGCGGTCTCCTCGAGGAAGCGGTGAAGTTGTCCGACGTGTTCGTCGACAGCGGCACGATCGTCGCCACCGTCTCGGGCCGCGATCGCGAAGCGCGTCGCGCGGAAGCGGGCATCGGCGACACGACCAGCTCGCTCGCGGTGCTCGTCAACGGCAACTCCGCGTCCGCGTCGGAGATCGTCGCGGGTGCGCTGAAGAACCTCGATCGCGCTGCGATCATCGGAACGCGCACGTTCGGCAAGGGCACCGTGCAGGAGCTCTACGACAACGACGATCGCTCCAAGCTGAAGCTGACGATCGCGCAGTACCTGACGCCAGGCGATCGCTCGATCCAGAACGTCGGCATCGTTCCGGACATCCAGCTCCAGCGCATGTACGTCCCGGAGAAGAACGACTCGCCGTCGGACTTCATCCGCCTTCTCTCGCCGACGCGCAGCTACGGCGAGAAGGATCTCGATGCAACGCTCGTGTCGAGCTACGCCAAGGACACCGACAAGCCCACGTACGAGGTCAGCTACCTCGTCGAGCGCAAGAAGCCCACGGCCGGCGAGCAACCCGCGCCGCCGTCCGACGAGGACGAGGAGATCGACGCGGACGAGATCGTCGAGGACTTCGAGATGAGGTTCGCGCGCGACGTGGTGTCGAGCGTCAACGTCTCGACGCGTCCCAAGCTGGTCTCCGCCGCCGCCAAGATCGTCAACAAGGTCCGCGCTGACGAGGAGAAGAAGCTCATCGCCGAGTTGACCAAGATCAACGTCGACTGGACCGCGGCACCGCAGAACGAGCCGCCCGCGAACCTCGAAGTGTCGCTGTCGACACCGTCGAAGAACCTCAAGGCCGGCGAGATCGTGAGCGTGACCGCCACGGTGAAGAACACCGGCGCGGGCACCGCGTATCGCGTGCTCTCGCGCATCCAGGGTGACGACCCCGTGTTCGAGGACACCGAGCTGCCGATCGGCAAGGTCGGCCCGGGCGAGACCAAGACCTTCACCGCGAAGGTGCAGGTCCCCAAGGACGCGCTCGATCGCGTCGATCGCCTCGGCCTCGAGGTGAAGGCCTCGTACAACACCACCACGCGCGTGAACCCGACCGAGGTCCGCATCGAAGCGGCGCCGCGTCCCGTGTTCGCGTACGCGTATCAGCTCGTCGACGAAGGCAACGGCGACGGCCTCGTCCAGCGCGGCGAGAAGTACCGCCTCGTCGTGCAAGTGAAGAACACCGGCACCGGATCCACGTCGCCCGACGCTGGTTGGACGGCGCTACTTCGCAACGCGACGGGCGACGGCGTGATCCTCGCGAAGTCGCGCTTCGAGGGTAAGGACTTCCCGCTCGCGCCCAACGCCATCAAGGAGATCGAGTTCCCGCTCGCCACCGACGCGACGCTCAAGGGCAACGAGATGATCGTCGAGCTCATGGCGTACGACTCGCAACTCGATGTCGAGACGCGCCAGAAGCTGACGTTCAAGGTGCAGCCCACCATCACCGGCACGCCTGCGCGTGGTGAAGTCACCGCCAAGACGGCGACGGTCATCCGCTCGGGCGCCGCCGAGGATGCGCAGCCGATCGGCACCACGACCAAGGGCGCCAGCTACCCGGTGATCGCCACGTACGGGCCGTACACCAAGGTCCGCCTGGACAAGTCCGGCAAGGTCGGCTTCGTCGCCACGCAGGCGGTGTCGTCCGGCGGTGGTGGCGCGCTGACCTACGCGCCGATCTGGAACTCGACGCCGCCCGTGATCGCGCTCGCGGCCAAGAACCTCGAGACCACGGCGGAGACGTACCGCCTCTCGGGCACCGCGAACGACGAGACCCACGTCGAGGACGTGTACATCTATGTCTCGAACTCGCGCGCGAAGATCGACAGCCGCAAGGTCTTCTACCGGTCGAACCGCGGGAACAAGGACGAGCGCAAGCTCGACTTCGCTACCGACCTGCCGCTATGGCCCGGCTCGAACCTCATCACGGTGGTGGCCCGCTCCAACGCCGACGTGAAGAGCGTGAAGTCGATGTACGTGTACCGGGATCCGCCGCGTACAGCGCAAAAGCCCTGAAAAGCCTGGCAGAATGCGGTGTGAATCCGCACGCCCTAGGTGGCGTCTCAAGGGTGACCATGCGCACCAACGTCCTCGCAACTGTGGCTCTTCTGGTCTCGGCCGCGTCGCCTGCGGCTGCGGACAACAGCGTGGCCGGCGTCTATGACGTGAAGTACGAAGAGGTGTCGACGAACTGTCAGTCGCCGCTTCGGTACCCGCACGGCAAGATGGAGGTGAAGATCACGCGCGGCACGTCGATCACCGTCGACATCGATCGCACGCCGCTGATGCTCGGCTCCGTTGGCAAGAACGGAAAGATCAGCGCGAAGTCGAAGTCGGGTCCCACGTCGCTCGATGGAATGAGCGGCGTGTTCTCCGTCGCCGGCAAGATCTCGCCCGAGGGCATGCTCACGCTCGTGATGGTCGGCGAGTACTCGGCGGGCGGCAAAGCGCTGTGCTCGCAGTCGTGGAACGTCGTCGGCAGCAAGGCCGAGCCCGTCGCGCCACCGCCCAAGACCAAGAAGTCGGCGTCGATCGATTTTCTCCCCGTGTTTCTCCGCGGCTGACCTCGTCGTCGCGCGGGTAGTCAACGCCACTACGTCGTGGTGCTGCAATCCGCTGCGCTCCCGGTGAAGACAACCTCGCGCCGGGAATCTCGATTGACCCTTCTGACAAGGGCGTTGTAGGTTACGAGTTGGGTAGCGACTGGAGTTGTTGCGGTCGTTGCGGTCGGACATGGGGAAGCCATCAATGACGGTGACGGTCGGAGTGTGGATGCTCGCGCTGGCAGCAGGCTGTAGCCAGATCGTGGGCTTTAAAGACGTCACCCTCGAAGAGAAGGAGGATGGCGGAACGGGAAGCGACGCCGACGCCAGTGGCGACGCCGCGATCGATGCGATGCCCGACGCGATCGTCGACGCGATGATCGATGGTCCGCCGCCGAACCTCTACGTGTTCCGGACGAGCGGCAACTTCATCGGATCGTTCGGCGCAGCAGCGGGTGCGCGCGCGACGGCCGACATCAAGTGCCAGGACATCTACAACCTGGCCTACTCCACCAAGGGCTGCGCGCTCGCGAACATCCACGCGGTCATCCATATCGACGACACGGTGGATTCGCTCGCGCGCATGGACATCACGTTCCCGATCCCGCAGGGTGTCCAGCTCAAGCGCATCACCGACGAGACGGTCGTCGCGCAGAGCTGGGACGAGTTCATCAACCCGAACGCTGCGCTGATCGCGCCGGTCGACACGGGTGCCTCCGCCGTCACGTTCTGGAGTGGTCGCGGTTCGTCGTCCAACATGACGTGCTCGGGCTGGACCGCGACCGGTGGAAATGGAAACGCGGGTGATCTGACCAAGGTCAACCAGTGGACGAATCAGTCCGCGCCCGCGTGTTCCAGCGCCAATCAGAAACTGCTCTGCATCTGCTGGTAGCGCCATGTTCACCACAACCCTCACACGATGGGTCGTCGTGTCTGCAGCCATGTTCGGTTGCAGCGGGCCCGCGAGCGTCGCGATGGATGGCGATGTGGATCAGGGTGGAGATGACGATGCGTCGATCGACGATGCTGGCTCCGACGGCGCGCTCGACGATGCAGGCGACGCGATGATCGACACCGATGCATCGCCGGGTGCACTGGCAACAATCTGCGATGGAGTACCGACCACTCCTGCGCAGTGGGAGCAATGCTACGTAAAGCGATGGTGCGAAGTCGCGGTGAACTGCACCGAGCTCAATGCGTACTCCGATGTCGAAGAGTGTATCCAGACGTCCGGCTATGCGAGTGGAGGGCAGCGTGACTTCGACATCGCCGAGAACATCCGCGCGGTGAGCGATGGCCGCGCCACGATCGACGTCGCTCGGTTCACGGCGTGCTTGCTCGAGACGAGCCCCGAGCAGTGCAACTCGGGCGCGCAGGTCGCTGCATGTCGCCTTCGTTACAAGGGCGCGATCGCCGATGGCCAGAGCTGTTACGCCGACGCGGAGTGTGCGTCGCCCGGAGCGTCGTGTACTCCGACGGACTGTGGAGACGCGTGCTGCACCGGAACGTGCGTGCGCAAGAAGATGCTGAACGAGACCGCCTGCTCGACGACGGGTGTCAATGCGTGCGAGCCCGGGCTGGTCTGCAGCCTGGTGCAAGGCAAGTGCATCGCGGGCGACGTCGGCACCGTGTGCGTGCGCGCGACGGACTGCGATCCTGAAAACAACTGCGATCAGATCGGCAATAGCCCGGGCCTCTGCGTCGCGGACCTGCCCGTGGGAACCTCGTGCAAGAACATCCTGCAGTGTGGCGGAGAGTCCGGTTGCGTGGGGCTCAAGAGAAATGTCGGAACGCCGACCTGTCGCCGCATCACCGAGGTCGGCGACGCCTGTGATTGGTTCTGCCTCGGGAGCCTGTACTGCGATCTGAGCAACCCGACGGGACTCGGCGTTTGCAGGACCATGCCTCAGCTGAATCAAGCGTGCAGTGACTTCCTTCCGTGCACGGGAATTCACAATCAATGCGTCAATGGCACGTGCCAGCCGCGGCTCGCTTCGGGAGCTAGCTGTGCGAACCCAGCGCTCGCGTGCGATGTCGGCTTGTTCTGCACCGATCAACTCGGCGAGGCGAATCCGACGTGCCGGCCGCTGTTCGCCGACGGCGAGCTCGGATGCCGACGAGATTCACAGTGCCAATCTCACTTGTGTAGTGGGACTGCGTCGAGCGCCGGCGAATGCCGACCCGCGCTCTCTTCGTGTCCGTAGCGCTGCTCGCGGTGTTCGCGAGGTAGCGAGGGTGTGTGTCCATCAAGGGGGAATCATGAAGCTGAAGACGATTGTAGTGGGGACCACGGCAATTCTGGCGAGTGTGAGCACGACGGCGTTCGCCGAGCGATCGATGGTGATCTTGCTCGACGCCACGGGCTCGATGCAGGCGATCCGTCCCGACAACGGCTTGACGCGATACGAGAATGCCAAGAACGAAGCGGTCACGCGCATGCGCTTTGTCGCGATGCAGACCGCGGGACTCGAGAAGGTCGCTGTCTATCAATTCTATGGCGCCGAAACGGCCCTTCGACTCACGGGCACCAGTGACGCAGACCCGTGGACGACGGACATCGATGCGGCCGAGCTCGCGATCCTGAGCTCGGCGGTCTCGTTCGAGGTGACGCCACTCGCGGGCGCGATGTGCGCCGCCGTCGATCGCGCGCGCTCGAGCGTCGTCGGAACGATTCCGCCGGTAACGCGGTTCCTCGAGGTGTTCACCGACGGTGGGGAGAACGCCACCAATCCGCTCGACCCGTGCTATGGACCGGCGTCGGTCGTCCTACAGACCGATCCGTTCGACGACGGCTCGTGGCACCAGAAGGTCTGGCAACGCACGACGAATCCCCTCCCCGCCGTCACCGTGGCGACCACGTTGTACACGGACGTGTCGATGGCGCTCATGTTCAATCCCTTCGCGTCACTGCCACCGCCCCCGAGCGAGTCGGGCGCGACGACAGGTGCAGCGCCTGCGGGGTTCTCGATCTTCTCCGAGCCGGTCAGCGACCTGTCGTTCTTCTCCGCGTTGTCGGAAGCGACGGGGGGGCAGTTCACGCTCGTCGGCGATAGCGCGCCCACGCCGGTCATCGGCGATCTCGACTTCGATCTCGATGTGGATCGCGACGATGCGATCGCTCTCGCGCGCGCGTTCGGCCAGCCGAGCTCGTTCGAGTACGATCTCGACGGCAACGGCTCGATCGGCTACGGCGACTACACGCGCCTGCTCGCGCGGTTCGGCACGGGCACCCAACCCCCGTCTCCGGATCCCTACACGCAGGGTTCGGTCGTGAGCTGCAAGGGGGCGCAGGTGGTCACGATCGAGAACAAAGTCATCGAGGCCGGCGGACTGACCATCAGCGGCACCGGTGCGTGCTCCGTGGTTATCAAGAACAGCCTCATCGTCTCGGGGGGCACGGCCGTGCGAACCACGGGTGTGGGCAGCATTCGCGTCGACGACAGCTATATCGTCGGCGAGGGCCGATGGCTCGAGTCGACGGGTGTGTTCACGCTGTCGGCGGCAAACACGGTGTTCCACGGCCCGCGCCAGACGCTCGGTGCGTTCGTGTACGTCGACCGTGGCGGCAACACGTTCGAGTAGTAGTAAGCTCCGGTAGTGCTGCGCGATCAGGCGCGACGGGGGAGGATTCATGCTGCGAGTGGTGAGCACATTGTTCGTGATCTCCGTCGTCGCCGTGCGCGCCGACGCGCAGTCGAGCGCGATCGCGGAGCAGCTGTTCAACGAGGCACGCGAGCTCGGCAAGCAAGGGAAGTGGGACGAGGCGTGTCCCAAGTTCGAGGCGAGCCTCAAGCAGGACCCGGCCCTCGGAACTCGCCTGAACCTGGCGAACTGCTTGGAGCGCATCGGCAAGCTCGCGAGCGCGTGGGGCATCTACAAGGACGCGGCCACGTTCGCTCGTAAGAGCAACGATGCGAAGCGTGCCGACTACGCGGACAAGCAAGCGCTGCTGCTCGAGCCGCGACTTCCCAAGTTGACGATCACTGCGCCCGCCGCTCCCCCGGCGGGGTTGACGGTGCAACGCGACGGCGCGCCCGTCACGTCGGCCGAGCTCGGACTCGCGCTGTACGTCGATCCCGGCGAGCACGAGGTCACCGCCTCGGCGCCGGGGTTCGTGCCGAGCTCGCAGAAGATCACGCTCGTCGAGGGAAAGACCGAGACGATCGTCATTCCAGACCTGGCACCGGCCCCCGAGGAGCCGAAGCCCGAGGAGCCGATCGCGACGCCGGTGGGCCCGGAGACGCCGCCAACATCGTCCGCGCGCACGTGGATCGGTCTTGGCGTGGGAGCCGGAGGTCTCGTGGCCGTCGGTGTCGGCCTCGTGTTTGGCAAGTTGGCGATGTCGGCCAACGACGACGCGAAGGAGCTGTGCGGTCCCGAGCTCCAGTGCAGCGCGCAGAACTTCGCTCGCGGGAAGGAGCTCGTCGAGGACGGACGGAGCAAGGCCACGCTCTCGACAGCCCTGGTGATCGGTGGCGGCGTCGCCATCGCGGCCGGCGTGGTCCTGTTCCTCACGGCTCCGAAGGCGACCGAAACCCAACCATCGGCTCGGATCGTTCCGGTCGTCGACTCTTCGGGCGCCGGCATCGGGCTCGCGGGAAGCTTCTAACTCGTGTTCGCACCCGGGACAGTGGTTGCGGGGAAGTACCAGGTCGAGAAGATGCTCGGCCAGGGCGGCATGGGCGTCGTCATCAAGGCAATGCACCTGCACTTGCAGCAGCCGGTCGCGATCAAGTTCCTCTTGCCCGAGGTGCTCTCGAACCAGCAGGTCGTGCAGCGCTTCATGCGCGAGGCACAAGCGGCCGTGCGGCTGCGCAGCGAGCACGTGGCTCGCGTGATCGATGTCGGTGCGCTCGACAACGGCGCGCCGTTCATCGTGATGGAGTATCTCGACGGCGCGGACCTCTCGCAGCTGTCGCGCTCGCAGATGACGATCGGTGAGATCGTCGACTTCATTCTGCAAGCCTGTGAAGCGCTCGCCGAGGCGCACGCGATCGGTATCGTTCACCGCGACATCAAGCCGGCGAACTTCTTCATCACCAAGCATCCCGACGGCACGCGCATCTTGAAGGTCCTCGACTTCGGCATCTCGAAGACCCAGAGCCAGCTCGACGGACTGACGGCGACGTCGATGGTGATGGGAACGCCCGCGTACATGTCCCCCGAGCAGATGAAGTCGGCGAAGCAAGTCGACGGACGCTGCGATATCTGGTCGATCGGCGTCGTGCTCTACGAGCTCGTGCAAGGGGCCACGCCGTTCGTGGCGGAGACCTTTGGCTCGATGGCGATCAAGGTCGCGACCGAGCCACTACCGCCACTCGCGGTGCAGTTGCCGCCCGGGCTCGCGGACATCATCTATCGCTGTCTGCAAAAGGATCCCGCGCATCGTTTCCAGAACGTCGCGGAGCTCTCGGCGGCGCTGATGCCATACGCGCGGTCGACGGCGAAGGCGGCGCTGGCAGTCGAGCGTGCGAGTCGCAGCCTCGGCACCGAGCCGCCGCGCTCGACGTCGATGCTGACGACGAGCTCGTACGCGCCGGGCACGCAGCCACCGTCGTCGAAGAAGTGGATCGTCGCGGGTATCGGCGTCGTCGCGGTCGCGACCGTGCTCTTCGCGGTGGTTGCCACACGCGGCGGCAAGGAGTCCGTGGAGGCGGGCACGACGACGGGGACGCAGGCGGGCACGACGACGGGCAGCGAGGCCGCAGGAACCGGGTCGGCTTCGCGGGCGGTCACGCCCGATGCGGCCGTCGTGGCTGCGCCTGTGGTCGATCCTGTGGTCGATGCTGCGGTCGCTCCGCCACCACCCGGAGACGCCGCGATCGCGATCGCCCCGGATGCTGCCGAGACCGTGGCGCAGGAGCCGCCCAAGGATCCGAAGGTGGACAAGAAGCCGCGAGACAAGAAGCCCAAGGACAAGAAGCCCAAGGATCCGACAACGTCGTCGTCGGACGACGACGTGCTGGGTACGCGCCAGTAGTCAGAGTCGCTTCCACACGCGCGCGAGCGGCGCACCGTTGGCATCGACCTGGAACACGAGCTCCGCGTCGGGCGGCACCTTGCACGGACTGGGTGCGACGTACTCGACGATCCACTCCGCACCTGCGGGGTGCAGCGCCATCGGTGTCCACAAGTCGGTGCGGAACCACGCGAGGTGCTGCGGCAGGATGCACGATCGATCCACGCGCGCGTTGATGCGTGCGTGCGTGTTGACGTAGTCGACCGCGCGGTCGAGACCTTCGCCCCACCACGCGGTCTCGAACCAGCGGTTGCGCGCGACGGTGCTGACGCCGCCCACGTGCTCGCCGAAGTAGTCGAGGTAGTACGGATGCACGCGCACGAGGGTGATCGCGAGGTACGTGGTGATCGCCGTCGCGAGCGCGAGGAAGGCGTGGCGCCATCGGATCTTCGTCGCGAGCCAGGTGAGGCCAGACGCGGCGATCATCGAGATCGCGAGGAGCGCGGGCATCACGTAGCGCACGCCGTCTTGCCGGACAGGCGACGCGGCGACGAGCAGCGGAGTGGCGAGCCACGCGACGACGATGACCGTCGACCGCGACCTCTCGAGTGCGCCGCGCACGAGTCCGATCGTGAACGCGATCAGCACGCCGAGCGGCAGCGTGACCGCGAGGTAGACGAGGAAGTAGTACGGCGGCGGCGTGTTCGTGATCGCGCCGAGGAACGGCTCGACGGCGTGTGCCGTGTCGAGCTTCTTCAGCGACTGCGCGAGCGCGACGAACGGGTGCAGCCAGAGACGTGGCCACACTGCCCAGAACGTGACGACGGTGGCGACGGCCATCACGGGCGACCAGACGATCGTGTGGCGCCGCCACTCGACGGGCGCGCGCAGGATCAAGATCAGCACGCACAACGGACCGAGCAGACCGTTGACGAAGCGTGACGCGACGGCGAGGCCGACGACGACGCCGACGCCGACGAGGCGCACGACGAGCGTTCGGCGCGACGGAAGCTCGTCGTGGACGCAGAGCGAGAGCAGGATGCCGAGCGACCACCACAGGACCGTCGGCGCTTCGTGGCCGACGATCTGGCCGTGCGCGACCATCGGCGGCAGCAGCGCCGCGATGATCGCCGCGAGGACTCCGGTGCGAAGCCCGTGTGCGAACAGCCGGGCGCCGATCGGAACGAGCAGTGCGCAGCCGAGCGCGACGAGGATCGCCGAGATCACGCGCGACGCGCCGAAGCCGCTCGAGAGCTGCGCGCCGACGCCAGCGAGGTACTTCATGATCGGCGGATGCTCGTAGTTCCAGACCCACGAGCGATCGTCGAACTGGCCACCGAGGAGGTTCTGGATGTAGTTGCGGCCGGCGCCCCAGTTGACGTCCTCGTCCCAGGTCTGGCCCTGCCCGCCGATGTCGATCAGGCGCGCCACGAGACCGACGAGGAAAACGGCGCCGATCGCGATCCACGTGGAGCGCGATACGCGCGCCAGGCGCTCGCGCTGCGCGACCAGGATCGAACCGACGAGCAGCAGCAACAGCGCCAGCGCGATCACGCCGTCGGCCAGGAAGCGATCGCCACTCGACGCGCCCGGCGTGTCGCGCGACGACAGGACGCCCGGCGGGATGTACTCGGGATCGCCGCGGCGACCGACCGGGTTCCACACGAGGCGCGCGCCGGGCGCGGCGACGAAGCGGATCGGAATCGGCTTCGCGTCGAGGAGGATGCGCTGCTTGCGCACGCCCTGCCCCGTGATGAACTGCGCCTTCGCGATCTCGAGGCGCGAGGGCGCTGCGCTGTCGAAGCCGAGCACCACGGGACCGCCCCGCGGGTTGTGCAAGAAGCCGACGTACGCCACGGTGTTCGGCGGATCCGCGGGCTCGCTCGCCACGCGCACGAGACGATCTCGCTGCGCCACGTGCGGGCACGCGCGGAGCGACACGAGCGCGATCGCGATCGCGACCGGCAGCACGGGCCAGTAGCGGTTCAGAGGACGCGTCCGGGACACTCGAACTTTCGCGTCTTCTTGACGAGGAACGTGTAGTACTGGCCCTGCTGCTTCATCCCGGGGACGAACATCGTCGCTTGTTCGTAACCGCGAGCTCTCCAGAAGCCTCCGCATGGCAGCTGTGGAGGTCTCGCCGGGTCCGGCTTGCCGCCGATGGCGTAGCAGCTGAACACGAACGTCGGATCGTACTCGGCGAGCAAGCGATCGCTCGCGAACTTGGTGTGCCCCGCACGCGCACGCATGCGTGGCTCCTCGTGCGCGACGCGCTCCGAGACGAGACCGAACACGTCGATGCCGCGCATGCGCCCGAAGTACGGCTGCGCCCCCGCGCCGCCGACGATGCTGAAATCGTCGTCGGTAAAGCAGCTCGCCATGGCGCGGCCGATCGCTGCGCGGTCCTCGGTGTAGACGACGAGGAATGCGGGCGTGTCGATGCCGCGATCGTTGGCCCAGTTGCCCCAGCGTACGGATGCGCGGGTCAGCAAGACCTGCGTCGCGGCGAACGCACCGACGAGCAAGACGCCCGCGACGATGCGCGGCGCGATCGCGGGCGTGATCACGCGGAGGAGCCATTCGAGGCCGAGCGTCACGGAGAGCGCCGCGACGACGAACAGCGGCATCACGAACCGGTGCAGCCCCATGAAGTCACCGCCGACGCTGATCGTGTAGGGCACGTACACGCCGGCGAGGAGGATCAGCGCGAGCGCGAGCGTGAACCGCGGCGAGCGCCGGGCTCCGACGATCATGCCGAGCAGCGCGAGCGGCGCGACGAACAACAGCTTGGTCTGGTTCAGCCAGACCCACAGATAGTAGGTGCCGTTCCGCAGCATCTCGTGCTCGAGCTTGGGGCTCGTCCACGGACCGTCGGCCTTCACGTAGTAGGTGTTGGGGAACGGATAGCCGTAGTAGCGATAGCGCCAGTAGAACCACGGCGCCCACACGAGGAGGAACAGCGCCGCACCCAGAACATCGACGAGCGCGAGCTTGCGCCGGCCGAGGATCGTCACGAGGTGCACCACGCCGAACACGGCGGCGACGAGCAGGCCCTCGGGCCGCGTCATCGCCGACAGAGCGAGAGCGAGCCCGGCACGGAGAATCGCGCGTGGATGCGTCGCGGCCGCGGTGATGCCATCGAGCGCGACGACGACGAGCATCGTGAAGAGCTGCGTCTCGAGGCCGCCCGAGGTCCAGCACGCAAAGCCCGACGAGCAGGCGAGCAGCAGGGACGGCACCGCGCTCCACGCCGACGGACGTTCGAGTGCGCGGTCCATGATCCGGGTGAGCAGCCACAGCGTCACGAGCGAGCAGAGGAGCGCGAGGACGCGGCAGGAGATCTCCGGCGCGACCCCGAGCTTCATGAACGCGGCGAGGATCACGGTCCACAAAAAGTTCGTGTAGCCCTCGACGTACTGGCCGAGGTTGAACGTCAGTTCGCCGTGCTCTGCGAGGTTTCGCGAGTAGACGAACGAGATGTACGCGTCGTCGGTGACGAAGTTGTAGGCCATCGTGTGGACGACGAGCACGACGGCTGCAACACCGAGCAGCAGCCAACGGGCACGGACATCCGACATGAGGCGGAAAGCATAGTAGCCTGTTGCGGATCTGATGGTGCCTCGTCGCGACCCTGCTCTACGCGTGTTGCGTCGGGGTGTGCTCGTGGGGTTACTCGCGGGCGGAACCGCCGGGGTGCTCGACGCGATCTGGTCATGGGGCTCGGCGAACCAGTTCGTTCCCGGGTTGTTCGCGCACCTGCGCTTCAGCTTGTTCGCGGGCGCCGTCCACGCGTCAGCCGGGGCGCTCGCCGGCCTGGTCGTCACGCTCGGATTGCTCGTGGTCCTGCGCCACAGCCGGCTCGGCGACCTGCTCGACTTCGCGTGGACCGAGCACGTCGCGCGACGCGAGCGCGATCCGCGCGAGGCGCTGACCGGGCTGTCGCTCGTGATCGCGATGCTGCCGACCGTGGCGATCTCGCTGGTCGTGGCGTTCCGCATCGCGAGCCGCTTCCTCGCGAACCGCAAGGCGCCCGAGCTGGTCGTGGTGGTGGCGATGGGCGCCTCGCTCGCGGCGATCGCGGCGGCGATCCCGATCGCGTTCGTCGTGGCGCGGCGGATCGAAGACGCCCTGCGCGCCCTCGTGAAGCGCGTCCCGGTGATCGCGAGCCCGTTCGCGCCGCTCGTCGCGGGTGGGCTGATGATCGCGGCCGGCCTCGTCGTGTGGTCGATCCGCTCGTGGGAGACAGCGCGCGTGTTGCCGCTGCGGGCGCCCGTCGTCGTCGCGATCGCGCTCGGCCTCGCGATTCCGCTGTGGCGACCGGCGAGCGCGATCGAGGTGCTGTGGAGCCTTCTACGCCCGGCGGTGCGCCGCACGGCGTGGGTGCTGCTGCCGTTCGTGCTGTTCGGCCTCGTGCTCGCGCTCGGCGCGTCGCAGGCCACGATCAAAGCAGCGTCGTCGTACACGGCCCTGTCGGGTCCGGTCATCCGCGTGCTCCGCAAGGTGCTCGATCGCGATCGCGACGGCTACTCGGGCGTGCTCGGCGGCGGCGATTGCGACGACGGCGATCCGTCCATCCATCCCAACGCGCCCGAGATTCCCGATGACGGCATCGATCAGAACTGCACCGGTGGAGACCCGTCGTCCACCGCGCCGCCTCACGATGCGGCGTTCGCCCCCGTGCCCGCGAGCGTTCCGCGGGACTTCAACGTCCTCATGATCACGATCGATACCGCGCGCGCCGACCACTTCGGCATGTACGGCTATCCGCGCCCGACCTCGCCACGCCTCGACGAGCTCGCGAAGGACGGCACGGTGTTCGAGAACGGGTGGGCGCACGCACCGTCGACGCGCTACTCGATCCCCGCGATCCTCACGGGGCGGCTGCCGCTCGACGTGTACTACGACTACTCGAGCGGAGGCTGGCCTGGCATCGCGCCGCGCGCGACCACGATCGCGGAGTCACTGCAGCCGCTCGGCTTCGTCACGGGTGCGATCACGAACTACTGGTACTTCGATCGCTCGCGCCGCATGGATCAGGGCTTCGTGGAGTACGACAACACGAACGCGTCGCGGCACTCGAGCGTCTCCAAGGCGGGCCCCGAGCAGACGCGCGGCTCGTCGTCGCAGCAGCAAACGGACAAGGCGATCGACTTCGTCGCGCGGCACCAGCAAGACCGCTGGATGCTGTGGGTGCATTACTACGACCCGCACTACGCGTACGAGCCGCACCCCGAGACGCCGCTGTTCGGAACGGATCGCGTCGCGCTCTACGATGGAGAGATTCGCTTCACCGACCAGCACATCGGGCGCTTGCTCGACGATCTGCGCGCGAAGGGCCTGTACGACAAGACCGTGGTCGTCGTGACCGGCGATCACGGCGAGGGCTTCGGGGAGCACGACATCGAGCTGCACGGCTATCACCTGTACGCCGCGCAGACGAAGGTGCCGCTCGTGTTCCGCGTGCCCGGGCTCGCGCCGCGACGAAGTGTGTTGCCCGCGGGTCACGTCGACATCTTGCCGACGCTCGTCAACCTCGCGGGCGGCCCTGCGACGAGTGAGATGATGGGGCAATCGCTGGTGCCGGCGCTCGCCGGAGACGACGCGGGCGCCGACACGCGCGTCGTGTTCCAGCAGCTCTCGTACGAGAACAACAACGAGATGCGCGGTGCTGCGAGCCGCACGTGCCACGTCATCTATAACGTCAGCCCCGATTGGAGCTGGGAGGCGTATCGCATCGATCGGGATCCGGCCGAGAAGCACGATCTCGCCGGCGAGGAGTGCGAGGAGACCGCGACAGCGCTCGGCAAGCGGTTCGACGCGGATCAGATTCCCGCAGGTGCGGCCGAGGCGCTCTTGCCGTCGCGCCCGCAGATCGCAGCGCCCATCGACGCGAACTTCGGCACCAGCGTGCGCCTGCTCTGGGTCGAGGTGCCGCCCACGGCGAAGCGCAACGAGACGATCGAGCTCACGTGGACGTTCGAAGCGCTCGGCAAGGTCGGCGCGGGCTGGAAGGTGTTCGTGCACGCGGAGGGCCCCAGCCACCCGATGATCAATGGCGACCATCGCCCCCTGCGTCCGTTCGAGTGGTGGACGGCCGGTCAGTTCATTCGCTACAAGTCGCAGCTCGCGATCCCACCCACGGCGCCGGTGGGCACGTTCAGGATCCTCGCGGGCATGTTCAAGGGCGACACGCGCGCGAACGTGTCGGCGAAGATCCCCGTCGAGAGGAACGCGGTGGTCGTCGGTTCGTTCGAGGTCGTTCCGTGACGGAGCTGCCGGCGGCTACCGCGACGACGCCAAATGACAAGAAGCTCTGGCGCGATCGCGTGGTGTACGCGCTGCCGTGGGTGATCGTCGCGCTGCCCGCGCTGTACCAGCTCTACCTGCTGTCGACGGCGGTGACCGGTCGCCTCACGTATCCGTACGACCTCGAGTGGATGGAAGGCGGGATGCTGCACCACGCGCTGCGCATCCACGACGGGCGCGGCATCTACGTTCCGCCCTCGATCGACTTCATTCCGTATCTCTACACGCCGCTGTATCCGTCACTGCTCGCGCTGTTCTCGGGCGTGTTCGGCCTGTCGTACACCGTCGGGCGCGCCGTCTCGTTGCTGTCCATGGTGGGCACGGCGGTGAGCGCGTTCCTGCAGCTCGGCAGCAGCCGCCATCAGCACGCGCGACGGGGCCCCGCGATCGCGGGCACGCTGCTCGGTCTCGGCCTGTTCGCCGCCGCGTATCCCTACATGGAGGGTTGGTACGACCTCGTTCGCGCCGACATGCTCTTCCTCTACATCGTCACTGCCGCGATCGCGGGGCTGCCGCGCTGGGCGACGACGGGAACGGGCGTGCGCGGTCATGCTCGTGTCGCCGCCGGCGCTGCGATGCTCGCGCTCGCATTCTTCACGAAGCAGACCGGCATCATCTACGTCGCGCTCGGCGGCACGATCGTGTTGGTGCTCGCGTGGCGTCGCGTTCCGACGTTCGTCGCCGTCGCGGGTACGATCGGACTCGGCGGAGCGGCGCTCCTGCAGAAGGCCACCGACGGGTGGTTCTGGATCTACATCCGCGAGATCCACGCCGCGCACGACTTCAACAAGGATCGCTTCTGGAAGTCGTTCGAGTACATCCTGTGGCACTTCCCACTGATGACGATCGTCGTCGCGACAACGATCGTCGCGCTCGTCGTCACCCGGATCGTGAAGGGCTCGTTGCCGCGTGGAACGCATCCGTTCTTGCTCTGGGCTCCCGTCTTCGCGGTGTCCACGCTCGTCGGCGCCGTGGGCTGGGGCACCGAGTTCGCACACTTCAACGCGTACATGCCGGCATTCCTGCACGGCGGTCTCGCAGCGGGTGCGGCTCTGCCCGCGTGGTTCGCCATCACGCGCGTGTGGTGCGGCGATCGTCCGCGCACGGACATCGTCGCCACGGTGGTCGCGCTCGCCGCGGCGATCCCGCTCGCGATCACTTGCTACACCAAGGATTGGAAGCCGCAGAAGTTCATCCCCACGGCAAAGGATCGCGCGGCCGGTGACAAGCTCGTCGCTCGCATTCGCGCGATCGACGGCGCGGTGTGGATGCCTTCGCACCCGTGGTACGTGCACCTCGCGGGGAAGACGCCGCGCGTGCATCGCATGGGCATCAAGGACGTCACCGCGCGCAAGCCGCGACCGGTGAAGCGGCTCGACGAGGCCCTCGGCCAGCAGTGGTTCGACGCGCTGATCCTCGACGATCGGGACATCCAGCTCGAGCTCGGCCAGGTGCAAGCGAGCTATCGCGCCGCGCTGAAGCTCCCGCCGGACGAGCGCCCCCGCCTGTACACGGGCGCGAAGGTGGTGCCCGACAGCGTCTGGATCCCTGCCCGTCCCGCGGTAGTGCCGCCGCAGACGACCGTGTTGTTCGATTTCGAGAACCCCACGTGGGATGGCTGGCAGATGCAGGGCGTGGCGTTCGGTCCGCGCACCGCGTCGGAGCCGCGACCCGGACAAGCGCTCGTACTCGGCACGTCCGGGCGGCGCTACGCGAACAGCGCGTACAACGGCGACGCGTCCATCGGCCGCGCGACGTCCCCGCCGTTCGACGTGACCGGTACGATCACGCTGAAGCTCGCCGGCACCGCCGACACGAGGCTGCGCGTCGAGCTGTGGAGCGATCAGCGCATCATCGCGACGGTCTCGCCGACCGGTGGCGATACGCTGAAGACCGTGGAGCTCGATCCGGGCCCCGCGCTCCACGCGAAGGCCACGCTCGTCCTCGTCGACGATTCACCGACGGGACACCTCGTCGTCGACGACATCTGGATCCGCCGCTAATACCAACCGAACGCTTCGGCGTTGCTGCGGATGTACTCGCCGACAAGCGACGCTTGGAACAGCCAGAACAGCGTCCACACGAACGCGACGATCGAATCCACGATCCACGAGCTGTCGAACATCGTCGTGACGAGCGCCAGGCCGACGGCGATCGCGACCGACACGATCCACATGCCGACGAAGCGCACGTACTGCCCCGGTGCGCGCGCGATGACCCTCACCCAGGTGACAGGCCAGATCGCAGCCCACGCGCTGTTCGTGACGGCGATCGCGAGCACGACCGCGGGCATGTAGATCTGCGACAGGAGTAGCAGCGCGAGGATCGCTCGCGGAGACAGCGGCTCCATCAGGTGGTACTGGACCGCGATCAGTGGACCGAGACCGAGCACCACGCACAGGAAGCCGCCAAACGCGTACGCGCGGAGCTCGTGCCAGTTCTGCACCGCCTCGCCTCCCGACGGCAATCCTTCGCCGCCCGCACCGACGTGGTGCACGGTCACGAAGTAGTAGCTGACGAGCGTCCCGGCATAGACGATCGGGATCGCGTACATCCAGCTGAGGAGCCCGTAGAACAAACCGAGCGCGAGCGAGGTGAGGAGCCCTTCGGTCGAGAGCACGCGCTTCACGGAGCGGACGATCGCTTCCTCGACGGATCGCTGCACCGCGAACGTCTCGACCTCCGCGCCGCACGTCGGACACACCTTGTGAGCCGTGAGCCCGACCGCGCGTGGACAGTCCTCGCACCACAGCGCGCCGCACTGCACGCACTTCCACCTTGCCTCCTCCGCACCGTGCATCGCGCAGCTCACGCGCACGATCGTATCTCATCGTGACTTACGGGCGCTTGTAGACGCTGACGATCGGGACACCGTCGCTTCGCAGCACGAACACCGGCTGCACGGTCTTGTACGTCTGCCAGATCATGTAGTCGTGCCGATTGAAGTGCTTCTCGTGGATGACGATCGCGAGCTGCGACTTGTCGATGCCCATCTGCTCCCAGCCCGCGTCGCGAATGTTCTTGGGCAACAGCTTCGCGCGATGGTAGTAGCCCCACGCGGGCGCGGCGTCGTGCGTGTAGACCTGCGCGCCCGACGGAGCGAGGCGCGCGAGCTCGGGCAGCACACCGCGCGCGGCGACGCCCCAGAACTGACGGTTCATCCCGTGATCCGCGCCGCCCGGTGCGCCACCGGCGAGCGCGTTGTACCAGGTGAGCGCGTACGGCTGCGCGGCGCGCGTCTCGGTGGCCGCGGCGAGGAGCGCGATGCCGCAGACAACGCCGATGGTCGCGTACTGGACGCGAGACGTGAGTGTCCGCTTCTCGGACAGAATGGCGAGCGCTGTCCGCGCGGCCCACACGAGGCCCACGGCAGCGGCGATGCAGATCGTGGGGAGCGCCGGCATCCAGTGCTTCTCGGCGCCGAAGATCGGCGTGGTGCCGAGGAAGAACGGCCCCATCGACGCGGCCGCCGACAGCACGAGGAGCAGCACCGGCATGCGCTTGTCCGGTGCGGGCTGGTGAAGCTTTCCGAGAGCGCGCGCGATCCACACGCACGCCCCCGTCGCTGCGGAGACGAGCGTGATGACGGGAACGGTGAACAACGTCGTGACGAGCGCGACGTGCCACGGGAAGCGCGGCGCGTTCCAGTTCTCGCCGAGATACTCGAAGTTGTAGTGCACGTGCTTCAGGTGGAACGTGAGCCAGTCACTCACGCGATCGATCGGCGCGAACCACAGCCACGGCCACAGGACGTACAGCGTGAGCGGCCCGAGGAGCGCGAGGCACACGATCATGCGCCAGCGATGCGCGAACAGACCGCGCCACTTGTTCTCGCGATAGCCGAGCACGAGGTAGTGAAGACCCAGCGCGAACGGCAACAGCAGCGCGTTGTGCTTGGTCGCGAGCGCGAGACCGAACACCACGCCCGCGTACCAGGGCCAGCCCTTGCTCGCGAGGCCGCGCCAGTACGCGTACACCGTCGCGAACCACAGCGTCATGATCGGCGCGTCGAAGCACGCGAGGCCGGCGTGAAATAGCGCGCGCGGCAAGAACAGCACGAACAGCGCGGCGACGATCGCCTCGGTGAAGCCCCACAGCCCGAGGACAAACATGTACACGAGCCACACGAGCAGCCCGTGCATCACCGCCGACGGGAAGCGATACGCCGACAGCTCGTCGACGCCGAGCCCGTCGTGGAGCAGCTTCTCGGAGAGACCGAACAGCGTCTTCATGAGCGGCGGGTGCTCGCGGTTGTTGTCGGTCGCGTTCCTGCCGCCCCACGACTTGGTGATGTTGTCCTTGCCGATACCGTGATCGAACGTGACGAGCCCGGTCCACCACGTGGCGTACTTCGTACCCGCGTTCATGTAGACGGTCTCGTCGCGCGCGATGCCGACGCCCCGCTGGTTCACCATCACCACGACGATCGTGACCAGCGCGAGCACGATGCCGACGACGCGTTCGCGCGTCATTGCCGTGCCTCGGCAGCAAAGCAGATGAGGCGCCCCGGAGCGCTCGAGCGGACCACGATGGTCACGTCGGACGTGCCCGGCGTCGTCGGCGCGGCGAAGCGTACCCAGCCATCGTCGACCCCAGCGATCGCGCTCGCGACGACGGTGCCGCCGATCTGCACGTCGAGCTCACCAGGTGCGCGGACATCGCGCCGCGTGAACACGTCGGCGATGCCCACGTAGCCGACGAGCTGCGAGCCGAGCGGCAGCGCGGGGAACGTGATCCGCGAGCCCGGCATCGCTTGAATGCAGCGATGGGGCGCGAAGCCGACCTCGGCGAGCACGAGCGTGGCGCGGCCGCCTTCGATCTTCGCGGTGGGCAAGCGCTCGCGCAGATCCGCGAGCACCACCGCGGGCGTTTGCTCGCGCCGCACGATCTCTACGCTCTCGATTCCGCTCTCGATGCCGCTCACCTGCGTGCGAGCGATGGCCGGCACATCGGCCACCGGCGACGCAGCACCGCGAATCGAGAGCTCCCAGATGCGGCGATACTTCGCGTGATCCATCCGCGCGACATCGTCGAGCGGCATGAGGTCACCGAGATGGAGGCGCCCCACCGGCTCGATCCAGTCGGGCGCGAAGACGATCAGATCGCCCGCCTGGAACTGCTTCCGGACCTCGGCGGCGGCGGCTCGCCACGCGCTGTCGTCGGGGACACCGCGCGGCGCCCGCAGGGTCGCGACGATCTCCCACAGCGCGACGAGCAAGAGCACGCCCACGGGGATCGCGAGATAGGCGCGCGGGGGCGAACTTTCCTCGGACGGCTCCACGAGACCGCCCGCAAACTACCACGCGGCTCGTCGGCGGACTAACCTCGGCTCCCTCCCATGAGGCTGTACGCCATCCTGTTCGCGATCGGGCTCGTCGTGTACGGCCTCGTCGCGTGGGACCGCATCGGTCGCCAATCGTCGTCACCGCACTTCGTGCTCCAGGCGGACGCGTGGCTGTCGGGCAAGCTCTCGATCGACAGGCCCAAAGGCGATGACTGGGCCAAGGTGGAGACGGTCACCCTCGACGATGGCAGCGAGGTCTCCGGACGGCGCATGCGCTCGAAGCCGAAGTTCAAGGTGCTCGGCGGCGACGAGATCGATCTCGGGCGCGTGAAGCTCTCGAAGGGCGTCACGAACTACGTGTCGTTCCCGCCGTTCCCGGCGCTGCTCATGGTGCCGAGCACCATCGTCGCGGGCCGCGGCGCGAACGACTTCATTCCAACGCTGATCGTCGCCGCGCTGATCCTCCCGCTGACGTTGCTCCTGTTACGCCGGCTCGCCGAGGCGAACCTCTCGAAGCGATCGCTCGTCGACGACCTATGGCTCGTCGCGACTCTCGCGTTCGGCAGCGTGCTGTTCTTCAGCGCCGTGCAAGGCAAGGTCTGGTTCACGGCGCACGTCGTCGGTGTCGCGCTCGCACTCGTCTACGCGTGGGCGTCGATCGAGGCACGCTATCCCGTCATCGCGGGCCTCGCCCTCGGCGCGGCCGCACTCACGCGCACGCCGATGGCGTTCATGTTCCCCCTGTTCCTGTTCGAGGTGTGGCGCATGGCCTCGCGCAAGGTCAGCGAGGAAGCACTCGCGAAGGTCGATGCGGGCGAGCCCGAAGCGAGTGCGTCGATGCGCGTGAACCTGCGTGCCGGCAAAGCCGCCGTGCGACGCGCGATGCTCCGTCCGATCGTTCGCTTCGCGATCCCCGTCGCCGCGTTCGCGATCGCGGGGATGATCTACAACTACGTTCGCTTCGGCTCGGTCACCGAGTTCGGTCACTCGTTCCTCGAGGTTCGCCAGCAAGCGCAGATCGAGCAGTTCGGCCTCGCGAGCACCAAGTACCTCGGACGCAATCTCGCCGTCGCGCTCGCACTCTTGCCCGAGCCGCTGCACAAGGCGCCGTGGTTCCAGATCAGCGGACACGGTCTCGCGCTGTGGTTCACGACGCCGCTCCTGCTCACGCTCCTTCGACCGCGCGACAAGACGGTGTTGCACCTGCCGCTCTACGTGACGTTCGCGGCGGTGGCCCTGCCCTCGTTGCTCTATCAGAACAGCGGCTGGGTGCAGTTCGGCTACCGCTTCAGCCTCGACTACATGGTGTTCTTGATCATGCTGCTCGCGATCGGCGGGCGACCGCTGCGCGCGTTCTCCAAGGCGCTCGTCGTGTTCGGCATCGTGGTGAACCTGTTCGGCGCGATCACGTTCGACCGCAAGTGGCAGTACTACCGGGTCACGGGCAACGCCTACGACGTCGTGGTCCCCCACTGACTAAGAACCAATCAATTCCGATTAGTTACCTCAATCGCCATTGCGAGTGAGCGCTCACTCCTTTAGGGTGCAGCGATGCCTCCCCGGGGTCGCGCCGCGCCGATGACGCCCGAAGCACGGCGCGCGAGCATCATCGCGGCCGCGCTTCCGCTGATCCGCACGTACGGTAAGGAGGTCACCACCGCGCAGATCGCGATGGCCGCGGGCATCGCGGAAGGCACGCTGTTCCGCGCGTTCCCCGACAAGGATGCGCTGATCACGGCGGCGATGCATCACGCGTTCGATCCGTCGCCGACGGAGCGCGCGCTGCGCAGCATCGATCGCGCGCACTCGCTGCGCGAGAAGCTGATCGAAGCGGTCGAGATCCTCGCTGCGCGTGTCGAGAAGATCTGGCAGCTGATGGCCGTGCTCGCGATGACGGTGCCCGTCGGTGCGCGACGGCCCGAGGACAAAGCGCCGCCGGGCATGAGTGACGAGGGTATTCGCGACGCGATGGTCGCGCTGTTCGAAGGACACGAGGACGAGATCCGCGTGACACCCTACTTCGCGGTGCGTGCGCTGCGCGCGTATGCGTTCTCCGCGACGCACCCGCGGATCTCCGACGGCGAACCGATCTCGTCGGCCGAGATCGTGTCGGTCATTCTCGACGGGCTTCGCGTGCGAAGCGAGGAGGAGGACGAATGAGCTCGCTCACCACTGGCTCGCGACCTGACGAATCGCCTCACCTTACTTCTCGCAGAAACGCACCGAGCTTACAAGACTGTGATTTCGGCGCGCGATGCGTAGTCTGCGCGGCCACGACGGCTGGGACCGTCGAGGAGGACGAGTAGATGCTGCTCTCGCTCTTGCGGAAATACCTGCGCCCGTATGCAGGAAAGATCTGGATCGTGGTCGGGCTTCAACTGGTCAGCACGATCGCCTCGTTGCTGTTGCCGTCGCTCAACGGCGACATCATCGATCACGGCGTGGCGCGAGGTGACACGCGCTACATCTTGGTCTCCGGCGGCGAGATGCTCGGCATCAGCGCCGTCCAGATCCTGTGCTCCCTCGCGGCCGTGTACGTCGGTGCGAAGGTCGCGATGAGCTACGGGCGCGACCTGCGCGCGGGCATCGTGCATCACGTCGGATCGCTGTCCGCTCGCGAGGTGGGCAAGGTCGGCGCGCCGTCGCTGATCACGCGCACCACGAACGACGTGCAGCAGATCCAGATGCTCGTCATGGTCAGCATGACGATGCTCGTGATGGCGCCGATCATGTGCATCGGCGGCATCGTGATGGCGCTGCGCGAGGACCTGGATCTCTCGCTCCTCCTCGTGATCTGCATCCCGGTCCTCGCCGGAACCATCGGCCTCATCATCGGCCGCATGGTGCCGCTGTTCCGCGTGATGCAGCCCAAGCTCGACGCGGTCAATCGCGTGCTGCGCGAGCAGATCACCGGCATGCGCGTGGTCCGCGCGTTCGTGCGCGAGCCGCGGGAGGCGGAGCGCTTCGACGCTGCGAACGTGGAGCTGATGTCCGTTGGCCTTCGCATCGGCAAGCTACAAGCGCTGATGTGGCCGCTCGTGATGTTCGTGTTCAACGCGTCGAGCATCGCCGTGCTCTGGTTCGGCGCGGAGCGCATCGCGCAGGGCTCGCTCGAGGTCGGCGCGCTCACCGCGTACATCGCGTACCTGATGCAGATCCTGATGGCCGTCATGATGACGACGTTCCTGACGATCATGATCCCGCGCGCCGCCGCGTGCGCCGAGCGTATCCAGGAGGTCTTCGCGATCGAGCCCACGGTGACCGCGCCTGCATCGCCGATCGTCCCCGCGTCGCTGACCGGCACCGTCGAGCTGCGCGGCGCCGAGTATCGCTATCCGGGTGCCGAGGCCGCCGTGCTCCGCGACATCTCGTTCGTCGCGAAGCCGGGGCAGATCACCGCGCTGATCGGCTCGACGGGCGCGGGGAAGACCACGCTGCTCGATCTCATCCCGCGCATGGGCGATCCCACGGCGGGCAGCGTCCTCGTCGACGGCGTCGACGTCCGCGAGCGCGATCCCGAGGAGCTGTGGACGCGGATCGGCGTGGTGCCGCAGCGCGCGTATCTGTTCAGCGGCACGGTCGCGTCCAACCTGCGCTTCGGCAACCCCGACGCCACCGACGAGCAGCTGTGGGCCGCGCGCGAGGGGGCGCAGGCCAAGGACTTCGTCGAGGCAATGCCCGAGAAGCTCGAGGCGCCGATCGCGCAAGGCGGCACCAACGTGTCCGGCGGCCAACGCCAGCGCCTGGCCATTGCACGCGCGCTGCTGCGCGAGCCGGGCGTGTTCCTGTTCGACGACTCGTTCAGCGCGCTCGATCTGTCGACCGAGGCGGCGCTGCGAGCGGCGCTCCGGCCACGCATCGCGAACGCGCCCGTGATCCTCGTCGCGCAGCGCGTGGCGAGCATCCTGGACGCAGATCAGATCCTGGTGCTCGATAACGGCGCGCTCGTCGGCAAGGGTACCCATCGCGAGCTCCTCGCGAGCTGCCCGACGTACCTCGAGATCGTGCAGTCACAGAGCGAAGCGAAGGAGGCCGCATGAGCGAGAAGAAGTCACCGGCCGGGCCCGCGCGCGGACCGTTCATGCAGATGGGTCCGCCGCAGAAGGCGAAGCACTTCGGCCCGTCCGCAAAGCGGCTGCTGCGCCGCCTCGCGCCCGAGCGCACGCTCGTCTTCTTTGTCCTCGCCCTCGCGGCGGCGAGCGTCGCGCTCGCGGTCAGCGGCCCGAAGCTCCTCGGACACGCGACCAACATCATCTTCGAGGGCTATCTCTCGACGAGGCTGGACACGAGCGACGAGATCCTCGCGTCGCTGGGCGTGGCGCGCGGCGCGGGCATCGACTTCAGCGCGCTCACGCACACGCTCGTCCTCGTGATGGTGCTGTACGTCGGCGCGTCGCTGTTCGCGTGGCTTCAGATGTACCTCATCAACTTCATCGTGCAGCGCTCGGTTCGACGCTTGCGCACCGACGTCGAGCACAAGCTCATGCACGTGCCGCTGTCGTACTTCGACGGCCAGCAGCACGGCGAGGTCCTCTCGCGCGCCACGAACGACATCGACAACGTGGCCATGGCACTCCAGCAAACCCTCGGACAGACCCTCTCGGCGCTGCTCACCGTGCTCGGAATCGTGGTGATGCTCGTCGTGATCTCGCCGCTGCTGGCGCTGATCACGCTCGTCACGATTCCGCTGTCCTTGGTGATCACCGCGCGGATCGCCAAGCGCGCGCAGAAGGGCTTCATCGCGCAGTGGAAGCACGTCGGCGCGCTCAACGGCCAGATCGAGGAGGCATTCACCGGCCACGCGATCGTCAAGGTGTTCGGCCGGCGCAAGCAGATCGAGCAGCGCTTCCGCGCGAAGAACCAAGAGCTGTTCGAGGCTGCGTTCGGCGCGCAGTTCGTGTCGTCGATCATCATGCCGGCGATCAACTTCATCGGGAACCTGACGTACGTCGCGATCGCCGTCGTGGGCGGACTTCGCGTCGCCTCGGGCGCGATGCTGCTCGGCAGCGTGCAGGCGTTCATCCAGTACTCGCGCCAGTTCAGCCAGCAGCTCTCACAGCTCGCGCAGGTCGCGAACATCTTGCAATCGGGCGTCGCCTCCGCCGAGCGCGTGTTCGAGCTCCTCGACGCGAGCGAGCAGTCGCCGGATGCGACCGGCGCCACGCTCCCCACGCCGCGCTGCGAGGTCACGTTCGACGACATCTCGTTCCGCTACAAGCCGGACGTGCCGCTGATCGAACATCTCTCGCTCGTCGCGCGGCCGGGGCAGACGGTCGCCATCGTCGGTCCCACCGGCGCGGGCAAGACGACCCTCGTGAACCTCCTCATGCGCTTCTACGATCTCGATTCCGGCACGATCTCGATCGACGGCGTCGACATCGCGAGCGTCCCGAGGCGCGAGCTCCGCGCGAAGATCGGCATGGTGCTCCAGGACACGTGGCTATTCTCCGGAACGATCCGCGACAACATCAAGTACGGCAACCCGGACGCCACCGAGGAGGAGATGCTCCACGCGGCGCGCATCAGCTACGTGGACCGCTTCGCGCGCGCCCTCCCCGCCGGCTACGACACGGTGATCGACGAGGAGTCGTCCAACCTGTCCGCGGGCGAGAAGCAGCTGATCACGATCGCGCGCGCGTTCCTCGCCAACCCGGCGCTGCTCATCCTCGACGAGGCCACGTCGTCAGTCGACACGCGCACCGAGGTGCTCGTGCAGCAAGCGATGGCCGCGCTGCGCGCGGACCGCACCTCGTTTGTCATCGCGCATCGCCTGTCGACGATTCGCAACGCGAACACGATCCTCGTCATGGACAGCGGCCGGATCGTCGAGCAGGGCTCGCACGCAGAGCTCCTCGCCAAGGACGGCGCGTACGCGAAGCTGTGGAACGCGGCGGCCAGCGCGGCGATCGCTGCGTAGCTACGTCGGCGCCGAGGTCGGTGGCGTCACGATCGCGGGTGTCGCGAGCTCGCGGATGCGCGTGCGGTTCGGCGCCATCGTGCGGTCGCGAACGTGGCGCGGCACGCCCTCGACATCGCGTATGATGCGTAGCGCCTCGAGGAGCTTCAGCACGTAGTACGTGATGTCGATCTCCCACCAGTAGAAGCCCTGGCGCGCCGAGCGTTGATAGTGGTGGTGGTTGTTGTGCCAGCCCTCGCCGAGGGTGAGCACGGCGAGCACCGGGTTATTGCGCGAGTCATCCGTGGTCGCGTAGCGGCGCGAGCCGACCACGTGCGCGAGCGAGTTGATGCAGAACGTGACGTGCCAGGTGAGGACGATCGGCACGAGGTGGCCCCACACGAGCGCCACCGGGCCACCGATCGCGAGGAGCGGTACGCCCCACAAGACGGCCACCAGGCGATCGTTGCGATCGAGCCAGCGAAGCTCGGGGTACTTCGCGAAGTCGCGAATGCGATCGTAGTTCGTGCCCTTGTCGCGCGCGGCGAAGATCCACCCCACGTGAGACCACCAGAAGCCACCTTGCACCGGCGAGTGCACGTCATCGGGTTGATCCGAGCTCTTGTGATGATCGCGGTGATGGGCCGCCCACCACAGCACACCTTGTTGCACGCTCGACAGCGCGAGGAGCGCGAGCACGAACTGGAACACACGGCCCGTC
Organism: Pseudomonadota bacterium; assembly: GCA_023428295.1. GTDB lineage: Bacteria > Myxococcota_A > Polyangia > Haliangiales > Haliangiaceae > JABFXX01. Next base: position 32,121 of record JAEYYV010000264.1, read on the forward strand.
TTGAACGTGCGGTGCGCGAAGTAGCGGTGGTAGCCCGCGGTGATCGCGAACATGCGAATGGCGTAGCCGCCGACGAGCCACCACAGGGCCGCCCAGCTCCAGCCGAGCCAGATGGCACCGACGAGGGCCGCGATGTGGGCACCCCAGAATGCGAGTGCGAGCGGCGAAGTGCGGGACGTCGGAACAGCCATGATTCCAGCTTGCACCGCCTCGCGCACGCTGCGTGACACGTCTCGGTCACCGCTGTCGTGACACGATCCTGTTGACGCGCGCGGACTACGGACGGAACGGCTGCTCGTCCTGAACTGCCATTCGAGCTGGCGTTCGCGGCGGAATCGCCGCCCGAAGGTGTTCGATGTCACGGGCGGAACGCGATCCGGTTGCGCGTGTGTTGCAGGAGCGTTTGTGCGCCTTCGTTGGTCAAGTGGACGAGCGTGGCGTCGTTCTCGCCTGGATGCTCGAAGCGGATCATGATCGTGTCGCCGCTGAACGGCTCGTAGAATGAGATCTGTACGACACGGAATGCCTCGATGAGTTCCTCAGGCCCTGTCCCCTTGGGCTCGCGGATCGGCTCCGGCTGCCAACGCGTCGCGCTCCCAGAGGCCGCCTCTTGCCGCACCGCATTCCGCTCTAGCGACGCGAGCAGCTCTCGCTCGAGGTGATGCAGCTCCGAGTTCGGCAAGGCTACGCGCACGAAACTGTCATCGACGTAGATGAACTCCAACACGCTCACCTCGTCGCTGGGCTTCCCCCAGAACTTGATTGTCTTGACGTCGAACGCGTTCGCGTGTGGACGAAATGCCAAGAACTGGCGCACGAGGCCGGCGAAGTCCTCGCACCGTGTCGCTGCGGCGAGCGCCATGACGTCGTCGGGCGGTCTCGTTCTACGAGCACAGACCTTCTCGAGCACCCGCATGATGCGCTCGGGCGCGAGGTCGAATAGGTTGCAGAGGAACTCGTCGGCCGACTGCGCCTCCACGCCGTCAGGCAGCGGTGCGAAGTCACGGAGGTTCTCGGTGACGATGACCTGCGCGCCAACTTTCACGGCAGCCGCAACGACGTGGCGATCCTTGGGATCGTTGCGCATAGCCGCGATGAGGTGCTCGTGGTCCCATACCACAGCTTCGGGGAAGGTCTTGGACATCACCGATACGAGCCGCGTAGCCTTCGCTTCCTTGATGTGCAAGTTCGCGACGAGATTCCTCGTTGCCTCGTCGAGGATCTCGTTCGACCAGTAGACCTGATACATCCCCTCGTGGGCCGCCTGCAGAAGGACATCGCGCAGGTGCATCGGGTAGAGGACGCAGGCATCCAGGACAACCCTGAACGGCGCCGCCAGCATTCGTTATCGTTCCTAGCGCCCGCCCTCGGGCTCGTCGTAACCGCCGAACTCCTCCGTCAACTTCGCCAACTCGTCGAGCTGTGCCTCGCGCTCGACATCGCGACGCTGTTTGAAGGCCATCACGTCCTCGATCTTGAGGCGGCGATGTTTCCCGGTTCGGTCGTACGGAATCTTGCCTTCGTCCAGGAGTCGGACGAGGTACTGGCGGGAAACGTTGAGCAGGTCGGCCGCCTGCTGCGTGGTCATAACGGTACCGACCGGCACGATTGTCACGGCGTCACCGCGGGCGAGCACCTCGGCCATGCGAGCGAGACCAGAGACGACTGCTTGCGGGATGCGATGCCGTTCACCGTCAGGACCGATCAGTTCGTACTGCGCGTCGTCCGGCGTGCTCAGGGCGCTAGACAGCTCCGCGATCTCGGCGCGGTCGGCTCGTGGAGCGCGAACTGGCTCGAGACGTCGGATCCGCTCTGATGTAGCAGTAGCAGGCATGTCGCCTCTCCTTACCAACTCACCGTAGGACCAATTCGACCCAAACGCAACCACCCCTTAACAAAGTAAACTTAGGCGTTTGCGTGATCCGAGCTACCGATCGGCTCTCAATCGCTTCGGAATGTCGTTCGGGCAGCTCAACAGGTCCGCGGCGCGCGCGTGGTTTCGCGCCCACACGAACCAACCCAGCGCGAGGCACGACCACGTACACGAGCGACCTCAAGATCCTCGAGGACGAGAGCGTGTTGGTCTGCTAAACGGTTACGTCCTCCGCGCGTACCACTGCACGCGACTACTCGACCACGAGGGAGCGATGATCATCGAGCAAGGGTTGCGCGCGCTCGACGCCGAGCTCGTGATGGAACAAATCCGGCGCGCCCACGAGGAGCGATCACCTATCGCGAGCGGCAGGCGTTCGACTCCGGGTATCAGTTCGTGCTCAAGCGCTGGGAGGACCGCGTCAAGCACACCGAGAAGCAGGTCGGCCTCCTGTTCTCGCGCACGAATGCTCTCGTGTAGAGCCGTTCAAGATGTTCAAGATCTCTCTGACACGATCTCGCCACGTTGAAAGCAGGTTGTGCGGGGCGGCATTGTGCGAGCTGCGCTGTTCGATTGGTTCGATTGAGCACGCTGTTGATTGAGCAAGATCGCCGAGGGTGTCTCCAAGCACAAGCCCGGCAATAGTCGCACGTGCCGATCGAACTCAGCTGATCCGGGACGACGCTGGCTGCTGGAGCGGGCGCTCTATACAGGGATCTCCGCGCACGCATCCTTCAGCCCAGATGCTTACCAACACGGCAGGACCCGAGGGACGGCAAGATGCAGTGCTTCGTTCCGAACGCCCGCACCGAAAGCTCGATGTCCGCTACGACGATGCTCGGCTTGCCCATCGCTCGTATCCGTTGCCGTGCTCGCTATCCTTACCGTACTTGGCGTCAACACCAAAGTAGATCGCTTCGCCTCCCTAACATGTCGCTCACCGCAGCACTGCACGAGGTGGTGGCGCTGGCTCAACCAGTTCATCGCGTTTAGGCCGCACGGGCACGAATAGTCCTACCAGTTTCCTCGTCAATTCGGTAAGTCGCGCGCGCCTGTGCTCGATGTCCGATGCGAACGCCTCGAGATCTGTCTTGGTAACCGGCACGTCCCAGTCTCTAAGTGCAATGAACTCGATATCCCCGCGCAGTGCAGCATCGTCGAGAAGCAGCAGAACGGACACTGCCTTGGCCTCCGCCACCGTCGATGCTGTCAATACGTGCTCCTTGAGCTGACGCACGTGAACGACCATATCCGCCTGCAGTTCGGTTCCGCGATCCTCGGCAATCTGAATCGCCGGCTCGACAGATAGCTGGTAAGCGCGTTCGATGAAGTTCGCGGCAACTCCACAGAACTCCGCGAGCGCAGCACGAAGGTCGTCGCGATAGCGTTCGACACGAGAATCGTATTGTTCATCCACTTTGTCTTTTTGCCGCTTCCGGGTTTCGGGTGGGTCTCCGACGAGGTCAGCTGCGGACGTGAGAGCGCCGCGTGATGGCGGTAGGTTTGGTCGGTGCAGGACACCGATCTCTACCGTCAGCTCTTGGGGCTTGAGAAGCCGTGGACCGTCGACCGCGTCGAGCTCGACATGAAACAGCAGCGGGTTGACGTCTTCGCGAAGCACGAGAAGGCGAAGGCGTGGACCTGTCCCGAGTGCAGCAAGCCGTTCGGACTTCACGACCACGACGGTGAGCGTGTCTGGCGCCACCTCGATAGTTGCGGGTTCCAGACGTTCCTCCACGCGCGCATCCCTCGCGTGAAGTGTCCGGAGCACGGCGTACGTCAGGTGCGTGTCTCGTGGGCTGAGCCCAAAGCGAGGTTCACGGCGTTGTTCGAGCGGTTCGCGATCGCGGTGCTGCTCGAGACGAGCATCACGGGGGCCACGACGATCCTCGACATCAGCTGGGACGAAGCGCACCACATCATGGAGCGAGCCGTGGCTCGCGGTATGGCGCGACGACCGCACACGGTGCCGAAGGTTCTCGGCATCGACGAGAAGTCGCTCGCTAAAGGTCAGCGCTACGCGACGATGGTCTGCGACCTCGAGCAAGGACATGTCATCGATCTCGCCGAGGATCGGACCAAGGACAGCGTGTTGCGATGCCTTGGTCGTTACTCCATCAACGACCTCTCCGCCGTCGAGGCGATCGCGATGGACATGTGGGAGCCGTACATCCAACAGCTGCGCGCGATCGTCGACGACGCTGACGACAAGATCGTGTTCGACCGCTTCCATATCGTCGGCCACATCAACAAAGCGCTCGACCAGGTTCGGCGTGCCGAGAACAAGGCGCTGCGCGCAGACGGCGACGATCGTCTCGTCGGCTCCAAGCACCTCTGGCTCTACGGCGAGGAGAATCTCGTCCACTCCAAGGCCAACCTCGAGACCAAGCTCGCCTTCGCCAAGCTCCGTGCATCGAACCTCAAGACTGCCCGCGCGTGGGCACTCAAGGAGTCCCTGCGTGACCTGTGGAAGCAACCAAGCCGTGCCGCTGGCGAGCGCTGGTACAAGCGCTGGTACAGCTGGGCTGTGCGCTCGAGACTCACGCCCGTGAAGAAGGTCGCCGCGATGGTGAAGCGGCACCTGCACAACGTGCTCACCTACTTCAAGCACCGCATCACCAACGCCGGCAGCGAGGCCATCAACTCCGTCGTCCAGATGCTCAAGAAGCGAGCCTTCGGCTATCGCAGCTTCGAGAACTTTCGCACCGTCGTG
>JAEYYV010000311.1 GCA_023428295.1 Pseudomonadota bacterium
TCCGCTGCACGCCGACCGCCGGCGGGACGTCGATCACGTGCAGGGGGGGCCGCGCGCTCGGCGGATCCGACGGCCGCGCGACGATCTCCACGCTCCCGACGAGATCCGGCGACAGCGTCAGCCGGAATGCGCCGTTGGACTGCGTGTACGCCACCGTCGAGACCTCGGTCATCGGTGCGCTCGCATCCCAGCGCCCCATCGCGACGACGCGATAGTCCTCGAGGCCACCACCGTCGGACGCGAGCAGCGTCCCCTCGACCGTCGGCAGCGCGAGCCCGCCGAGGGTGAATGTCTTTGTCGTGTCGGTCAGCAGCGGCAGCTGGAACCGCATCGGCGGCACCGCCTCCGCGAGGCGCGCGCCCGTCGTCGCCGGGCCATCACCGCGCGGCATCGGCACGATCGTCACGAGGTACGGAACATCGGGATGGCCCGGCGGGAGCTTCACGTCGAACTTGGGTCCGTCGCTGTCCGGAACCGTCTCGGTGACGAGGCGAAAGCCCGGGCCGCCGTCGAACAAGGAGCCGCGCGTGATCGTCACGTTCGCGCGGAGCATCGCGCGATCGCACTCGAGCGGCGGCGTGCACATCGTCGAGAGTCGCCCCGCGAACGTCACGGGTCGCTCGAACACGAGGCCATCGATGCGACCGTCCGGGCGAATCGAGCCGAGCCTGATCTCGCGCGACACGAGATCGGGGCGCTCCATCGGCGGCGAGATCACGATCGCGAACTCGCCCGCGGGCGGATCGCCCCAGCACGTGCCGTCCTCGCAGACCTCGACGCCGTTGCAGTCTGCGGTCGTCGAGCACTCGCGCTCGGGCGCCTCGGGTACCGTGAGGCACCCGGACACGAGCGCGATCGCGAGGAGTCGCCGCGAGCTCACGAGGGCCCCTGGCAGTTGAGCAAGTAGCTGCGGCTCGTGGTCATGCCGCCGTCGCCCTTCATCAGCTTGAAGCGCGGCGGGCCGCTCTCGGCGAGCTCGCGATCGAACACCTGGACGGTCAAGAAGCGACCGGGATGCTGCACGTCGAACTCGGTGCAGAGCGCGGTCAGATCGCACGTCGCCGTGCGCTGCGAGGTCCCCGTGGGTGCCGCGGTACACGTCGCGCGCGGAGGCGTCGGCGAGCTGACGAAGTAGTCGACGAAGAGGCTCACGTACAGCGTGTCATTCACGTCGGTGTCGACGAGCGAGATGCTCATCATACCCGCGTTGATGCCGGTCTCGAACACGACCGGTCCGGGCTCGGGCAGCTCCTGATCACTCGAGCGCACCGCCGTGATCGCTGGCGGCGAGTTCATACCGGCATCCGACTCGTCGACGGAGAGCGAGGGCGGCAGGACGCATCCGGTGGTGAACAGCATGAAGCCAACCAAGCGCACGAACGCCCGACCACCATGCACGCAATGCACCACCGAGGATCCTCGTCGTGATGTCGCGGGCTTATCCCCGAGATCGGGGCGATCGAGACGGCGTGGCTCCGACATGGCTGTCATGGGTGCGGGGTGGTTGATAGGGCTTCCGTCACACGCGATTCAGGCGCTCTCCGAGTTGTCGCCGGGCTCGCCTTCCTTCTCGAGGTGGCGGAACACGGTTCGCGGATCGACCCCGAGGTCGCGCGCGGTCTTCGTGCGATTGCCGTTGTTGAGCGCGAGCACCTCGTTGATGTAGTCGCGCTGGAACTTGTCCTTGGCCTCCGCGAGCGTGAGGATCTGCGGCAGCGCGTCGCCGGTGAGCCCGAGATCGTCGGGGCCGATCACGGTGGACTCGCACAGAACGATCGCCTTCTTGATGCGGTTCTCGAGCTCGCGAATGTTGCCGGGCCAATTGTGCTTGCGAATCGCGACCGCGGCGTTCGGCGACAGGCCCTTCACCTTCGCGTCGTACTCGCGCGAGTACCGTGACAACAGATAGCGCGCGATGACGAGCACGTCGTCGCCGCGCGCGCGCAGCGGCGGCAGCTCGACGTTGACGACGTTCAGGCGATAGTAGAGATCCTCGCGGAAGCGACCGTTCGCGATCTCCTTCTCGAGCTCGCGATTGGTGGCCGCGACGATGCGGATGTCGACGGTCTCGGGCCTCGTGTCGCCGACGCGGAACACGACCTTCTCCTGAAGGGCGCGGAGCAGCTTCACCTGGAGCTCGATCGGCATCTCGCCGATCTCGTCGAGGAACAGCGTGCCGCCGTCCGCCGCCTGGAACTTGCCCTGCTTGTTCGCGACCGCGCCCGTGAACGCGCCCTTCACGTGACCGAACAGCTCGCTCTCGAGGAGGTTCTCGGGAATCGCGCCGCAGTTGATCGTGATGAACGGCTTGCCGGCGCGCGGCGAACGATTGTGAATCTCGCGCGCGATGAGCTCCTTGCCGGTGCCGGTCTCGCCGGTGATGAGCACGGAGATATCGGTCGCGCTGATCTTCTCGACCTTGCGAAACACCTGCTGCATCGGCGGGCTCGTGCCCACGATCTCGCCGAAGCGATACTGCTCGAGCCGCTCGTGCAGGCGCCGATTGTCGACGCGCATCTCGTTGAGCAGGAGCGCGTTGGCGACGATGAGCGACGCTTGCGCGCTGAACACCGAGAGCACGCGCAGCGTGTCCTGCTGGAACAGATCGCGGATCGAGTCGTTGCCGACGTAGATGAGGCCGATGAGGCGGCCGCGGTCGAGCAGGGGCACGCAGATGACGCTCGAGACCTTCAGCTGCATCACGCTCTTCGCGGCGGCGAACTCGTCGTCGCGCATCGCGTCCGACACGATGACCGGCTTGCGCGTGCGGATCACCTTCGCGACGATCGAGTCGGACAGCTGCCCGACCGCGTCGGCGATGTTCTCCTTGTTGAGGTTGCGCGCGACCTTCACGTCGACGGTCTCGCCCTCGAGCAGCACGAGGAATCCCTTGTCCGCGTTGGTGATCTCGACGATGGCGTCCATCAGCGCGTCGAGGAGCTCGCCCAGATCGCGCTGGTGGATCAGGCGCTCCGAGAACTCGTAGAGCTTGGTGTACGCGTCGATGTCGGCGATCGTCTCGCCGGCTTCGTCCTCGCGCGGCGCGCTCTCGTCGATCATCACGAAGCGCAGCTCGCAGCTGCCGATCACGATCCGGTCGTCGTGCGAGAGCTTGTGCTTACCGCGCTTCTTGCCGTTGACGACGAAGTCGGTCTTCTTCAGCGCGAGCAGCGTGTAGATCTGGCCGTCGAACCGGATCGCGAAGCCATCCTGCACGAGCGGATCGGGCAACACGATGTCGTTGTCGGGCGAGCTCCCGATCGACGTGAGCTTCTTGTCGGGGTGAAGGCTGTAGACCATCGGCCGATGGCCCGGTGATGCGAGGCGAAGTGACGGCATTTAGTCGTTCTCCCAACCGAACCCGATGCCGACGCTCTCGTCGGTGAACATCGGAGCAACGCGCAGGCCGCCCCAGAGGCGGTCGGCCAGCGAGACCTTCTTCAGCTTGCGCTCGCCCTTGGCAGGCGCGGGCGTGTCGTTCTGCTGCCGCAGCTCCTGCGGGATCAGCGAGTCGTCGCCCTCGACGCGAAGGCGCGGCTTGTAGTGCCGGATCGCGTCGAAGATCGAGAGTCCATAGAGCCCGAGGAACGCGACGCCCGTACCGATCTGGAACTGCTGCAACCGGCGGACACGGAGCCCGTCGCTGCGCGGCACGCGCTCGTTCGAGAAGCCATACGTGCCGACCAAATAGACGTAGATCGACACGTTCGCGGCGAGCGTCGCGACCTGTCCCGCGGCGAACAGCGTGCCCGGCACGTAGCGCTTCTGCGAGAACTGCGCGATGCCGAACGGGAGGAAGTTGTAACCAAACGGCGTGGCCTCGTAGACGACGAGCGAGCGCTTGTACGCCTCGATCGCGGCCTGCGTCTCGGCGATGCGCTTGGCTTCGTCCTGCCGGCGCTTCTGCGCCGCGAGGTCGGTCTTCACGTCGTCGAACAGGCGCACTGCACCCTCGGAGAACTGCAGCGTGCTGATGGAGCGATCGGGTTCGAGCTGTAGCGCTTGCTGGAACTCGCGGCGCGCGCGCTCGCGGTTGCCCGTCTCGTAGAGCGACGCGCCGAACAGGATGTACGCCTCGACGAGCTCCGACGCGCGAGAGAGCAGGGGCTCGGGATAGAGCACCAGGTTCAGCGCCTTGATCGCGGAGTCGTAGTCGCGCGCCTTGAAGCTCAGGCGACCCTTGTCGAGGTCCCCCGAAGGCGACGCGGCTGCGGTCGACGAGAGCAGCGCGATCATGAAGGCGACGGCTACTCTCCGCACGTCACGACCAGACTCTGCCCGGCACCCACCGTCACCTTCTTCGACGGGTACTTGTTGTCGGGCGTTGTGAAGACGACTTCTTTGGTGTCGGTATCGAACATTCCCTCGAACGTGATCGTCACGCGCTGATCGAGCGTGGCCTGGCGGCCGCCGACCGACACGATGACGGACTTGTCATCGCACTTGGGCGTGATCGTCGCGGGGCGCCAGTCGAGCGTGAAGTTCACCTGCGACGCGCCAAACGCGATCTCTTCCTCGTCCATCACGCAGCACGCATTGCGTGCACGTGCGCGAGCCTTCGCGCTCAACGTTCGCGTCATGCCCTCGGTAAACTTGATCCAGTTGCCGTCGCCGAAATCGATCTCGGTGCCCTGCGCTGGAAACGCCGTGACCTTCACCTCGAACGTCTGCGGCGTGGGCTCCACGACGATCACACCCGCGTCGGGGATCGCAGGACGCACCGGCCCGCTGCCGCCGCTATTCGAGCCGACCGCCACGGCATCGGGCTCGGCGCTCGCGTCGGCGACGGGAACCGGCGGCGGCTGATCGTCCCGCGACACCACGGCGTGGCGCTGTCCCCACAGCGGCGTGCTCGGCTCGTACACGACCGGTGACTCGGCGCCCGGCGGCTCGGTCTTCTTGTGGATCATGAACGCGCCGCCACCGATGACGACCGCCGCGCCAGCGACCATGGCGATCCGCGTCCACAGCTGACGGCGATTGAGCCCGTCGAGGATCGCGAGCACCTTCTCGTTCTTGGGATCGAGCGTGAGCACGCGATCGAACACGTCGAGCGCCGCCGCGCGCTCGTCCTTCGCGAGCAGCTCGGACCCGCGCTTCGTCAAGTGATCGACGAGCCGCGCGTTCAGCGCATGCTCGTACGAGCCCGGCGCCGAGAAGTAGCGCGCGAGCTCGCCGGACAGCTTGTCCGCCGCGATGCCGCTCTCCTCGAGGTATCCCTCGAGCGCCGTCACCATCTCGCCGATCGCCGCGTAGCGATCCGCCGGCTCGCGCGCCATCGCACGCAAGATGATCCGCCCCAGGCGATTGCCGATGCGCGGGTTCGCCATGCGCGGATCGTTGAACCGGCACTCGGCGATGCGCTTCAGCACTTCGTGCGGGTTCTTGCCCTCGAATGGCAGCTTCCCGACGCACAGCTGGTACAGCACGATTCCGAGGGCGAACACGTCCGTGCGGAAATCGAGCGGCCGTCCCTCGACGTGCTCGGGCGCCATGTACGCCGGCGAGCCGAGCAGCTGCCCGGTCACGGTGAGCCGCTCGAGGTCGACCATGTGCGAGATGCCGAAGTCCATCAGCTTCACGACCCCGTCGGAGCGGATCATGATGTTCTCGGGCTTCACGTCGCGATGCAGGATCCCGCCGGCGTGCGCGTGAGCGAGCGCGCGCCCCACTTGCAGGATCAGCATCGCGCCGATCTCCGGATACGCGATCGGCCGCGCGGTGATGACCTGCTTGAGCGTCTGGCCGTCGATGAACTCCGTGACGATGTACGCCTCGGAGTTGGGCTTGGCGCTGAAGTCGAAGATCTCGAGGATGTTCTCGTGGCGCAGCTTCGCGACCGCCTGCGCCTCGCGCTCGAAGCGATCGCGCGCTTCCTGGTAGTCGGCCAGATGCTTGTGCAGCACTTTGATCGCGACCACGCGCTTTAGCGATCGGTCGAGGCCTCGATAGACGATCGCCATCCCGCCTTGCCCGACTCGTTCGAGCAACTCGTACTTGTCGAGGGTCTGTCCGACCTGGATATCCATGACAGTGATGTCAGGGCCTCACCCGTACATCCATCGGACCTCGGCGAGGCCCGATAAGGTTGTCTAAGGGTCCAAGTCTACGCCGCTTCTAGGGCCCAAACCAACCCACAGCGTCGATCCTGGTCTGACGCGCGGGTCACTCACCTGCGTGCACCGGAAGGGTCAGTGCCCCGAGATCCGACAATCCATCACTTCATGGTCGCCAATGACCGCGATGTTCATCGCGCGATCTTGACGACCGCCATCTCATCCCGTACTTAAAGAGCCCCTAAAGGCACATAGCTCAGTGGGAGAGCATCACCTTGACACGGTGGGGGTCTGCGGTTCAATCCCGCATGTGCCTACGAAAATTCGGGTTTCTTCGACGGTCCAGCGGCTCCGCTTGACCTGACTCGAAGTGAGCCTGCAGGGCGGGGCGTCATGGACGCGGTGCTCCTCGCGTACGCTGAGGCGTCCATGTCGCCGCTGCTAGGGAGCCTGCGTGCACGCGAACAGCGCGGCGATCGCCGGCTCGCTGAGGACGTGATCGTAGATGCGCACCTCGTCGAGGGTGCCGAAGAGCTCGTATCCACCGGCCGCACCTCGACCGATCGTCATCGGGTGCGCTGCGTCGCTCGCGAACGCCATCCCGAGGCCGAGGCGAACGACGAGCGGAGACACGGCGTCGCGGTACAGGCGAATCCCGGTCGAGCCGCTCGCTCCGTCCCACGATCCACACACGAACCGCCAGTCGCCGAGCGGGACCGGACCAACCTCGGCGTACGCGTCGTAGTTCGTGTAGAACCCCGGGCCGCCGTCGGGGCGCAGGTAGAAGTTCCAGCCCTCCGAGTATCCGTCGAACGACTTGTCGATGATGGTCTCGTACGTCGTACCTTCTGCGTCGCGCAGGACCCACGCGCACGTGGTCATCGCGCCGATATCGTCGAGCGCATCGGGCTCGCCGATCACCACGCTGTCATCCACGCCGTCGAAGTGAAGCGCGTTGCCCTTCTTGCCGGGGACACGGGTGGTGGCGGTGAATCCCTCGAGCGCGCCGTGGTAGCCGTTGCCCGACGAGTCGAGGGCGATCGCGCCGTCGGTCTCGTCGAACGCGAGGTAGAGGAGGAGGCCCGGCTCGGTGCAGTCGTCCTGCGTGAACATGCCGTCGGTCATCGTCGCATCGCCGAGCGCAGCATCATCGAGGCTCGCGTCGCTCGCGCCCACGCCACGCGCATCGAAGCCGACGCGCCCGCAGGCTACGAGCATCAGGAGGGCGACCCAGCGCACGGCGACATCGTATACCTGCCGCATGCGCTGCGCTGTCGTGCTGGTCCTGGTCGCGGGTTGCCCCAAACCGCCGCCGCCTCCGTCGGTGACCGAGCCGCCGCGCCTGGCCGCCGAAGTGGGATGCGCGACGCCGACCTCGCTGCCCGCGTTGCCGCCGCGCCCGGCGGACGATCCGTTTCGCCTCACGCACGCCGCGGCGATGGAGATGGACGTGGGCACCGCGCGCGAGCCGTTGACGTTTCTGTGCGACGTCCCCGATCAGATCCTCGGCATCGCCGCGACACAGACGGTGGACGGCGGCAAGCGCGTCGTCGGCGGTACGGTCTACGTGCACCCGCGAACGGCGACCGCGCGTGCGCTTCCCTCGCGCCTGGCGATCGCGCCGTCGTCCGCGGGCTGCAAGCAGGGCGAGCTGACGTGCAGCTTCGACACCGACGCGGGACGGATCGAGATGCTCCGCGAGCAGTGGGTGCACACGAGCGGCTGGATCCACGGCGTCGACGACATGTGCCGCGCGCTCCCCGACGACACGATCGCGGTGTGCTCCACGGCGACGCGCATGGCGTACGTCGAGCTCGGCTGCGAGGGCGAGCTGCACCTCGGCATTCACGACGCGTCGCTCGATCGCAGGTTCGATCTCGACGTCGAGTCGCCGATGATCCGCATGCGCGGCTCGCTCGCCAACGACACCACCACGTGGACGTTTCGCTTCACGAGCGACGCGACGAGCGTGGCCGCGCCGACGATGAAAGCGCCGGCCACTGCCGCGCTCGTCGTGAACGTCGCGAGCGGCGCGCGCCTCGAGCTCGACGGCGCGAGCGAGCCGTGCATCGCGTGGGCGATCGATCGCCGCTAGCGTAGCTACGGGAAGCGCGCTTCGTTCGCGAGCCGCTCGGCGAACGCGTCGAACGACATCGTGTCGGCCTTTGCCTTCTCGTTGCCGAACGTGCGCACCGTGACCTGATCCGCCGCGGCTTCTTTCTCGCCGACGACGAGCGTGTACGGAATCTTCTGCAGCGATGCGTCGCGGATCTTGGCCTGCATCGTCCAGTTCGAGATATCGCAGACGACGCGTGCGCCGCGCGCTTCGAGGCGCTCGCGCACCTTGGTGGCGTACTCGTTCACCTTGTCGGTGACCGGCACGATCGCGACCTGCACCGGCGCGAGCCACGCGGGGAACGCACCCGCGAAGTGCTCGATGAGGATCGCGATGAAGCGCTCGAACGATCCATAGATCGCGCGGTGGAGCACCACGGGGCGGTGCAGCTTGCCGTCCTCGCCCACGTACGAAAGATCGAAGCGCTCGGGCGCCGCGTAGTCGAGCTGGATCGTGCCGAGCTGCCACTTGCGACCGATCGAGTCGGAGACATCGAAGTCGATCTTGGGACCGTAGAACGCGCCGTCACCGGGCTTGAGCTCGTACGCGAGGCCGAGTCCGTCGAGCGCTGCCTTGAGCGCGGTCTCCGCGCGATCCCACATCGCGTCGTCGCCGATGCGCTGCGGCGGACGCGTCGCGAACTTGGCGGTGTACTGCAGACCGACCGCGTTGTAGACGTGATCGAGGAGCTTCACGAAGCGCTGCACCTCGTCGGCGATCTGATCTTCGCGCGCGTAGATGTGCGCGTCGTCCTGCGCGAACTGGCGCACACGCGTGAGGCCGCCGAGCGAGCCCGCGGCCTCGTTGCGGTGGAGCACGTCCTGCGTGTGCAGGCGCATCGGCAGATCACGGTACGACTGCTTCTTGAACCCGTAATAGAGGTGGTGGCTCGGGCAGTTCATCGGCTTCAGCGAGAAGCTGTACGGCTCCGGATCGCCCGCGGCGCGGAGCTCGGAGTCCTCGACGAGGAACATGTTCTCCTTGTATTTGCCCCAGTGACCGGACGTCTCCCACAGCCCCTTGTTGTAGAGGAGCGGCGTCTTGATCTCGACGTACCCCGAGCCGAGCGCGAGCTGGCGCATGTACGTCGCCAGCGTCGTGTAGAGCGCCGTGCCTTTGGGCGTCCAGAACGCAGCGCCGGGCGAGTAGGGGTGGAAGTGGAAGAGATCGAGCTCCTTGCCGAGCCGGCGGTGATCGCGCTTCTCCGCTTCTTCGCGCTGCTTGAGCCACGCGTCGAGGCCCTTCTTGTCGAAGAACGCGGTGCCGTAGATGCGCTGGAGCGTCTTGTTCTTGGAGTCGCCGCGCCAGTACGCCGCGCTCGACGAGAGGATCTTGATGATGCCGACGCGTCCCGTCGACGGACCGTGGGGCCCGAGGCAGAAGTCGACCCAGTCGCCGTGCGAGTACAGCGTCAGCGTCTTCGCGCCGCGCGCGATGATGTCGTCGATGATCTCGACCTTGAACTTCTCGCCCTTGCCTTCGAACAGACGCTTCGCTTCCTCGGCGCTGACCTCGGTGCGCACGAACTTCGAGTCGTCGGCGATGATCTTGTTCGCGAGCTCTTCGATCTGGAGGAGCTCGGCTTCGGTGAACGGCTGTCCGCGATCGAAGTCGTAATAGAAGCCGGTCTCGATCGCGGGACCGATCGTCACCTGCGTACCAGGGAACAACCGCTGCACCGCGTCCGCGACGATGTGTGCGGCGTCGTGACGGATCGTCTCGAGGGCCTCGGGGGTCTTGTTCGTGAGGATCTCGAGCTTCGTGTCCACGTCGAGCGGACGCGCGAGATCGACGAGCTCGCCATTCGCTTTCGCGAGGACGGCGGCCTTGGCGAGTCCCGGTCCGATCGCCGTGGCGACGAACTCGCCGATCGTGGTGCCGGCAGGGGTTTGCTTGGTAGATCCGTCGGGAAGCGTGACGGTGACAGGAGCGGTCATCTCGACGGAGGAGTTACCACGTGGTGGATTTCGCCGAAACCGCTCCCACCGGGCGAGGTCCCAGGGTAAAACCTGCGCCTGCCTACTACTGAGGAACAGCACAGTCACATGCACATGAGTCACGCACGATGAACGGTCGGCCGCCTGGACGTTTCGATCGCCGCCGGCCGGAAGCCGGTCTTCGCATCAACCATCGCATTCGCGTCCCGGAGATCCGGGTCATCCTCGACGAAGAGCAGCTCGGCATCATGCCGACGCACGAAGCGCTCCGCCTCGCCGAGGAGAAGGGGCTCGACCTCGTCGAGATTTCTCCCCGCGCGTTCCCGCCTGTCTGCCGGATCATGGATTACGGCAAGTACAAGTACGAGGAAGCGAAGAAGAAGCAGCAGGCTCGCAAGCGCGCCTCCACCGTCGAGACCAAGGAGATCAAGTTCCGTCCCAAGACGGAAGGTCACGACATGGACTTCAAGGTGAAGCACATCCGTCGCTTCCTCGAAGCCGGTAACAAGGTGCGCCTCGCTGTCGTGTTCCGTGGTCGCGAGATCACGCACCCGCGTACGGGCATGAACGTGCTCGAGCGCGTGGTCGAGCTCTGCAACGACATCGCCACGGTCGAAGCGACGCCCAACATGGAAGGCCGTCGCATGATCATGGTCATCGCGCCCAAGCCGGGCGTGGTCCGCAAGGCGCAGGAAGCCAAGAAGGCCCAGGCTGCACAGGCCCAGGCCGCACAGGCAGCCCAAGCCCAGGGCGGTCCCGGCAAGAAGGATCCGGGCAAGACGCCGCCGCCTCCGGACGACGATGACGACCTCGACGAGGACGCGATCAACGCGGACGTCGATGACGATGACGAGGACGACGAGCCGGTCAACGAGGCCGAGCGCGTCTAAGCGAGACGAGCGAAGCCCCGAGAACTCCTCGGAACTTTTTCGATATCGGGGGCAGATCCGAGGATCTGCGCCCGACGAGAGAAACCGACAAAAGGACTTGTCGGATCCGAGCGCTTAGGGCATAAGAACCACCCTTTCCGTTCCGCGGACGTAGCTATGCCCAAGGTCAAGACTCACTCCGGTGCAAAGAAGCGTTTCAAGCGCACTGCATCCGGCAAGTTCAAGTTTGCTCACGTGTTCAAGCGCCACCTCCTCACGGGGCGGAGCAAGAAGCGCAAGCGTCAGGCTCGCAACGGCGCCTACGTGCCGGATGCGCACCACCACCAGATCGAAGTTCTGTTGCCGTACAAGGACTAGTCATGCCCCGCGCTAAACGAGGATTCAAAGCTCGCCGTCGTCGTAACCGCATCCTGAAGGCCGCGTCCGGCTTTCGCGGCAAGCGCTCGAGCTGCCACGCCATCGCCAACGAGGCCGTGCAGCACGCGTGGATGCACATGTACCGTTCGCGCAAGGTCCGCAAGCGTGACTTCCGCTCGCTGTGGATCCAGCGCATCAATGCCGCCGCTCGCTCGGTCGGCATGAGCTACTCGAAGCTCATGGGCAAGCTGTCCACGTCGGGCATCGAGCTCAACCGCAAGATGCTCGCCGAGATCGCGATCAGCGACCCGGTGGCGTTCAAGCAGCTCGCTTCGGCGTAGCTGTTACGGTTCGATGGTTGAATCGCGGCGGCTCGCAAGAGTCGCCGTTTTTTTCGTTTCGGGGTCTCCATGGAACTCTCTGATCTGATCACCAAAGCGGAAGAGCTCGAGTCGCGCTTCGCGACCGAGATCGAAGCGATCCGCGACGAGCAAGAGCTGCGTAAGAAGCAGGCCGAGTATCTCGGCAAGAAGGGCGCGATGTCCGCGCTGCAGGCGGAGCTGCCCAAGCTCGGCAACGCGGACAAGCCCAAGGCAGGCGCGCGCTTCAACAAGCTGAAGCAGTTCATCGAGGCGGCGGTCGCCGCGCGGTTGGCCAAGAACGCCGAAGAAGCGGCCAAGCTCGACCTCGCGCGCACGCTCGACGTGACCTTGCCGTCGCGACCGATCGCGAGCGGTCACCTCCATCTGCTCACGCAAGTGCGGCAGGAGGCGGTGCAGATCTTCTCCGAGCTCGGCTTCGTCGTCGCGGATGGCCCGCAGATCGAGACCGACTGGAACACGTTCGAAGCGCTCGCGATCCCCAAGGATCACCCCGCGCGTGACATGCAGGACACCTACTACGTGTCCGAGGAGATCGTGCTGCGCACGCATACGTCGCCCGTGCAGGTCCGCACGATGCTGACGCAAGCGCCGCCGATCCGCATCGTGGCGCCGGGGCAGGTCTATCGCCGCGACGACGATCCGACGCACTCGCCGATGTTCACGCAGATCGAAGGGCTCGCCGTCGACGAGGGCATCTCGTTCGCGGATCTCAAGGGCGTGCTGATCCACTTCGTGTCGCGGTTCTTCCGCAAGGACCTGACGGTGCGCCTGCGCCCGAGCTACTTCCCGTTCGTCGAGCCGGGCGCCGAGATCGACATGCAGTGCAGCTTCTGCGGAGGCTCGGGGTGCCGTCTGTGCAAAGGCACGGGCTGGGTCGAGATCGGCGGCGCGGGTGTCGTCGACCCCGACGTGTTCGCGCATTGCAAGATCGACAGCGAGAAGTACACCGGCTTCGCGTTCGGCATGGGTCTCGAGCGCATGGCGATGCTTCGCCACGGCGTGAACGACATCAAGTACTACTACGAAGGCGACCTTCGCTTTCTGGAGCAATTCTGATGAAGGTCCTCTGGAGCTGGCTGCTCGAGCTCGTCGATCTCGACAAGCTGCCGACGGTAGAGGAGGGCGCGAAGGCGCTCACGCGCGGTGGCCTCGAGATCGAGGGCATGACGAACCTCGGCGCGGGGTTCTCGGGTGTTGTCGTCGCCGAAGTTGTCGCGAAGCGTCCGCATCCGCAGGCGGACAAGCTGACGCTCGTCGACGTGATCACCGAGCGCAACGGATCCGCGACGCAGGTCGTGTGCGGTGCGCCGAACGTGCCCGCGCCGGGACGTCGCGTGCTGTGGGCGCAGCCCGGCGCGGTGCTGCCCGGCAAGAACGGACCGATCACGCTCGCGACCAAGGCGGTCAAGGGCATCGACTCGCCCGGCATGCTGTGCGCGGAGGACGAGCTCGGCCTCGGCGAGTCACATGCGGGCATCATCGTGCTCGACGCCGACGACACCACAGCGCTCGGCTCGCCCGCGCAGAAGGCGCTCGGCCTCGACGACTGGATGCTCGAGATCAACGCGCCCGCGAATCGCGGCGACGTGCTCGGTCACATCGGCGTCGCGCAAGAGCTCGTCGCCATGCTGCGCGGTCGCGTGGTGTGGCCGGCGGGCGCCACGCTCGCGAGCGCGCCGGATGCGACCACGATCGCGATCGCCGACGCGTCGCTGTGCCCGCGGTACACCGCGCTTCGCATCGAGGGCGTCACCGTCGGGCAGCCGAGCAACTTCGCGGCGCGTCGCATCGCGCACCGGCTGCGCGGCGTCGGCGTGCGCTCGATCTCGAACGTCGTCGACGTGACGAACTACGTCATGTTCGAGCTCGGCCAGCCACTGCACGCGTTCGACGCGGACACGCTGACGGCAGGAGTCATCGGCATCTCGCCCGCCAAGGACGGCGAGAAGTTCACCACGCTCGACAAGATCGAGCGGACGCTGATGCCGGGTGATCTCGTGATCCGCGATGGCGACAAAGGCATCGCGCTCGCCGGCGTGATGGGCGGCCTCGAGACCGAGGTCACCGACAAGACGCGCAACGTGCTGCTCGAGAGCGCGAGCTTCCGTGCACTGTCCGTTCGCCGGACAGCGCGCCGGCTCGGCCTGCACAGCGAGGCGTCGCATCGCTTCGAGCGCAACGTGGATCCGGAGCTCGCGGCGCTCGCGTCGGCGCGCGCCGCGCAGCTGCTCGCCGACGTGGCCGGCGGCACGGTCGCGGGCGCGCTCGTGGATAGCTATCCCGGCAAGCGGACCATCGCGTCGATTCCCGTGCGCATGTCGCGCGTGCGCATGGTCACCGGCGTCGCGCTCGAAGCGTCGACGTGCAAGGACGCGCTCGAGCGACTCGGCTGCGCCGTTGCCACGCAGAGCGCATCGACCGATGCGGTGTTCGATGTCACGCCGCCGAGTGCGCGCGTCGATATCGCGCGCGAGATCGATGTCATCGAGGAGATCCTGCGCGTCGTGGGCTACGAGCAAGTACCGTCGACGTTGCCGATCTTGCGCCAAGCGCCCGGCGTGGGGCCGATCGATCGCGGCGACAGGTGTCGCAACGCGCTCGCGGCCGCCGGACTGTCCGAGGCGATCACGTTCGGCTTCCAATCCGTCGAGCGATGCCAAGCGCTCGGGCTGGCGCCCACGGATCGACGCACGCAACCGATCGCGCTGCGCAACCCGATGAGCGTGGACCAAGCGGTCATGCGCACGTCGCTCGTGCCGAACCTGCTCGCGGCGATCGCGCGCAACCAGTCGTATGGCCGCCCCGACGTGGCGCTGTTCGAGGTCGGAAGCGTGTTCCTCCGTCGCGGCGCCGGGCTCACCGAGCGTCCGATGAACGAGCTCGCCGACGAGCCGCTGTGGGCAACGGGCGTGTTCGCCGGCAAGCGGCTCGCGCAGATCGGCGACGGTACGCCGTGGGACGTGTTCGACGCGAAGGCGTACGCCGAGCGTGCGATCCGTTCGATCGCCGGCGACATCAAGATCATTGTCAAGCCGACGACGAGCGTGCCGTTCCTGCACCCGGGCATCGGCGGCGAGCTGTTCCTCGAGGGCATCGAGGTCCCGATCGGCGTGTTCGGCGAGGTCCACCCCGACGTCCGCAAGCGCCTCGGCGTGAGCGGGCCCGCGTACGTGTTCGACGTTCAGATCGATCGCGTGCCGCTCGCGCGGCCCGCCCAGATGACGCAGATCGCGAAGTTCCCCGGATCGTCGCGCGACGTGTCGCTGCTGCTGCAATCGACGATCGCCGCTGGCAAGATCGCCGAGGTCATCGCGCAGACGCGCGAGCCGCTCGTGCACGGAGTGCGCCTGCTCGAGGACTATCGCGACGCGAAGCTCGGCGAGAACATGAAGAGCATGCTCTGGTCGATCGAGTACCGCTCGCCCGAGCGCACGCTGACCGATGTCGAGGTCGATGCAGCTCACGAGGCGATCGTGGCGCGGCTGGTCGAGGCGCTACCCGCGCAACGGCGCTAAGCTCTTCGTATGGATCGAAGCGTGGGGTCGCGCGTTCCACCGGGAATGCGCGTTTGGGCATCGGTCGTGCTCGCGGGTTGTTCGAGCGTTTCATCCCCGGCTCCGACGATCATTGCCGCCGCTCCGCCCTCGGCGGCGAGCTCGTTGGCACCGCCGCCCGAACCCGCGTGCATCGGCGACGAGTGCTCGGCGCCGCTGGAGAAAGTGCCGCGCTACGAGCAACCCGGCCCCGACGAAGGCCCACCCCATGTGATGGGTACGCCTGCCGAGCTCGCGAGCTGCGCGATCGTGGGCGAAGCCCTCGCGTCGGCCGAGCTCGGCAACTACGCCGACCCCGAGGACCGCGCGCCAATCGCCGCGAAGCACGCGGCGACGTGCAAAGCGCTGCGGCTCGATCAGGCGACGCGCACGTGCATTGCCCAGCAACAGGGCGACAAGATATCGATCGCGTACTGCTCTCCGGAGATGGTGCCCGACACGAAGCTCCACTTCGTCGCGCCCGCAGAGTGCGCCGCGTTGATCAAAGCGGCGAGCGATCGCTTCGCGGGCCGGGCGTCGTACGACTGGGAGAAGAAGTGGTGGACCGCGCGCGCGGATCTCTTCCTCGCGTCGTGCAAGAGGGACCGCTGGACCGCACAGGTCGGTGAGTGCGTGAAGAACGGGCAGGCGCAGTACTGCTCGCAGTACCAAGAGGTGCGTCCGCTGCAAGTGAAGCTCACCGCGATGCACAGCGAGGCCAACCGGCGCGAGCAGGAGCGGCGCGAGCTGTGGTCGCGCGCCTACGATGCGCCGGCGAAGTATCCGCAGGTGAAGATCGAGCTGGTGAAAGCGTCGGCGTGTCCCGACATCATCGCGGCGGTCACCACGCGCGTCGAGAAGCTAGGCCCGCAGTCGTGGGAGAAGACGTGGTGGACGCCCCGCGCAAAGGCGTATCTCGCGTCGTGCAAGAAGGATCGCTGGACCGTCGAGGTCGGCGATTGCATGAAGACGCTGCCCCCGAACACCTGCTACCAGTACGCACCGCCGACGCTGCAACAGAAGCTCGTGAAGCTGTATCAGCAGTAGCCCTCGAGCTCCTGGCCATCGGTGATCGCCAGCCACGCCCGGATCTCCCGCTGGGCCAGTTGTCCATTGGAGTTACGGCGAACGCCGGGGGATCTCTAGCGAATCCAGGGCGTTAGCGATAGTGTGGGGACATGGCGCGAATGACCAAAGCCGACATTATCGAGGCCGTCTACGAGAAGGTAGGCGGGTTCTCCAAGAAGGAAGCGGCTGAAATCGTCGAGACCGTGTTCAACGTGGTCAAGGAGACCCTCGAGCGCGGCGAGAAGATCAAGATCTCGGGGTTCGGCAACTTCGTGGTGCGCGACAAGAAGGACCGCATGGGTCGCGATCCGCAGCGGGCGGTGCCGATCCTGATCCCGGCCCGCCGTGTTTTGACCTTCAAACCCAGCCAGGTCCTCAAGAACATCCTCAACGGGTTGCCGCCGGTTTAGCGATCGAGTAAGTACACCCCAGCCAATCGAGGCGTAGCGCAGCCTGGTAGCGCACCAGACTGGGGGTCTGGGGGTCGCAGGTTCAAATCCTGTCGCCTCGACGAGAACGCCGGTCGCCCCCAGCGACCGGCACTTTACTTTTATGCGACCTCTCGTCCTCTGCTCGAACGACGATGGCATCGAGTCGCCCCACCTGCTGGCGCTCGCGGACCAGATCGAGCCGTTCGCGGACGTGCTGGTCGTCGCGCCCGAGCGGCAGCGATCGGCGGCGTCCCATGCGATCACGCTGCACAAGCCGCTGCGGCTGATCGAGGTCGCGCCGCGCCGCTACTCGCTGTCGGGGACGCCGGTCGATTGCGTGTACCTGGGCGTGCTGAAGCTCTGCGATCGCAAGCCGGCCGTCGTGGTGTCGGGCGTGAACGATGGCTTCAACCTCGGCTCCGACGTCTTCTACTCGGGCACCGTGGCCGCCGCCGTCGAGGGCGCGCTGCGCGGCGCCGCGGGCATCGCGTGCTCGCTCGCGCCGCGTGCGAAGGACGTCGAGGGTGCGATCCAGTTCGCGGCCGCCGTCGTGCGGGCCGCGGTCGGCGAGCCGATCCCGCCGGGCACCGTGCTGAACGTGAACATGCCCGGCAACGGCACCGACGCGTACGAGTGGACGACGCTCGGGCGCCGGCTCTACGAGGACGACGTCGCCGAGCGTCAGGACCCGCGCGGGCGGCCGTACTACTGGGTCGGCGGCGGGCCGGCCGGGCACGAGCATGTCGCGGGCACGGACTGCGTCGCGATCGCCGAGGGGCGCAACAGCATCACGCCGATGCACCTCGACCTCACGGATCGCAAGCGGCTCGCCGCGCCGCCATGGACGCTCGAAGGCTTTCGCGTGGTGGTAGGCTCCGGCGGGTGATGCGCCGCCTCGTCCTCGTCCTGCTGGTCGCCTGCTCGAGCAAGCAAGGCGGGACGACGAACGGCAGCGGCGGCGGCACGAGCTTCCCGCCGGCGACGGGCTGCGACGGCGCGAAGCCCAAGGTCGAGCAGCTCTATCGCACCGAGTCCACGGCGAACCAGGACAAGCCGGAGCGCACCGCGGAGGCCGTCGCCGACAACGCGGCGATGGTGATGAACGAGTGCGTGAAGTCACCCGACCAGGTCGTCGCGTGCATCAACCGGGTCGCGACCGCGACCGAGCTCGAACAGCAATGCCT
>JAEYYV010000434.1 GCA_023428295.1 Pseudomonadota bacterium
AACATGGCCGGCACACCTGTCGCGCGCAGCGCGAGCGCCTCTGTCGCCAGCGCTACGAGCAGCGCGGGCACCGCCGCGAGCAGCGCGAGTGCCTCTGTCGCCAGCGCTACGAGCAGCGCGATCCCGCCGACGCGCGTGGGCGTTCCGCTCGACTCGACGACGGCGTCGGGTGCCAGCGCGCCCGGCGGATGGAAGCCGTTCGCGATCGGTGGCGCGATCTTCGTTCTCGTCGTGATCCTCATCGGCGCGACGCGCGATTCGTCTCGCTCCTCGCGCGCACCGTCGACCACGCATGGTCCGTCGATGTCCGGGCCGTCGATGTCCGGGCCGTCGATGTCCGGGCCCACCGCTCCACCGCCCGATCAGCCCATCGAGATCGTCGACCCGCCGATGCCCGGCGGCAAGTCCGAGAAGGACTGGCGCAAGGTCATCGATCACATCGAGCGCGGCCACTTTCGCGAGGCGCGCAAGAAGCTCGGCGAGTGGGAGCGCAAGTACGGCGCGACCACCGAGACCGCGTCATTGCGTTCACAGCTCGAGAGTCGCGCGGACCTCGACGGACCGCATCGACACCACGACGACTAAGCGACGCGACGATCGCGCTGCGACGCCTAGAGCCGCCTAGAGCACTCGATCGAGCGACGCGAACGCATCGTCGAGCGCCGCGATCATCACGTCCGCGCGCGGGAATCGATTCTCGGGCTCCTTGACGAGCGCGCCCTCGACGAGGACAGACAGCTCCGGTGTGATCCACGGCGCGGCGATGCGCTCGTCCAGCCGCGGCGCCGGCTGCTTCACGTGCATGCGCATGACCGCTGCAGGATCGGGCGCATCGAACGGCAGCGTCCCGGTCAGCATGTGGAACAAGATCACGCCCATCGCGTAGACATCGGCGCGCATGTCGACCGGCCGGCCGAGCGCTTGCTCGGGCGCGATATACGCGGGCGTTCCAAACACGAGGCCCGTCGACGTCAGCGCCGCTTGACCGAACGCCGCAGCCACATCACCGACGAGCTTCACCAAGCCGAAGTCGATGATCTTCACGCGCTCCCATCCGCCCATGTCGACGAGGATCGCGTTCTCCGGCTTGAGGTCGCGATGCACGAGGCCCTGCGCGTGCGCGTGTCCGACGCCGTCGAGCATCTGGCGCGCGAACACGAGCGCCTGCCGCGGCGCGAGCGGCCCCGCCCGCAATCGCTCGGCGAGCGTCGGCCCCGACACCTTCTCCATGACGAGGAACAGGAGGCCCGCCTCCGCGAACGCGTCGACCGCCGCCACGAGGTTCGGATGATCGAGCATGCGCAGCGCGTTCGCCTCGCGCGCGAAGCGCTTGGTCACCGCGCCGTTCGATCCGGCGCCCGCGTCGGTGATCGGCGCCTTGAGCGCATATCGCGTCCCGTCGTCCGCCTCGACCTCGAACACGCCGCCCATGCCGCCGCGTCCCAGCGGCCCGATCACGCGATAACGCCCGATGCGTGTGCCCGATTCGAGCGCGAGAGCAGTCACGCGCGCATCGTACAAGAAATGGCGCGCGGCCCCACGGAGTCGTCTATCGCGGCAGATCCCACGCGTCAGCGAGCGCCGCGTACTCGGCGCGCGGGAGCAACACGAAGGCGGGCCGATCGTCGGGCGCGAGCTTCGCGATCAACGACGCGAGGTGCGGCTCTTCCATCGCGGTGCAGCCGAGCGTGCTCGAGTCGGGGCCCGACCACACGTGCAAGAAGATGCAGCTGCCGTCTTCGCGCGTGCGCGATGGGTTGTGCGCGACCTCGACGACCCACGCGTAGGCGTCGTCGCTGCGGCGCATCTCCTCGGCGCTCTTCCAATCGACCGTGGTCGTACGCGCGTCGAGGATACGGTTGTACGCGCGCGACGCGGGGTCGTCGACGCACTTCCAGTTCGTGTCGACCTGCTGGTAGCCGATGCGCGAGCCCGTCGGCGCGGCGGTCGCGTAGCCGAACGCGCTCGTCAGATCGAAGACACCGGCGGGCGACTTGCCGTCACCCTCTCGCTTGATCGGCCCAGCGTGCCCGACAGGGGCGCCGCGTCCGTGCAGCCCCACGCCCCACGCAGCGCCGGTGTGGCCGATGACGGCGCGCCATGCGGTGCCGACCTGCTTCCACGCGGTACCGGCGCGAGTCCACAGGCGCAGCTCCGCGCTGGTCGCATCCCAGTCGGCGGTGATGGCAGTGACGAGCTGCTTCGTCGTCGGGGCGATCGCGAAGCGCGGGCCACCGTCGCCGAGCGTGCCGAGAACCGCGTCGACGCGGCGCGCTGCATCGCTCGGCGCGGCGTCGCGATCACCGGGCGCGGCATCGAACGGCATGACACCGGCATCGAACGACGCTGTGCTGCTCGTCGCGTTCGCGCCCGTCGGGCTCGCGCTCGTCGCGTTCGCGCCCGCCGGGTTCGCGCCCGAGCCCGACGTGGCCGGGTCGCGCGACTTGCATCCGATCGCGAGCAGCGCGAGCGCGAGCGCGAGTGCGCGCGAGTCACGCATCGATCGAAGGCTCCCGCGCACCGTCGTGGATCAGATGCTCATCTCGAGCATGCGCTGGATCGGCCTCAGCGCCTTCACGCGCGTCGCTTCGGGGACGTCGATCTGCGGCTGGAGGTCGCGCATGCACAGGTAGAGCTTCTCGAGCGTGTTCTTCCGCATGAAGGGGCATTCGTTGCACGAGCAGGACTCGTCCTCGGGAGGCGCCGGGATCAACGTCTTGTTCGGCGCTGCTTGTTGCATCTTGTGCAGGATTCCCGCTTCGGTCGCGACGATGAACTGCTGCTTGGGGGAGCTCGCGGCGTACTGGATCAGGCCGCTCGTCGACGCGACGTGCACCGCGTGACGCAGGATTCCCTCGTGACACTCGGGGTGCGCGATGATCTCGGCCTCGGGATACTTCGCCTGGAGCTCGAGGAGGCGCCGCTCGCTGAACGACTCGTGCACGATGCACGAGCCTTCCCACGTGACGATGTCGGGGCGGTTGGCTTGCTTGGCGACGAACGCGCCGAGGTAGCGGTCGGGCGCGAACACGATCTTCTCGTCGCCGAGCGCTTTGACGATCTTCACCGCGTTCGAGGACGTGCAGATGACATCCGAGAGCGCCTTCACGTCGGCGGAGCAGTTGATGTAGCTGACCACCGTGTGGCCCGGGTACTTTTCGAGCCACTTCGCGAAGACCGGGGCCGGGCACCCGTCGGCGAGCGAGCAGCCCGCGGCGAGATCCGGGATGACCACGATCTTGTCGGGGTTCAGGATCTTTGCCGTCTCCGCCATGAAGTGGACGCCGCAGAAGACGATGACGTCGGCGGTGGTCTTGGCCGCGGCTTGGGACAGCTGCAGCGAGTCACCGACGAAGTCCGCGAGGTCTTGGATCTCCGACTCCTGATAGTAGTGGGCCAAGATCACGGCGTTACGCTCGGTCTTGAGACGACGAATCTCGGACTCGAGCTCCTCGACGGTCATCCCCAGATCGTGCGGTTCGGCAACAGTGCCCACGACAGGCAGCTTTTCCATAGATCCTCCTTAGCACGCTTCGGGTTGGTGTTCTGGCCGTTCTCGGCGTTGTGCTTGCTCTTGCACAACGGTCCGTGCAACGACGCCGGCCGTGTTGCGCGTCGTCGTGTTGATCTCGTTCTTCGTCGGTGCATGTGCCTCGGCAAACGAGGGCCGCGTGATCGATCTCGATGGTTCTGTCGACGGGTCGAGCGATGCGTGTGTCCCCGCGCCCGAGACGTGCAACGACATCGATGACGATTGCGACGGCATGGTGGACGAGAACTTCCAGACGAAGGACTCGATCTGCATCGTCGGAACGGGCGCGTGCTTGGCGCAAGGCACGTACGTCTGCACGAGCGACGGCGCTGACGTCGAGTGCAGCGAGTCGCCGGGGATGCCGGCCAGCGAGACGTGCGATGGCATCGACAACGATTGCGACATGAAGATCGACGAGGACTTCATGATCGGCATGCCGTGCGACGGTCCCGATGCGGACATCTGCGCGGACGGCGTTCTCGTGTGCGATGGCCCCAACGCAGCGGTGTGCAACGACGGGCCGGACGACTCGCCGGAGCTCTGCGACACGTTCGACAATGATTGCGATGGCAAGGTAGATGAAGGATTCGGGCTCGGCGTTGCATGCGATGGCCCCGACACCGACGCGTGCCTGGAAGGCGTGATCGTCTGCAACGGTCCGCTGGCCACGAAGTGCAGCGACAACACGAGCAGCACCGTCGAGCTGTGCAACAACATCGACGACGATTGTCGCAACGGCATCGACGACACGTTCCCGCTCGGCCAGTCGTGTCAGGTCGGCCTCGGTCTGTGCCAGCGCAACGGCGTGTTGCAGTGCACGGCCAACGGGACCGGCACGCAGTGCAGCGTGCAAGCAGGCGCACCGGCTCCCGAGATCTGCGGCGACGGCATCGATCAAGACTGCAACGGAAGTGACGCCGCGTGCCCCGCGAACGATCGCCCGGCGGGTGCGATCGACATCAGCGCTGGCGGCACGTTCACCGTGGATCTCGCCGCCGCGCACGATGACAACTGGGCGGCGAGCACCGCGCAGCTCGACTGCGGCGATCAGGGCGGACGCGACGTGTTCTATCAGTTCACGTTGCCGGCCGAGGAGGTCGTGTACGCCGACACGTTCTCGTCGAACTTCGACTCCGTGCTCCGCATCTTCCCCGGAAGCTGCACCGCGCTCGGCTCCGTGCTCGCGTGCTCCGACGACGCGTGCGGTCAGACGCGGTCGCAGGAAGCGATCAACCTCGCGGCGGGAACGTACTGCCTCGTCGTCGATCAATTCTCGAACACCGCGACGACGGGCGCCACCACGCTGACGTTCCGCCGCGGCGGACGCGCGGGTGTGAAGTTGCCTGCACGCAGCGGCTCGGTGAGTGGAACCACCGCTGGAAAGCCGGCGCTCTCGACGGCCTCGTGCGAAGCGAACACGCCGCGCCCCGAGAGCGCGCACTTCTCGACGACGTGCCCCGGCGCCAACTCGCTCAGCGCGAACACGTGCAGCGGCACCTCGTGGGACACCGTCCTCTACATGAAGGTCGGCGCGGCGACCTCGAGTGACGTCGCGTGCGGCGACGACAACTGCAGCTTGCAGAGCCGCATCAGCAACGCGAGTGTGAGCGGCGCCAACCTGTTGTGGATCTTCGTCGACGGATTCGGCATCACGGGCGAAGGCCCGTACACGCTCGGCTACACGCTGAACTAGCTCGGTGAAGAAGCGCGAAGGGTGCGCAAACGTCGCGTGTCCCGTCGCCAGGAGCGCAGAGGTCTGTCAGCCTCATGCGCATGGCGAACGATGATGACGTTCCCGACGTGCCGGTGTCCGGCCTGAACCGACGCGGCTTTCTTGGAGTGACAGGCGGTGGCGTCGCTGCGGCGGGCCTCCTCTCGATCGGGCGCAGCGCAGAAGCCGCGACGCCGCGCGTGCTCGGCCCCAGCGCGGTGCCGATCCAGCTGAAGGTCAACGGCACGACGAAGACCGTGAAGGTCGAGCCGCGCACCACGCTCGTGCGCGCTCTTCGCGAGCAGCTGAAGCTGACCGGCACCAAGGTCGGTTGTGATCGCGGTGCGTGCGGCGCGTGCACCGTTCACATCGACGGTGCGCCGCACCTCGCGTGCACCACGCTCGCACTCGAGGTCGGCGAACGCGAGGTCACGACGATCGAAGGGCTCGCGAAGGGTCCGACGCTGCATCCGGTGCAGCAGGCGTTCATCGACGAAGACGCGATGCAGTGCGGCTTCTGTACGCCGGGCATGCTGATGTCGTGCGCGGCGCTGCTCGCGCGCGACAAGTCGCCCGATCGCGTCGCGATCCGCACGGCGACGGCGGGCAACATCTGTCGATGCGGCACGTATCCCAAGGTCTTCACCGCCGTGATGAAGGCGTCGGGACAGAAGCCCGACGAGGGTTGGTCGCTCGAGACGCGAACGCCGAACCAGACCGCCGCCCCGCCGCCCGGAACCGCGTGGGTCGGCATCGCCGGTGGAACCACGAGCGCGGAGCTGCGCACGATCCCCGAGGGCGAAGCTGCGCCGTGGCCGATGAACGCGGGGCTCGCGGTCGTCGGCAAGCCGGCGCCGCGGCTCGACGGTCACGCGAAGGTCACGGGCACCGCGATGTACACCTCGGACGTTCAGCTCCCCGGGATGCTGCACGCCAAGCGCGTGGTGTCGCCGCATCCGCACGCGATCGTCAGGCGCGTCGACACGAAGAAGGCAGAGAAGCTGCCCGGCGTGAAGGCCGTGTTCGTCGTGAAGAAGCAGGAGGGCGCCACGCTCGTCGATCCGTCGACGGAGCAGAACGGCACGTATCCACGTGTCCGCTACGCCGGGCAGTGCATCGCGGCGGTGGCGGCGACCACGCCGGACATCGCCGAAGAAGCGGCGCGCTTGATCGAAGTCGACTACGACGTGCAGCCCGCGGTGACCTCACTCGACGCTGCGATGCAGTCGAACGCGCCGCTCGTGTATCCCGCGCGCGTCAACATGGGAGGCAGCGCGGGCGGCGGTGGTGCCGCGCGAAATCTCGCACAGCAGGGCAACCTGCGTGGACCGACGCAGCAGAGCGAGGGCAACGTGGATGCCGCGATGTCCGCCGCGCCGATCCAAGCGAGCGGCACGTTCCGCACGCAAGTGCAGACGCACTCGCCGATGGAGACGCATGGCATCGTCGCTGATTGGAAGCGCGACAAGCTGACCGTGTACGTCTCCACGCAAGGCACGGCCACCGTGCGCGACGAGCTCGCGACCGTATTCGATCTGCCCAAGCCCAAGGTCCACGTGATCTGCGACTACATGGGCGGCGGCTTCGGCGCGAAGTTCGGCGCGGGTCACTTCGGCGTCGTCGCGTGCGAGCTGTCTCGTCGCGCCAAGGCGCCGGTGCGCATGGTGCTCGATCGCCGCGAGCAGCACCAGGCCGTCGGCAATCGCCCGAGCTCGACGCAGCACCTCGCGCTCGGCGTGAATCGCGATGGCTCGCTCGCCGCCGTCGATCTCGTCTCGCACGGTAGCGGCGGTATCGCCACGGGTGCCGGCGTGGGCTGGGCAGCCGCGCGCCTCTATCCTTCGCCCGCCGTACGCGCGAAGCAGTACGACGTGTTCACGCACGCCGGGCCCGGCGCGGCGTTCCGCGCACCCGGTCAACCGCAGGGCATGTTCGCGCTCGACCAGCTCGTCGACGAGCTCGCGGAGAAGCTCGGGATCGATCCGCTCGACTATCGCGACAAGCTCGATGTCGACGGGCTCGGCACAGGTCTCGCGCAACAACCCGATCGCATCGCGCGAAAGCTGGAGCGACGCATCGGCGCCGAGCGCATCGGGTGGGCGCAGCGCCACAAGCCGGGCGCCGGAACAGGCCCCGTGAAGTACGGCATCGGCGTGGGCACGTCGATGTGGCGGCGCATCGTCGACATGGACTCGTCGTGCGAGGTGCGCGTCGGCAAGGACGGCTCCGTGCAAGTGCGCTCGAGCGTGATGGACATCGGCACCGGCACGCGCACCGTGCTCGCGATGTTGCTCGCCGAAGATCTCGGTCTCGAGCCGTCGCAGATCGACGTGAAGATCGGCGACACGCAGTGGCCGATCGGCCCCTCCTCGGGCGGCTCCAAGACGCTCGTCGGCATCACGCCTGCGGTGCGCCAAGCGACGCACGAGGTGAAGAAGAAGCTGCTCGCCGCCGTGGGCAAGAAGCTCGGCGTCGACCCAGCGGACCTGCGCATCACGCGCGGTCGCGTCGAGTCGGCGAAGGACTCCGCGAAGAGCCTCGCGTGGAAGCAAGCATGCGCCGCGATCCCCACCGACGAGATCGCCGTGATCGCACAGCGCCCACCGGACTGGCAGGGCCCACCCGCGGCTGGCTATGGCGGCGTGCAGTTCGCGCAGGTCGCCGTGGATGTCGAGACCGGTGTCGTGCGCGTGCTGAAGATCGTCGCCGTGCAGGAGTGCGGTCGCTTGATCAATCCGCTCGCGGTGCAAAGCCAGATCAACGGCGGCATCATCCACGGCATCTCGTACGCGCTGTTCGAGGATCGCGTGCTCGATCCAAAGACCGGCCGCGTGCTCAACGCGAACCTCGATCAGTACAAGCTGCTCGGCTCGAGGGACACGCCGTTCATCGACATCGTCCTGCTCGATCAATACGTCGGCCTGACCAACACCGACGCGCACGGCATCGGCGAGCCCGCCAACGTGGCCACCGCATCGGCGGTCGCGAACGCGGTCTACAACGCGATCGGCGTGCGCATTCGCGAATTGCCCATGACACCGCGCGTGGTGCTCGCCGCGCTGCGAAAG
This sequence comes from Pseudomonadota bacterium, assembly GCA_023428295.1. GTDB lineage: Bacteria > Myxococcota_A > Polyangia > Haliangiales > Haliangiaceae > JABFXX01. Next base: position 8,312 of record JAEYYV010000434.1, read on the forward strand.
GGGAAGAACGCGTGAAGAACTTCGACTGGGTTCAACCCACCACCGTCGCCGATGCGGTCGCTGCCCTCGCCCACCCCGGCGCGATGGCGCTCGCAGGCGGCGTGGATCTGCTCGACCGCCTCAAGGAGCGCATCGTCGCGCCATCGCGGCTCGTGAGCGTGCGCAAGGTCGCCGGGCTCGACGAGCTCGTCGTCGATCGCAACGGCGCGCGCATCGGCGCGAACATCACGCTCGCCACGCTCGCCGGCAACGCCGAGCTTCGCCGCGCGTTCGGCGTCGTGGCCGACGCCGCCTCGCACGCCGCCACCCCACAGCTTCGCGAGATGGCCACGCTCGGCGGCAACCTCGCGCAGCGCCCGCGCTGCTGGTACTTCCGCTCGGAGGAGTTCCACTGCCGAAAGAAGGGCGGCTCGACCTGCTTCGCGCTCGACGGTGACAACTCGATGCACGCGATCTTCGGCAACACGCTGTGCGCCGCGACGCATCCGTCCACCGTCGTCACCGCCCTCGTCGCCCTCGGCGCGAAGGTCGCGATCGCGGGCAAGACACCGCGCGAGGTCGAGCTCGCACGGTTCTTCGTGACGCCGGAGCAAGACGTCACGCGCGAGAGCGTCCTCGAGGTGGGCGAGCTGATCACGCACGTCACGATCCCGCCGGTCCCGTCGACGACGCGCACCGCTTACACCAAGCAGGTCGCGAAGCAGTCGTTCGACTGGCCGCTCTGCGATGTCGCCGTCGTTCTCGCGATGGATGGCCGCGTGTGCCGCCAAGCGACGATCGTCCTCGGCGCCGTCGCCCCCACGCCGATCCGTGCGACCTCCGCCGAGAAGCTGCTCGCCAACGCCACCGTCGACATCGTCGCCGCGGGCCGCGCGGCGCGCGCCGCCATCACCGGCGCAACGCCCCTCGCGCACAACGATCACAAGGTCGCGATCCTCGAAGCCGTCATCGCGCGCACGCTGCTCGCTGCGGTGGACACCGCGAGCCCGCACGTGGCGAGCGGAGGTCAGCCATGAGCACCACGAAGACCGAGCCACGGCGCGTCGAGCTGCCCGTGCTCTGCAAGTTTCTGCGGTGCAAGTCCGCGTTCGGTGCGATCGAGGACAACGAGGAGTGGCAGCTCGGCACCTCGCCCGTCGAGGTGTACTGGTGCCTCGCCACGATGGAGGCGTTCGGTCCCGACGACAACTACGCGCACGCCACCACCTGCAAGGGCGACGGACGCAGCTGCTATCGCGCGAACGAGTAGCTGGCGCCGCGAGTCGCCGCGACCGACGCGGGCCGACGCGGGACGCGAGCCGACGCGTGCCGACGCGGGACGCGAGCCGACGCGTGCCGACGCGTGCCGACGCGGGACGCGAGCGAAGGCACGGTGACGCTCGGCGACGCCGTGCACTCCAGCGGGCGTGGAGATTCCATGGAGAGGCTTGCGAAGCGGTGCGGTCGGTGCGATTATTGGTTGGTCAACCAAACAACTTTCAAGATGCCGCGCCCCACCAACAACCACGATCGACGCGCGCAGATCGCCGAGGCGCTCATCGGCGTCATGGCCAAGCAGGGCTACGACGGCGCCTCCATCAACGACATCGCCAAGAAGGCCGGCCTCGCGCCCGGGCTCGTCCACTACCACTTCAAGAACAAGCTCGAGATCCTCGTGGAGGTCGTGCGCACCATCAACGCACGCCATGACTACGTGCTCGACGAGGCGCTCGGCCGCGTGCGCGGGACCGAGGCTCGCGAGCTCGTCGTGTTCGTCGAGGTGCACCTGGGCCTCGGGGCCCACGCTGATCCCGAGGTGCTCGCGTGCTGGGTCCTCGTCATGGCCGAGGCACTTCGCGAGAAGGCGATCCGCACCGAAGTGCAGGCCGTGCTCGCGAACCTCACCTGGCGCATCACGGACATCCTGAACCGCGGCAACCTCACCGGGACGTTCCGGTGCGCCGATGTGCCCGCGACCGCCGCCGCGCTCCTCGCGATCATTCAGGGATACTTCGCGGTCGCTGCCACGGCGCGCGAGGTGATTCCGCCGGGCTCGGCTGCGCGCAGCGCGCTGCGGATGATGGAGTCGCTCGTCGGCGCGCCCCTGCCGCGCTCGAGGACGCGATGACACGCGAGCGCGATCCGCGCGATGCCCGCGAGTCCGATCCGCGCGATGCCCGCGAGCCCGATCCGCGCGATGCCCGCGAGCGCGATCCGCGCGATGTACGCGAGCGCCGGCCGGTGACACGCGACACCCGCGAGCCCGATCCGCGCAATACCCGCGTGCCCGATCCGCGCGATGCCCGCGAGCCCGATCCGCGCGATGCACGCGAGCGCCGGCCGGTGACACGCGACACCGTTCGTCGCTTCGTCCTGCTCGGAACGCTGTACTTCGCGCAAGGTCTGCCGTTCGGCTTCTTCGTGCAGGCGGTGCCCATTCTGCTGCGCAGGCAGGGCTACTCGCTCACCGCGATCGGAAGCACCGCGCTGCTCACGCTGCCGTGGGCGCTCAAGTTCGTGTGGGCTCCCCTCGTCGATCGTTACTACTCGAAGCGCATCGGACGGCGCCGCACGTGGATCTTGTCCATGCAGCTCGCGGCCACCTTGGTGCTCGGTGCGATCGCGCTGGCACCGGGCTCCGAGGATCTGAACCTGCTCATGGCGGCGATGGCCGTGCTGAACCTGATCGCGGCGACGCAGGACATCGCCACGGACGGACTGGCGGTCGAGCTCTTGCCACCCGACGAGCGGGGCGTCGCGAACGGCCTGCAGGTCGCGGGCTATCGCGTCGGCATGATCGTCGGCGGCGGCGTTCTGTTCGGCGTGTACGTGTCGCTCGGCCACCACAACATGTTCGGCGTGATGACCGCGCTCACCGCGCTCGCGAGCGTACCGGTGCTGCTGTCACGCGAACCAGCGCCGGTGCTCCCGGCCAGCGTGCCGGTGATGTTGGCGCGCGAAGCACCAACGCCAGCGCTCGCGCCGGCGATCACGCCGACAGCGGCCATCGCGCCGACAGTGGCCAACGCGCCGATAGTGGCCAACGCGCCGACAGTGGCCAACGCGCCGAGCGCGGCGGAGCAAGTGCGCGCGGCTCGTCACTTCCTCGGACTTCGCGGCGTGTGGCCGGTGCTCGCCATGATCGCGCTCTACAAGCTCGGCGAAGCGTCGGCGCAGAGCCTGTTGCCGACGTTCCTGCACGACTCGAACGTCAGCGACGAGACGATCGCCGTGATCCGCGGAACGGTGGGCTTCCTCGCCGGGATGGGCGGTGCCCTCGCGGGTGGCGCGCTCGTCACGCGACTCGGTCGCAAGCGAGCGCTGATCGCTTTCGGATGCGGCCAAGTGATCGCGGTGGCCGGGTACGCGTACCTCGCGTTCACGTCACCGTCGCTGGCGGAGCTGTACGTGTGGGCCGGGGTGGAGCACTTCGCGTCGGGCATGGCGACCGCTGCGCTGTTCACGTCGATGATGGATTGGAGCCGCCCCGCCTCGAGTGGAACGGACTACACGGTGATGGCGAGCACCGTCGTGATCGCGACGGGACTCGCCGCGGTGCTCGGCGGCGTTTCTGCCGATGCTCTCGGCTACCGTTGGCACTTCGTAGTCGCATCCAGCGTGTGCGCGATCGCGACCAACGCGGTCACGCCG
>JAEYYV010000012.1 GCA_023428295.1 Pseudomonadota bacterium
GATGAACTGATCGACCTGCGGCTTGATGTTCTCTTCCTTGATCTCCTTGTTGTTCTCGAGCCACGCGACTTGGATCTCGCTGTCGAAGTGGCCGATGTTGGCGAGGATCGCCTCGTCCTTCATCGCGGTGAAGTGCTCGCTGCGGATGACGTCCATGCAGCCCGTCGCGGTGACGAAGATGTCGGCGATCGGCGCCGCGTCTTCCATCGTGACGACCTCGTAGCCTTCCATCGCGGCCTGGAGCGCGCAGATCGGATCGATCTCCGTGATCAGCACGCGAGCGCCGAGGCCACGCGCGGCGTGCGCGCAACCCTTGCCCACGTCACCGTAGCCGGCGACCACGACGACCTTGCCCGCGACCATCACGTCGGTCGCGCGCTTGATGCCGTCGAACAGCGACTCGCGGCAACCGTAGAGGTTGTCGAACTTCGACTTGGTGACCGAGTCGTTCACGTTGATGCACGGGAACAGGAGCGAGCCCGTCTTCGCCATGTCGTAGAGGCGGTGCACGCCCGTGGTGGTCTCCTCGGAGACGCCCTTGATCTCGGCGGCGATCTTCGTGAAGCGATCCTTGGACTGCGCGAGCGACTGCGTGAGCACGCTGTAGATCACGCGCATCTCGTCGTTGGTCGCCGTCTTCGGATCGGGCGCGGTGCCCGCCTTCTCGGACTCGACGCCCTTGTGCACGAGGAGCGTGAGGTCACCGCCGTCGTCGAGGATGAGGTTCGGACCCTTGCCACCCTTGAACGCGGTGAGCTGGACCTCGATGTTCTGCCAGTACTCCTCGAGGGTCTCGCCCTTCCACGCGAACACCGGCACGCCCGTGGCAGCGATCGCGGCCGCAGCTTCGTCCTGCGTCGAGTAGATGTTGCACGACGTCCACGTGACCTCGGCGCCGAGAGCGACGAGCGTCTCGATGAGCACTGCGGTCTCGATCGTCATGTGGAGGCAGCCCGCAACGCGCGCGCCCTTGAGCGGCTGCGCGGCCTTGAACTCCGAGCGGAGTGCCATGAGACCCGGCATCTCCTTCTCGGCCATGCGGATCTTCTTGCGGCCGAGCTCGGCCAGGGTCATGTCCTTTACTTTGAACGCCGGGAATTCGTTGCGGGTATCCATGATGCTTGCTCTCTCTCGTTAGTTGGTTCGTGCTGTCGCGCTGCGGCGCGCGACGGCGAGTTGCAGGGGACGTGGATCGATGCGGGACGAAAGCGGAGTGACAGCGAGCGCCTCGAGGTGCGCTGCTTCGAGGTAGCCGCGGAGCTTCTGCGGCTCGAAGCCGAGCCACACATGGCCCTGCTCGCGCAGCGATTCGTCGTCGTGCGGCAAGTGATCGACGATGACGAGGTGACCGCCGGGACGCACGAGGCGCGTCGCCGCGGTGATCGCATCCGTGGGGCGCGCGGCGAAGTGCAGCACGCGCGCCATCACCACGAGATCCCCGCCGCCACGCGATGCGATCTCTTCGACGAGACCAGCATCGTCGACGTCGCCTTCGCGCAGGCGCACGTTCGGCAAGCCCCAGCTCGCGATGCGCGCGGCGCACCGCGCGAGTCGCGCGGGCGAGCGATCGACGGCGACCACGCGATCGTAGAGCGGCGAGAGCAGCGGCAAGAGCGTGCCTTCCCCGGTGCCCACGTCGATCGCGAGGGCGTGACCCGGAAGCAGCGGCGCGATGACCGGCAGCCAGGCGCGGAGCTCGGACTCGTTCGGCGCATCCGGAGCAGCGTCGTCGGCTGCATCGAAGAATCTCCGAGAGAGCTCCTCGCGCGAGGCCACCACCGATGCGACCTTGGCGAGCGAGCCGTCCTTGGTGCAGAGCGAGCGCCCTTCCTCGAGCGCCGCGACGATCACCGGATCGACATCGATGCTGCTCTTGAGCAGCGTGCGCGTTCCATCGCGCCGCGCGGCGAGCAGTCCGACCTCGCGCAACGGCTGCGATTTCTTCGTGATCTGCGGCTGGCTCTCACCGAGCAGCGTGGCCAGCTCGCCGACCGTCAGCTCTTCTTCCGCGCACAACGCGAGCAGGCGCAGGCGGTCCTCGTCGCCGAGGAGACGGAAGAGATCAGCACGCGCCGGCACCACGTGGCTCTATATATTCCACCATGCGAATGATGGCAAGCACCATGAAAACGCTAGTAGTCCAACGTGGTTGTCGGACGCTCGTACAAGTGAGCTTTGCGTGAACGGTTTGACTCGCCAACCCGTGGGGCCTAGCATCGGTCATAGACAGCAATGTCGACGGGATCGGACGGCAAGCCACCCAGTGGCAGCCAACCGGGGCGGCCTGCGGCCGATACCCCGAATCGCCTCGTCGTGCGCTCGCTCGACCCATCGCAAGACTCCGCGATCATGGGTGGCGACACCGCCGTCGCCGTTGCGCGCAAGAACGTCAGTGACACGTCCACCTCGGGCGAGACACAAGCCGGTGACGACGCCGCGACGACGAGCCTCAGCGGACGGACCTCGGTCGAGATCGTCGGCACCACGCTGTCCGAGCGCTACCTCGTCACCAAGAAGATCGGCCAAGGCGGCATGGGCGCCGTCTACGAAGCGACGCACACGCTGATCGGCAAGCGCGTCGCCGTCAAGGTCCTCCTCGAGAAGTACGCGCAGCGCGAAGCGATCGTGAAGCGCCTCAAGCAAGAGGCGCAGCTCGCGTCGTCGATCGGCAACGAGCACATCATCGACATCACCGACTTCGGCACCACCTCCGACGGTCGCACGTTCGTCGTGATGGAGTTCCTCGAGGGAGAGTCGCTCGCGGAGTGCCTCTCGCGCGAGACGTCGCTCGGCGAGCAACGCATCCTGCGCATCATCTCGCAAGCGGCATCGGCGCTCGCCGCCGCGCACGCGAAGGGCATCGTCCATCGCGACATCAAGCCCGAGAACCTGTTCCTTCTTCGTCGCAAGGACAGCGACTTCGTGAAGGTCGTGGACTTCGGCATCTCGAAGTCTCTGCGCGCGTCGAGCGAAGAAGAGGAGACCACGCGGCTCACGCAGACCGGCATGGTGCTCGGCACGCCGCTCTACATGTCGCCCGAGCAAGCGCGCGGCGACGAGGAGCTCGATCATCGCGTCGACGTCTACGCGCTCGGCGTGATCATGTACGAGTGCGCCACCGGGCGCGTGCCGTTCGTCGGCAACAACTACCTGTCCGTCATCTCGCAGGTGCTCAACGAGGAGCCCAAGGCGCTCCGCGAGCTCAAGCCCGAGCTCTCCGAGGAGTTCGAGGCCGTCGTCGCCAAGGCGATGGCGAAGGACGTGAACGAGCGCTACGCGAGCGCCAACGACATGCTCGTGGATCTCACGGCGCTCCTCGAAGATCCGACGCACTCCACCGAGCGCGCGAAGATCACGGGGCCGCGTCGCCGGCTCGTGAAGAAGCCCGATGGCTCCATCCGCTTGATCGTGTGGATCGCCGGCATCGCCGTGGTGCTCGCCGCGACGATCTTCTCCGTCACGCAGCTCATCGGCAGCTCCAAGACCAAGGGCAGCCCCGAGGGATCCGGATCGCAAACGATCGCGACGCCACCCGTGCTCGACGCGGGCGTCGCGGAGGTTGTCGTGGACGCCGCGCCAGAGCAGCCCAAGAGCGAAGTCATCGCTGTTCGCATCGTGTCCACGCCGCCGGGTGCGGTGATCTTGCTCGACGGCTTCGAGCAGACCGGTGTCACGCCGCTCGATGCGGAGGTCGTGAAGAAGGACAAGGACATCCGCCTCGTCGGTCAGCTCGACGGCTTCAAAGAGTACGAGCTGCAGTTCAACCCGCTGACGCTCAAGCCCAACAAGCAGGGCCAGCTCGTCGTTCCGTTCAAGCTACAGAAGCTGCCCAAGGGCACCACGCAGAAGTTCACGCGCCCCACCAAGCCCCCCGAGCAGGGCACCCAAACCACCGTGCCCAAGGACAAGACCGGTGGCGAGCTCGGTGGCGATCCGTACGGGACCGGCGGTAACGTTCCCAAGTGAGGATCGTCGTCGCGGCCGCACTCGTCGTTGCAACGACGGTGATCTCGCACGCGCAACCCACGCCTGACGACGACGCGCCCGACGATCGCACCGACGACACCGGCTTCATCGGGCAGAAGGTCACGAAGCTCGAGATCGACGACTGCAAGCACCTCGATCCATCGATCGGTGCAGACGCACTGCGCAAGCTCGCCTCGGAGCACTATCAGCGCGGCGAGACGCTCTACATCCAGGGCGAATACGACGGCGCCGTGAAGGAGCTCGTCACCGCGTACTGCCTCGTGCCGTTCTACGTGGTGCTGAAGGACATCGGGCAAGCGTACGAACGCAGCCTCGAATACGAGAAGGCGATCGGCTACCTCGAGCGCTACCTCTCGACGATGCCGCCCGACGCGAAGAAGCTGAACGCGTGCGCGCCCGATCCCGCCGACGACAAAGAGGTCATTCGTCGTCGCATTCGCGTGCTCCAGAACCTGCCGTCACGCGTGTACGTGGGCACCACGCCCGGCGGTGCGCGCATCACGATCAGCGACATCACCGGCATCAAAGCGCGCGCGAAAGCAGGCGAGCAGATCCTGATCTCGGGCGGCACCTACGACATGCAGGTCGAGCTCGACAACTACGTCACGTATCACGAGAAGATCGACGTCCGGATCGGCAAGCCCTACACGTTCTTCGTCCCGCTGCAGCCCGAGAAGGGAACGCTCTCGATTCAAGTGACACCTCCCGGCGCGCGCTTGTATCTCGACGATCGCTTCGTCGGCATCGGCCGCTTCGACGAGAAAGTGCCCGGCGGCACGTACGAGATCGCCGCCGAGGCGCCCGATCGCCAGCGCACCACGATGAAGGTGCAAGTCATCGCCAACCAGACGCGACGCGAGCTCGTCGAGATGGAGGAGATCCAGCAGACCGGTCGCCGACAGCTGATCGTCGCGGCGGGCATCGGCGGCTTCGTCGGCACGGGCTCGCTCCTCTTCTCCACCGAGGACTTCGGCATCTCCGGTATCGCCGGCCTCGTCGGCGGCGGTGCGGGACTCGTCATCAGCTACTTCGCACTCCCGCGTGACCTCGCGCTCGGCACGAGCAACCTCGCCATCACCACGGGCGCCGCCGGCGCCATCGCCGGTCGCATGGCCGCGCAGATCTTCACCGGCGAGGATCGCTACATCGCGCCGGTGTCTGGAGCGAGCCTCTTTCTCAGCGCCGGACTCGGCTACGCGATCGGTCGTCGCACGGACATCAAGGTCGGCGACGCGGCGATGTTCAACAGCGCGCTCGTGTGGGGCGGCATGACCGGCGTGCTTCTCGCCACCGCCCTCGAGCCCGGTCGTGACATCGCGAACGGCATCTCGCTGTCCGGCCTCGGCATGGGCTTCGTCGGCGGGCTTCTGCTCACGCGTAACTTCGACATCTCGCGCACCCACGCCGTGCTCATCGATCTCGGCGGTGTCGCCGGTGTGATCGGCGGCCTCGCGACGAAGAGCCTCGTCTATCCGTCGGACGTGAACTCCACGGAGCGCCTCGCCAACTTCGCGCTCGGCGGAATGGCGATCGGCCTCATCACCGCCGGCGTCCTGACGCGCAACATGGACGAGCCCGAAGTTCCCGTACGGCCGTCGATGAGCACGGCATCAGATGCCAGTGGCAAGACCACCGCGACCTACGGTATCGAAGGTACGTGGTAGCCGAACAGCGCTCTAGCGCGTGCCCGCTCGACTGTCCGGACCTCTGCGGCCTGACGGTCACCGTCGATGGCGGCAAGGTCATCGAGATCACCGGCGACCGCCGCAACCCGATCACCGCCGGCTTTGTCTGCGGCAAGGTCCGCAAGTTCGCGCACCACATGTACGGCGACGATCGCCTCGCCCGACCGCGCATCCGCACGGGCCCCAAAGGCAGCGGCCAGTTCCGCGACGCCACCTGGGACGAAGCGCTCGACATAATCGAAACGCGCATGCGCCAATCGATCGCCACGCACGGCGCCGAGTCCGTCTTGCCGTTTCACTACGGCGGCTCCAACGGCTGGCTCACCGAGGGCGCACTCGCGACGCGCTTCTTCCGCCGCCTCGGCGCATCCAACCTCGATCGCACGTTCTGCGCCGCAGCCTCCACCGCCGCCGCGCACGGCCTCTACGGCGTGATCCCCGGCGTCGCACTCGAGGACTACACGCACGCGAAGCTGATCGTCCTTTGGGGGGTGAACCCCGCGGCGACCGGCATCCACCTCGTGCCCGTCATCGAGCGCGCGAAGGAGATGGGCGCGACGCTCGTCGTCGTCGATCCGCGACGCACGCAGCTCGCGAAGCACGCGGACATGCACCTGCCCGTGCGTCCCGGCGCGGATCTTCCCGTCGCGCTCGCGATCGCCAACCGTATCTTCGAGCGCGGACTCGCCGCCACCGACTGGCTCGCCGCGCACGCGAGTGGCGTCGACGAGCTCCGCACGCGCGCCGCTCGCTGGTCTCTCTTCGCCGCCGCCCGCGAAGCCGGCATCTCCGCCGGCCAGCTCGAAGAATTCGTCGATCTTTACGTAGACTCGTCTCCCGCGGTCATCCGCGCCGGCTGGGGCCTCGAGCGCAATCGCAACGGCGGCGGCGCCACCGCTGCGGTCCTCGCGCTTCCCGCCATCGCCGGCAAGTTCGGCGTGCGCGGAGGCGGCTACACCATGGCCAACAGCGACGCGAAGTGGGGCGTCTCCTCGGAGATGGGCATCGCCCAGCCGAAGCCGCCCACGCGCACCATCAACATGAGCGGCCTCTCGCGCGCGCTCGTCGAGCTTCGCGATCCGCCCATATCCACGCTCTTCGTCTACAACTGCAACCCCGCCGTCACCGCTCCCGATCAGCGCGTCGTCCTCGAGCAGCTCGCACGGGAGGACCTCTTCGTCGTCGTCCACGATCAGGTGATGACCGACACCGTGCAGCTCGCCGACGTGATCCTCCCGGCCACCACGTTCCTCGAGCACCGCGAGCTCCGGCGCGGCTACGGCGCGATGCGCATGTTCGACTCGCCCGCCGTCGCCACGCCGTTCGGCGAGTCCCGCTCCAACAACCAGCTGTTCGGCGAGCTCATGCGGCGCTTCGGTCTACACCGTCCCGGCGACGCCATCACCGACGACGAGATCGTCGAGAACATCTTCCGCTCGGCACCTGAAGGCTCCGCCTTGCGCGAGCAGCTTCGCGCGAACACGATCGCGCTCCCCTCGTCGGGCGCGCACCCGCTCGCCTTCGTCGACGTGTTCCCGAACACGCCTGACAAGAAGATGCGCCTCGTGCCCGAGCACCTCGACGCGGAGGTCGAGGGCGGCCTCTACGCGTACGTCTCCGATCCGCGCACCGACGCGTTCCCGCTCTCGCTGATCTCGCCCGCGCTCGCCACACAGATCAGCTCCACGTTCGGCCAGCTACGCACCGCGCGCGCCGAGCTCGAGATGTCCCGCGCCGACGCCGCCGAGCGAGGAATCTCCGACGGCGATCCGATTCGCATCTGGAACGAGCACGGCGAGGTGCACTGCTTTGCCAAGATCGATGCCGACATCCGCGACGGCGTGTGCGTGCTACCCAAGGGCCTCTGGCGCAAGCACACCGAGAACGGCTACACGTCCAACGCGCTGATCCCGCCGCGCTACGCGGACCTCGCCGGACAAGCCGCGTTCAACGACGCGCGCGTGCAAGTCGCGAAGCGATAGAGCTCGGCGCACGCGGCGATCGGCCGCAGCACCGGCCCACGCGGGCAGCGTGCAGGCGCAAGAAGATATGTGTTCTGGAGACGGCGTGTTGGCGTCGGATGCTGTCGCGCTGTCTTCCGCCAAGCTTCGCGGAGCAAGCTTGCCCGTCGATGCAGCGTCCGGGGTGTTTCTCCGTGGATCGATCCTCGTGATGCACTGCGCGACCGCCGTGGGCCACGCGACCGATCCGCGGGTGTTGGCGTCGGATGCTGTCGCGCCGTCTTTCGCCGAGCTTCGCGGAACAACCTTGCCCATCGATGCAGCGTCCGGGAGTTTCTCCGTGGATCTCGAACGCGAGCGTTCGTGATGTGCCGTGATCGAGGATCGGTTGAAAGGATCCGTCGGAGTCCACTCGAGAGTGGGCAGGATCGCGATCGCCTACACGGG
>JAEYYV010000047.1 GCA_023428295.1 Pseudomonadota bacterium
TGACGAAGAACGAGGACGACTTCACCGAGGCCGATCGCCTGAAGTTCCAGGCGATGAAGTGGACGCTCGACAAGCTGCCGTTCGCCGCGCGCCGCGAGATCTTCATGCGCACGCCGGACGTCCGGCAGCTCGTGCTCGAGATCGTGTGCGAGATGCTCGCCGATCACGGCGTGGACGACGTCCACATCATCATCGCGCTCGGCCTGCACCGCCGCATGCACGACTGGGAGATCAAGCGCATGGTCGGCCCGAAGGTGTGGGCCGAGTACTGGCCGGACCGCCTGTACAACCACGACGGCTGTGACCCCGACGGCATGGTCGTCCTCGGCAAGACGCCGCACGGCGAGCTCGTCGAGATGAACCGCCGCGTCGCCGAGAGCGATCTGACGATCTACGTCAACCTGAACTTCGTGCCGATGAACGGCGGCAACAAGTCGATGGCCGTCGGTCTGTGCGGGTACGAGAGCCTCAAGGCGCACCACCACCCGAAGGCGATCGTCGAGTCGAGCTCGTTCATGGATCCGCCGAAGTCGTACCTGGCGCACTCGTTCAAGCGCCAGGGCGATCTGATCGAGAAGACGCTCAAGGTCTTCCACATCGAGACCGTGCTCAACAACAAGTGCTTCGACGGGCCGCTCTCGTTCCTGACGAAGAACGAGGACGACTTCACCGAGGCCGATCGCCTGAAGTTCCAGGCGATGAAGTGGACGCTCGACAAGCTGCCGTTCGCCGCGCGCCGCGAGATCTTCATGCGCACGCCGGCCGCGTACGAGCTGATCGCGTGCTACGCGGGCGCCTGCGATCCGGTGCACGACCGCACGGTCGCGAAGCAGAACGAGCAGAACTGCGTGCCCGTCGACGGGCCCGCCGACATCCTGCTGATGGGCATCCCGTACATCTCGCCGTACAACGTGAACAGCAAGGCGCTGAACCCGCTGCTCGTGCAGGTGATGGCGCTCGGCTACTTCTATCACATGTACCGGAACCAGCCGATCCTGCGCGACGGCGGTGTCCTCATCCTCACGCACCCGTGCTCGGACAAGTTCGATCCGGTGCACCACCCGAGCTACATCGAGTTCTTCAATCGCGTGCTGACGGAGACGACCGACAGCTACACGATCGAGAAGAAGTACCAAGACGAGCTCGCGTACAACCCCAGCTACATCGAGATGTACCGGCGCGGCAACGCGTACCACGGCGCGCATCCGTGCTTCATGTGGTACTGGGGCCAGCGCGGACGCGAGAAGACGTCGCGCGTGATCGTCGTCGGCGCGGATAACGCCACGGTGCCGCAGATCATGGGGTGGGAGACCGCGGGCTCGCTCGCGGAGGCCGTGGCGATGGCGCGCTCGACCATGGGGCGCAGCGCGCAGATCAGCATGCTGCACCACCCGCCGTACATGATCTGCGACGTGATGTGATGAGCAGCGGCAACGGGCATACGAACGGTAAGAACGGAGCCTCGGGGTACTTCCTCGAGACGGAGCTCGCCTACGGCGCGACGGCGACGAGCGCGCCGTGGCCCGATGCCAAGCGTGGCGCGCCACTGCCGAAGTTGCGCGCGAACATCACCGGCAAGCCGTGCATCGATGTCACTGCCACGCTCGCCGGCAAGAACATCTTGCTCATCGGTACGACCGGCTTTGTCGGCAAGGTCGCGCTGTCGATGCTGCTGCATCGCTATCCGGACGTCGGCAAGGTGTTCTGTCTCGTGCGCCCCGGCGCCGGCAACACCGCCGACGAGCGCTTCTATCGCAAGGTCGCCAACGTCGAGGTGTTCGACCCCGTACGCGAGGTTCACGGCGCGAACTACGAAGCGTTCATGCGCAGCAAGATCGTGGCGGTGCCGGGCGATATCGGCCGCCCGCTGTGCAACTTCACCGACGCGGAGTATGCGGAGGTCGAGAAGCACGGTGGGATCGACGTCATCGTCAACAGCGCCGGTCTCGTCTCGTTCATGCCGTCGCTCGAGAGCGCGCTGCGCATCAACGCGATGGGCGCGAAGAACGTGCTCGATCTCGCGCGCAAGCTCGGCGCGAAGCTGGTGCACGTGTCGACGTGCTACGTGGCGGGACGCCGCGATGGCAACGTGTGGGAAGACGAACCCGTCGTCGGCTACTTTCCGCGCAGCAAGGCGATCGCACACGACTACGGCGAGGACGAAGTGGCCGGCGGCAAGACGCTGCTCGATCGGGACTTCGATCCGCAGGCCGAGATCGCGGATTGCCAGAAGATCATCGACCAGGCGCGCGAGCGATCCAACGATCGCCAGCACATCAGCCAGTTCCGCGAGAAGGGCGCGCAGACGCTGCGCGATCAGCGTCGCGATCCCGACGACGAAGACGATCTGAAGATCGCCGTCGCGCGAGAGCGCAAGATCTGGATGAACGACGTGCTCACCAAGCTCGGCATGGAGCGCGCGGAGCACTGGGGCTGGACCAACACGTACACGTATACGAAGTCGCTCGGCGAGCAGATCATCCTGTCCGACTCGACGGTGACGTCGACGATCGTGCGGCCCGCCGTCGTCGAGAGCGCGATCCGCTATCCATTCCCGGGATGGAACGAGGGCTTCAACACCACCGCTCCGCTCATGTACCTGATGCTCAAGGGGCATCGGAACATCCCCGTCGGTGCGGATGCGGCGCTCGACATCATCCCGGTCGACTTCATCGCGGCTGGCATGTGGCTCGCCACGGCCGCCGTGCTCGTCGGCGAGCACGAGCCCGTCTATCAGCTCGGCACCTCCGACGAGAATCGTGTCACCAGCCGGCGCGTCACCGAGCTCACCGGCCTCGCGGTGCGCCAGGTCTATCGCGACAAGGCCGACGCCGGCGAGGACGAGCTGCGCTCGCGATTGCGCGCACGCCTCGAGCCCAAGCCCGTCACGTTCGACACGTTCAACCAGCGCAGCGCGCCGCTGTTCAAGAAGGCGGCCGACAAGCTGATCGAGGTCATCGACCAGAAGCTGCCCACGTGGGGCGCGCCGCGCATCGAGGCGTTTGCCGAGCGCGCGCGTGACGAGCTGAAGAAGATCAGCGCGTTCACCGGACAGATCATCGAGCTCGTCGAGCTGTTCAAGCCGTTCACCACGGATCACGACATCGCGTTCCGCTGCGACAACATGCGAGCGCTGTGGGCGCGCGTGACGCCCGCGGATCAGGACAAGCTGCTGTGGGCGCCGCACCTCGTCGACTGGCGCAAGTACTGGCTCGGCACGCACTTCCCCGGCCTCCAGAAGTGGACGTTCGACAAGCTCGACGAAGAGTTCGGCGCGAAGCCCAAGACCGTCTACACGTACAAGTCGCTCGTCGAGCTGTTCGAGAGCACGACCAAGCTGAACAAGAACCGCGTCGCGCTGCGCCTCGTTCGCAAGGACGAGGAGCAAGAGCCCATCACGTACACGTACGGCCAGATGGCCGAGGCCGCGTGGCAAGGCGCGGGCGTGCTGCGCCAGCTCGGCATCGCTGCTGGCGACCGCGTCGTGCTCATGGCGGAGAACCGGCCCGAGTGGGCGGTCAGCTACTTCGCCACGCTGCTCGCGGGCGCCACCAACGTTCCGCTCGACAAGGAGCTCACGCTCGCCGAGGTCCTGAACCTGACCAAGGTCTCGCGCGCCAAGGTGCTCGTGTTGTCGCGCAAGGTCGTGGAGCGGCTCGCCGGGGAGGCGGACATCGCCGTGCCGGTGGGCGACGGGGAAGGCAACGCGGAGGTCGTGTGGTCGCCGGCGCATGGCGCGTTCGGTGGCTGGCTCGCGCAGCAAGGCATCGACGCCAAGGTCCTCGCGTTCGACGAGCTCCTCGCGGAGCCCGAGGTCTCCGTCGGTGCGGTGCAGCCGGAGAGCAAGGGCGATAGCCTCGCCTCGCTGATCTTCACGTCGGGGACGACGGGCACGCCGAAGGGCGTGATGATCACGCACAAGAACCTGACGTCGATGGTGAGCAAGCTCAGCTCGCTGTTCACGCTGTACAAGCACGACAAGCTCCTGAGCGTGCTGCCCCTGCACCACACGCTCGAGTTCTCTGCCGGCCTGCTCATGCCGCTCATGCACGGCGCGTCGATCGACTACCTCGAGGAGCTCGAGGCGGACTCGCTGTCGCGCGCGCTCGAGGATGAAGGCATCACCGGCATGGTCGGAGTGCCCGCGCTGTTCCAGGCGCTCGAGCGCAAGATCTACAAGAACGTGAGCGATGCGGGCGTGCTCGTCGAGAAGGCGTTCGACTCGGTCATCGATTTCAACCGCTCGCTGCGCGACAAGCTGCCGTGGGATGTCGGCGTGGGCAAGGCGCTGTTCTTCCCCGTGCACCGCAAGCTCGGTGGTCGCATGCGCCTGCTCATCAGCGGTGGTTCGGCGCTGCCGCCGGACACGATGAAGGCGTTCCGCGGCCTCGGCTTCAACCTGTACGAGGGCTACGGCATGACCGAGTCGTCGCCGGTGCTGACGGTGATCCGTCCCGGCGACAAGGTCGTTCCGGGCTCGGTCGGCCGCGCGCTGCCGGGCATCGACGTGAAGATCGACCAGCCGGACGCGAGCGGCGTGGGCGAGGTGATCGCGAAGGGCCCCAACGTGATGTCGGGCTACTTCGAGAACAGCGAAGCAACAGCGGCGACGATCCAGAACGGCTGGCTGCACACGGGTGACCTCGGCCGCATCGACGAGGATGGCAACCTCTACATCGTCGGGCGCAAGAAGGAGATGATCCTCGGCGCGTCGGGCGAGAACATCTATCCCGACGAGCTCGAGGAAGCGTTCCGCGACTCGAAGTACATCAAAGAGCTCTCGGTCGTCGGTCTGCCGTCGGGTGGCGATGCCAAGAACGAGACCGTCGCGATGCTCGTCCACCCGGACTACGATCACGACGATCAGACGCGCGAGCAGGTTCGCGAACACGTCCGCGAGCACATCAAGAAGGTCACGAAGTCGCTGCCGCTCTACAAGCGGCCCAAGGTCGTGCACCTGACGGACCTCGAGCTGCCGAAGACGGCGTCGCGCAAGCCCAAGCGCCGCGAGGTCATCAAGGAGATCGAGCGCATCGAGAAGGCGGCCAAGTCGGGCGCCGAGGCCAAGGCGCACCAGTCGTCGGCGGCCTCGACCTCGTGGGTCATCGAGATGCTCGCCAACGTCTCGCAGAAGAAGGGCGCGCCGATCACGAGCGAGACGCGCCTACAGGAGCTCGGCTTCGACTCGCTGATGTTCACCGAGCTGGCCGTCGCGATCGAAGCGGCGGGCGTAGCGCTTCCGGATCCGCAGGAGCTGAACGGCCTCGAGACCGTCGCCGATGTCGAGAAGCTCGTCGCGCGCCTCGGGGCCAAGCAAGAGCTGGCACTGAAGAAGCCCAAGTCGAACAAGAAGGACAGCGAGGCGCAGGACGACGACATCGACGTGCCCGCGCCGCTCGTGTCGCTCGGTCGCCGTGCGCTGCGCGGCGGCATGAAGGCGCTGTACGAGCGCGTGCTCGAGACCAACATCTACGGGCAGACGCAGGTCCCGCCGTTCGGCGGCTACATCGTCGCGGCCAACCACGCATCGCACCTCGATACGGGGCTCGTGAAGTACGCGCTGGGCGAGCAGGGCGAAGCGCTCGTCGCGCTCGGTGCCAAGGACTACTTCTTCGAGGATCCGGTGCGCCGGATGTACTTCGAGAACTTCACCAACGTGGTTCCGATGGAGCGCCACGGATCGCTGCGCGAGTCGCTCCGGCTCGCCGGCGAGGTGATCAAGAACCAGTACATCCTGCTCATCTTCCCTGAGGGAACGCGCAGCGACACCGGCATCATGACGGACTTCAAGCCGTCGCTCGGTTACCTGGCGATGACCAACAAGTGCGGCATCCTTCCGATGTACCTCTCGGGGACGCACGACGCGATGCCCAAAGGGCGCTACCTGCCCAAGCGCGGCGAGCGCGTGGCCGCGTACGTGGGGCCGTATCTCTCGTACGACGACGTGGTGAAGCTGGGCGGCGATCGTTCGCGCAGCGAGCAGTACCGCGCGATCACGTATCACGTGGAGGGCGTCATTCGCCGCCTCGCGCCGCGCGACCAAGCGTGGACGCTCGGCGAGTCCGGCACGACGCCGATGGCAGAGTGGCTCGCAGAGCAAGGCAAGACCGTTTCCGACGACGAGGCGACGACATGAAGAAGCTGCTCATTCCAGTCTCGGGTGCACGGGTCGGTGATGCCGTTCGCCCGGTCGCATCGAAGCTCCAGCTCCGCGCGGGCACCAAGCAGCTCGGCTTGCGGGTGCACCACACGCCGATCGTGTCGACGCTATCGCCGATCGCGCGCGAGGACTACGCGATGCCAGATGACTACCCGGACTACGAGAGCAAGCGATGAGCGTAGTGCTGGTCACCGGTGCCACGGGCTTTCTCGGGGAGCATCTGTGTCGCGTGCTCGTCGAGCGCGGGCACACGGTTCGCGGCCTCGCGCGCTCGCGCTCCGTCGTCGACGGTGTCGAGCACATTCGCGGCGACGTGCTGTCCGCCGCGGATCTCGACACGGCGCTCGCCGGTTGCGACGCCGTGTTTCACCTCGCAGGTGCGGTCTCGCGCGATCCGGACGATGCGCAGCGCATGATGCGCCTGCATGTCGACGGCACGCGCCGCGTGCTCGAGCGCATGGCGGCCGCCAACGTGAAGCGCATGATCCTCGCGTCGACGAGCGGCACGATCGGCGTGTCCAAGGACGAGGAGATCCTCGACGAGACGGCGCCGTACGCCGAAGAGATCGTCGCCGGCTGGCCGTACTACGCGAGCAAGATCTATCAAGAGCGCCTCGCGTTCGAGCACGGCAAGCGCCTCGGCATCGAGGTCGTCGCGGTGAATCCGTCGCTGTTGCTCGGTCCCGGTGATCGCCGCCTGTCCTCGACGGGCGACGTTCGCAAGTTCATGAAGGGACAGGTTCCCACGCTGCCCGACGGCGGCATCAACTTCGTCGACGCTCGGGACGCCGCGATCGCCACCGCGAATGCGCTCACGCAGGGAAGGGCAGGCGAGCGCTACCTGCTCGGCGGACCGAACTGGACGATGAAGGAGTTCTTCGCGCGTCTGGGGCGCGTCGCCAAGAAGGCGCCGCCGCGGATCAAGCTGCCGAGCAAGCTGTCCAAGTGGGGCGCGTCGCTCGTCGAGGAGCTCTATCGCCATCGCGGCAAGGAGCCGTCGATCGATCGCATCTCCGTCGAGATGTCCGAGCACTTCTGGTGGATCGATTCGAAGAAGGCGGAGACCGAGCTCGGCTTCGAGGCGCGCGATCCGCAGCTGACGCTCGTCGACACGGTGGACTACTTGAAGTCCGGCGTGGACACCGAGCTGTAGTCACGCACGCGTGAGGAGGCCCGCGCGCGCGGTGCCCCAGCCGACGGGCTCGCTGCGTACGACGCGCAGACCCGCCGCGGCGACCTCCTCGCGGAAGCCGTCGCGCGCCCACTCGCGCGCCGACGGTGGCTCGGCCACGCGCAGGTACAGGTCGATCAGCGTGCGTACGGGCTCGCGCGCGCTGTCATCGAAGTCGACGACGCCGACGAGGCCGCCGGGCACGAGCGCATCGCGCGCCATCGCCAACGTCTGCGCGCGCTGATCGCGCTCGAGCTCGTGCAGGATGTAGCTCAGCACCACGCGATCGTAGGCGCCATCGGGGCGATAGCTCGGCACGTCATGCTCGACCAGCGTCGCTTCGGGCGCTCGCTTCCGCGCGCGCGAGAGCATCGGCTCGGAGCGATCGACGCCGGTGACCACCGCGCCGCGATCGAGCAGCTGGCGCGTCATGAGGCCCGTGCCGCAGCCGAGTTCGAGCACGCGATCGCCGGGACGGATCGACCACCGCTCGACGACGCGGGCGCGGAAGCGCGTGTCACCGCCAAACGGTGCGAGTAGGCCGCGGGACATCCAGTCGTAGAACGGGGCGAGGCGCGTGTACAGGTCCGTCTCGCCGGGTTGCTGCATGCGCGCAGCCTAGCTCACGGCGGCTGGGAATGCGGTGCCCATCGCGCGCATCGTCGTGATAGGACACGCGCGTTGCTCCCTCACACCGACCAGCTCTCCCCGACACATCGCGCTGCGCTCGACGCTGCGGTCCACGCCGCCCGCGAACGTCAACGCGTGGTGCTGCAAGAGTCCATCGACGCCGCGATGGAGCACGTGCCGCGCGTGCTCCGCGCTGCGCTGCGCAAGGTGCTGTTCAAATGACGGATGTTCTGCGCTTCGGCGAACGCGTGAAGCTCGCACGCACGCTCGGCGTGGATGTCGACGAGCTGTCGTACGTGGACGAGCTCGATGTCGCCGAGCTTCGCGCCCTGCGCGAGGCGATCAGCGCGCAGCTGTTCGACGACGCGAAGCCGACCTTGTCGCGCGTGGCGACCGGCTCGCGGCTCCTGCCGACCGGGCTCGTCGCCAGCGTCGGCGAGCGCGTGTTCGGCGCGATGCTGTGCGCGCGGATCGCGGGCTTGCTCGCCCCGTCATATGCGCTCGCTCTCGCGCTGCGTATGTCCGACGGGTTTCTGGCGAAGGTGTCGGCGATGATCGATCCGCGCAGCGCGGGAGAGGTGGTCGCCGCGATTCCGCCGCCGCGCATCGTGGCGGTCGCGCAGGTGCTCGTCGCTGATCGCGACTTCCTGACGATGGCGCGGTTCGTCGACTACCTGTCGATGTCGACGATCAAGGACGTCATCGACTCGATCCCCGACGAGCTCGACCTCTTGCACATCGCCGCGTACGTCGAGTCGCGCGAGAAGCTCGCAGAGCTCGTGAACCAGCTCGAGCAGCCGCGGGTGGATGCGATGCTGCGCGCGCTGCGCAGCGCCGAGGCCACGGATATGCGCAACGCGCTCGCCGTCGCCGAGATGCTCGACGACACGTGGCGCTATCGGTTGAACGAAGCCGTCGGTCGCCTCGGGGCCTGACGGCGTTACAGTCATCGCGTGAGCGAGGCACCCGACGACGACGTGCCCGACGTGCGCGCGCCATCGCCGCTCGAGCGTCTGCGCGCGTGGCTCGGGCCGCCGCGACGCTACACGCTGACGCGCCAGCTGATCG
Source organism: Pseudomonadota bacterium (assembly GCA_023428295.1). Classification (GTDB taxonomy): domain Bacteria; phylum Myxococcota_A; class Polyangia; order Haliangiales; family Haliangiaceae; genus JABFXX01. Next base: position 9,030 of record JAEYYV010000047.1, read on the forward strand.
TGCGCCTCCTCGGGCTCGTCTACGTGTTCGCGTTCATCGGGCTGTTGCGCCAAGGGCCGGCGCTGTGGGGCTCGCACGGCCTCACGCCGACGGCGCCGTATCTCGAGGCGCTCGCCGCGAACGGGCAGGGCTTCTGGGATCTGCCGAGCGTTCTCTGGTGGAGCGCGTCCGATGCCGCGATGGCGGCGTGGGCCTACGTCGGACTCGCGCTGTCACTCGCGCTCCTCACGGGCTACGCGAACAGCATCTCGCTCGTGCTGCTGTGGCTGATCTATGGATCGTTCGTTCGCACGGGCCAGCTGTGGTTCTCGTTCGGCTGGGAGATCCAGATCCTCGAGACCACGCTGCTCGCCGCCGTGCTCGCGCATCCATGGGACCCGCGTCCGCTCGCCGCGCCGCCGCCATCGCGCGTGTCCGTCGTGCTCATGCGCTGGCTCGTGTTCCGCATCATGTTCGGGGCGGGAATGATCAAGCTGCGCGGCGACGCGTGTTGGACCGAGCTTACCTGCCTCGACTATCACTTCGAGACACAGCCGATTCCGAGCCCGCTCTCCGCGCTGTTCCATCACCTGCCGCGGCCGCTCCTCGTCGCGGGCGTGGGGCTCAACCACATCGTCGAGCTGGTCCTGCCGTTCTTGGTGTTCGGACCGCGGACGCTGCGGCTCGTCGCCGGCACCGGCATGGTGCTGTTCCAGGTCATCCTGGTGCTGAGCGGCAACCTCGCGTTCCTCAACTGGCTCACGCTCGTGCCGATCCTCGCGTGCTTCGACGACGACTTCTTGCTGCGTCTCGTTCCGTCGCGGCCGCGTGCGTGGCTGGAGAGTCGCGTCGCCACGCCGCGCGCGAGCTCACGTGTCACCCGCTGGATCCTCGCGGCGATCTGCGTGGTCGTCGCGTACAAGAGCCTTCCTGTCGTCGAGAACCTCGTCGCGCCGGCCGGTGGTCGACAAGCGATGAACCGCAGCTACGACCGGCTCGCGCTCGTGAATACGTACGGCGCGTTCGGCTCCGTCGGAGATTCGCGCGACGAGCTCGTCATCGAAGGAACGCGCGACGCGGATCCGGCGGGCGCCACGTGGCACGCGTACGAGCTGTGGTGCAAGCCGGGCGATCTCGCGCGACGTCCGTGCGTGCTCGGTCCGTATCATCGGAGGCTCGACTGGCTGATCTGGTTCGCGGCGATGTCGGAGAGGCCGCGCGATCCGTGGATCGTGCACCTCGTCTACAAGCTCCTTGCTGGCGATCGCACCATCCGCACCCAGCTCGCACACGATCCGTTCGACGGCGAGGCTCCAACCTACGTTCGCATTCGCCGCTTCACGTATCACCTCCAGCCGCTCACGGCGGAGACGTGGTGGACGCGCGACAACGAGCAGCTGTGGCTCGCGCCCGTCGCGGTCGACGATCCGGATCTCCTCGCGGCGCTCGCGCGCTTCGGGTGGATTACTCCTGGATCACCGCGCAAATGACCGCGCAGTCCAACTGACAACACTCGAACGAGAACGGCTTGTTCTCCTCGGGCGTGCAGAAGCCGTCGCCACAGTTCGGGTTCGGGTTGCACGAGCCACAATCGAGCGGGCAGTTGTTGCACGACTCGGTGCCGTTGCAGATTCCGTCGCCGCAGACCGGGCTCGGATGGAACGACGCGCCCACGGTGTACATCTGCGTCATGGTGACCGTGCAGGTGGCCTGCGTGCCGCTGCACGGACCCGACCAGCCACCGAAGTAGGAGCCACCCGACGGTGCCGCGGTGAGGGTGACCGAGGTGTTGTAGTTGTACATCTCGTTGCAGTCGGGGTTCGCGCCGCTGCACGTGATTCCCGCCGGGCTCGAGGTCACCCCGCCGTTGCCGGCGCCATCGCGGATCACGCGCAGGTTGTACTGGTTCAGCGTGAACGTCGCGGTCACGGTGCGCGCTTGCGTGACGAGCAGCGTGCAGACCGGCGCCATTCCCGTACACGCCGCCGCGTCGGTGCCGCTCCAGCCCGTGAACAAGGAGCCGGTGGCGGGCGAGGGCGTCAGCGTCACCGAGGTCCCGTGCGCGAAGTTCTCGGTGCAGTCCGGGTTGGAGGCGCCGCCGCAGTTGGTGATGCCCGCGGGCGAAGACGCGACGGTGCCGCTGCCGTTGCCAGCCTTGGTCACCGTGACCGCGTACGAGTTGAGCGTGAAGGTCGCCGTCACGCTGCGCGCTTGGGTGACCGAGAGCGTGCATGCCGGCGCGGTGCCCGTGCACGCTGCCGCGCTCGTGCCGCTCCATCCCGCGAACGACGATCCGGTGAACGGCGTCGGCGTCAGCGTCACGGAGGTTCCGTGCGCGTAGTTCTCGGTGCAGTCGGAGCCCGTCGGTGCGCCGCAATCGATGATACCGGCGGGATTGGACGCGACGGTTCCCGAGCCCGTGCCCGCCTTCGTGACGGTGACCGGGTACGTGTTGATCGTGAACGTCGCGGTGACGTTGCGCGCTTGCGTGATGGCGAGCGTGCACGCGGGCGCGGTGCCCGTACACGCTCCTGCATCCGTGCCACTCCATCCCGCGAACGACGATCCGGCCGCCGCGATCGGTGTCAGCGTGACGGACGTTCCGTGGTTGTACGGCTCGGTGCAGTCCGCGCCCGACGCCGCGCCGCAGTTGCTGATGCCCGCGGGGCTCGACGCGATGGTGCCGGTGCCGGCGCCGGCCTTGGTCACCGTGAGCACGTACGTATTGATCGTGAACGTCGCGGTCACGCTGCGCGCTTGCGTGACCGACAGGGTGCAGACCGGCGCGGTGCCGGTGCATGCCGCGGCGTCCGTTCCGCTCCATCCCGCGAAGGTCGAGCCGGTCGCCGCGGTCGGTGTCAACGTGACGGACGTGCCGTGATCGAACGGCTCCGTGCAGTCCGCGTTGCTCGCTGCGCCGCAGTTGCTGATGCCGGCGGGACTGGACGCGACCGTGCCGGATCCGCTGCCCGCCTTGGTCACGGTGACGGCGTACTGCTTCAGCGTGAAGTTCGCGGTGACGCTACGCGATGCGGCCATGGACAGCGTGCACGACGGCGCGGTGCCGGTGCACGAGCCGGCGTGTGTTCCCGTCCAGCCGCTGAACGTGGAGCTCGCACCGGCCGTCGGCGTGAGCGTCACGGACGTGCCGATATCGTAGAGCTCCGTGCAGTCGGCGCCCGACGCTGCACCGCAGTTGCTGATGCCCGCGGGACTGGACGCGACGGTGCCCGTGCCGCTGCCAGCGGTGCTCACCGTGAGCAGCGCGTCGTTGTCGGTGACGTTGATGGTGAGCGTGCTCACGAGCGCGAGCGTCGCGGCCTCGAGCGTGAGCGACGTGGTGTTGTTTGCGGTGTCCGCGTCCTGTGTGCCCGTGATGGTGAAGAACTGCGTGGTCGCGTAGTTCGCTGGCGTGAACGTGAGACCGCCGGAGGCCGTCGCCACGGCCGCGTTGCCCGTCGCGGCGGTGATCGTGACGTCGGTGGCCGGCCGGTAGGCGAGGCGGACGCCGACGGTGGTGGTACCCCCTTCGGTGACCGCGACCGTCGATGCCGGTGTGGTGAGAAGCGCTTGCACGTCGTCATCCGTGACGTTGACTGCGACGGTGCGTGTCGTGAGGCCGGTGGCCATGAGGCTGATCGACGTGCTGCCGTTGGCCACGTCGTCGTCGGCGACCGAGATCACCGTGACGGTCTGGGGCGTGTTCCAGGTCGCGGGCGTGAACTGCAGCGGGCTCGGGCCGACCGTCGCGACCGCGCCGTTGCCCGAGGTGACGGTGACCGACACGTTGCCTGGTGGCTGTTGGCTCAGCGCGACGGTGAACGTGCCACTCGCGCCTTCGACGAGGCTGAGGCTGCTCGCCGAGGTCGTGATGCCGAGGACGTCGTTGTCGGCGACCTGCACGGGCAGCGACGTCGTGGTGAGATCCGCCGACGTGAACTCGATGGTCGTTACGCTCGTGACGATGTCTGCGTCCTCGACGCCAGAGACGGTGATCGCCTGATCGATCGCGTAGTTCGCGGGCGTGAACGTGACCATCGACGTCGACACCGTCGCGACCGCGGTGTTCAACGACGCGATCGCGACCGTCACGTTGGCGGGCGGCATCGCGGTGAGACGCAAGTTGACCGTCGCGCTCGCGCCTTCGCCGACGTCGAGCGTGCTCGGCGTGATCGCGAGTGCGAGACCGTCGTCGTCGTCGACCGTCACGGAGATCGTCATCGGCGTGGCGATCGCCGTCGAGCGCAGCGTCACGGTGACGTTCTCGTCGTTCGGGTCGTTGTCGGGACGGCCCGTCAGCGTGACCGTCTGGTCGGTCGCCCAGTCCGTCGGGCTGAACAACAGTGCGGTCGGTGACGCGGCGAGGCGCGTGTCGTCCGACGTCTCGACGGTGACGAGTACGGAGCTCGCGGGCTGCGCCGACAGACGCACCGTGAACTGCTGCGTCGAGCCCTCGGTCACCGTCATGGTGGTGCTGGACACGACGAGCTCGACGGGAGTCTCGACCGCAGCATCGGAGCCCGATCCGACATCGTGGTTCGCGTCGAGGACCGCTTGCACGAACGAGCCCTCGACGGAGCAGCTCGCGAGGCTCGTGGCGACGATCGCGATGATCAGCGTGGTGATACGCATCAGAACCTCACCTCCAGGTCGAGTCCGGCCGAGGTGGCGCTCGCGCTCGGAATGATCGAGACCGATGTCTCGCGCGACGCGACGGGCGCGCCGACAAACCAGAGCACCACGCCTCCGATCACCGCCGCGGCACCAACGCCCAGCGAGACGTTCGCGAGCATCGCGCGCGACTTGCCGCGCGAGATCAGATCGTTCGCGCGATCGCCGTCGGTACACGGCGTGCTCTGATCGGGGCACAGCGCGAACGCGTCGTCCTCGAGGCCCTTTGCTTGCGCGCCGAACACGACGCCGCCGATCAGCGCCACCGCGCCGACGCCTGCCACCCCGATCGCGACCTTGCGCTTGGTGGTGAACATGCTCGGCGGCGGCACGTCTGCGGACACCGCGGGCGCCGGCTCCGTGACGGGCGGCGCCGCGGGCGTCACGAGCCGCGTGAGCTCCTTGAACCGCGGCACCTCGACGGACACCTTGCCGAGCTCGTTCGGAACTTCGACCGTGGTGGACCACGCCTCGTGACCCGGCGCCTTGCCCTCGATGGTGACGGCGCCACCGTCCACGGGAAGTGCGCGATTCCAGATCGCCATGTCGACCGGCGCGCCATTGCGCGTGACCACGAGTCCCTCGACGCGGCTCTCGTCGGGGACGGAGATGGTCAGATACGAGAGCCTGGGCTCGATGGCAGCGACGCGCTCCTCGGCGATCGCTCGCTTCTTCGGATCCTTCACGCGAGCGAGCGCGTCCTTGAACGCGGACCATGCCGATGCGAGCTGTCCGTTGCGCTCGCGACAGATGCCGAGGTTGACGAGCGTACCGGCGCGGCTCTCGATGCGGTTCGACGCTTCGTACGCGGCACACGCTTCGCCGATCTTGCCCTCCGCCAGCAAGCGCTCGGCGTCGGTGAACAGTGCCTCTGCCGCGGCGTTCTGCGCGAACGACGTCGTCGCGGAGAGCGTGATCGTCGCGAGGGCGACGAGGTTCCGAACAAGCGGGCCGCGCATCGCCGCGGACAACCGCGCACCGCTAGTCGCCGCGATCGACCGTGCTCGATCCAGAGGTTGATGTCGCATTGGAGCCCCCTTGTTTGGTTCCACCACGCTTCTTGTCTCGCTTGCGATCCTTGTTCGCCGTCCCCGTACCAGCGTCGGTCGCGGTCACGCCAGCATCGACCGGCGATACTTCCGGCATCGCGACGGCCGCATCGCTCTCGACGCCAGCATCGACCTCGACCACCGCAGCGTCGGGAGTCGCGGCGGGGAGGGGTGGATTCTCCGACGAGCCGGCCGCTCGATCCGATCCGGCCGCCTGGTTCGAGCCGGTCGGTGTGGTGGCCTGGTTCGATCCGGCGGTCTCGCTCGGCGCACTGGCGCTCGCCGGCGCGTCGCTCTTCTTGGACATCGTGACCGCGATCGCGACGCCCGCGATCACGACGACAGCGACCAGTGACGCGATCAGGCCGACCTTGCGGCCTTCGCGCGGTGCTGCACCGAGCGGCGTGCTCGCGGAGGACAGCGTCGTCGGCGACCCCGGATGCGACGACGAACCGGGATACGACGAATGCGGCGCGACGCCAGGCTGCGACCCGATGCCAGGCTGCGATCCATACCCGGGCTGCGACGCCATCCCAAGCTGCGAATAGCCGGGCTGCGACGGGAGCCCGGGTTGCGAGATCCTCGTCGGTGCTTGGTGCTGGGGCGTGAGCTGCTGGCGATACGCGATCCCCGCCGCAGGCGTCAGCGCGGAGCGCCGCATGCCCGGCATGCTGCTGGCGGGAGACTCGGAGACGCCGAACAGCGCGGCCTCGACCTGCGCGAGCGCTTGCACCATCTCGGCGGTGCTCTGGAAGCGGTGATTCGGATCCTTCTCGAGGCAGCGCAGCACGAACGCGTCGATCTCGGGGATCAGCGACGGCACGATCGACGACGGCCTCGGCGGCATGTCGCGCACGTGCATGATGATGAGATCGCCCGAGCCTTCGCTCTCGAACGGTGGGCGGCCGCACAGCATCGTGAACAGGACGCAGCCGAGCGTGTAGATATCGGAGCGCGCGTCGATGTTGGTCGTCCCGCGGCACTGCTCCGGCGACATGAACACCGGCGTGCCCATGATCATCCCGGTGCGCGTCTTCTGCACGCCCGACTCGTCGCCCGTGAGCTTGGCGATGCCGAAGTCGAGGACCTTGGTGCGCTCGCCGCCGGTCACCGCCTGGTCGCCGACGATGAAGATGTTCTCGGGCTTGAGATCGCGGTGGATGACGCCCTTCGCGTGCGCCGCGCCGAGCGATGTCGCGATCTGCGCCATGAGCCGGATCGCGTCCGCCGGCATGAAGCGACCGATGCGCTTCAGGCGCGTGTCCATCGCTTCGCCCTCGAGCAGCTCCATCACGAGGTACGCGCTGCCGTTCGCGTGGCCGAAGTCGAACACCTGCACGATGCCCGGATCGGCGATCGCCGTCACCGCCCGCGCTTCGTTGAAGAAGCGCTGCACGATCGTCTGATTGTTCGAGTACTCGGGCAGCAGCACTTTGATCGCTGCGCGACGTCCGAGGAGCGTGTGCTCGCCCAGCCAGACGGATCCCATCCCGCCTTCACCAAGCTTGCGCACGATCCGGTACTGCCCGATCGAACCGCCTTCCATTCCGAAGAAAACACCGTACCACGACGCACGGCCCTCCCTCTCGTTGTTCGTCGACAACGAAGGTGATCGGCATGCGTGCGCACACGCGCGTACGTGTACGCGCCCGTGGCTACGTCGTCGGCTGATAGATCTGGATCAAGTTGCCGACGGTGTCGGAGAACGTCGCTGCCTTCACCGGGCCCATGTCTTTGGGTGGCGACGTGAACGCCACGCCGCGCTCGACGAGGCGCTTGTACTCGGCGTCGATGTCGTCGGTGTGGAACGCGGTGTACGGGATGCCTTGCTCGAACAGCGCCTTCTGGAACGTCTTGCCGGCCGGGTTCTCGTTGGGCTCGAGCGCGAGTTGCACGTCCGGCGCGTTCGGAGCGGACAGCGTGATCCAGCGGAAGGGACCGCTGACAGGGAAGTCGAGCTGTTTCACGAAGCCGAGAACGTCCGTGTAGAAGGCGAGCGCCTTCGACTGATCCTCGACCATGATGCTCGTGAGTCGGATCTGCAGCATGAGGCGACTATGCCCATGCGGCGTGCGGCGCGCTTCTCCAGAATTGCTCGAGGATGCCCATGCAGCCCATCGGCGGTACGTAGATCTCGGCGGCGGGGAACACGCGTCGATAGGTGGATGGCGAGGTGCCGACCCACCGCGTGAAGAGAGCGGAGAAGCTGCCGACGCTCGCGAAGCCGACGTCCATGCACGCGTCGGTCACGCTCGTGCCACGGGACAAGAGCGCCTTGGCGCGATCGACGCGCACGCGCGTGCGGAACTGATGCGGCGTATCGCCGAACAGCGCGCCGAACACGCGGATGAAGTGAAACGGCGAGAGCCGCACGCGCGCGGCGACCTCGCGCACGCTGAGCGTGTCGTCGGCGAGCAGCTCGCGCGCACGAACGAGGCGGCGAAATGTCGGCGGATCGATCAGCACAGGGCGAGCCTAGCACCGAGCCTTGGCGTGAGCGCCTCGTCTTAGATCGTGACGAGCATCGTGACCTCGAGCTGCGTGAGGACGCGATTGTAGATGCGGACGTCGTCGAGGATGCCGTCGAAGAAGAAATCGAACTGCCCCAGCTGCTGCTCGTCGGCGCCGACGATGATGTCGCGGTCGTCGTACGCGGCGGTGAAGCTCGACGCCGAGCCCACGAGCGTGCCATCGAGGAAGAGCTGCTGCGTCGTGGGGCTCCACGTCGCGGCGACGTGTCGCCAGCCGCCGACGGTCGTCCACGGAGCGATGACGTAGCTGGGGCTGCTGGCGTCGCCGCCCGAGTTGATCGTCGTGCCGTTCCCGTCGTTGTGGAAGAAGAGCTCCCACGTGTTCGCGCCAGTCATGCCGAACGCGCGACCGAGGAAGACCTGGTAGCTGCTCGTGGCCGGCAACGACCGCACCCAGACATAGGCCGCGATCGTGCCGGACGCGCGGCGAAGCGCGGGGTGGTCCGCGATGCGGATCGCGTCGCTCGTGCCGTTGAACGAGACGCCGTTGCCGGTGGTCCCCGGTACCTGAACCGGGCAGGTCGTCACGCAGGTGACAGCGGTGGGCAGCGATCCGAGGTTCACGATGATGTCAGCCGGGTTCTCCTCGAACGAAAGCCACACGAGGAGATCCGGGTTGGTGCCTCCGTCGCCGCCCGTGACGGCGCCATCGATCGCGCTTGGCGCGTCGCTCCCCAAAGGCGCGTCACCCGTGGCAGACGCGTCATCCGCCCCGCTGCCGCCGAGCGCATCGAAGCTCAAGCGGCCGCAGCCGACGAGCAGCACGAGGGCGAGCCAGCGAACATCCGTTGCGAGGGTCATGATCGTCGAGCTTACGAGGCGCGAACCGCGAGCTTCTGCCGTTTGAGCGCGATCAGCTCCTGACTCGAGGGAACGCGAGCGCGAGGACCGGTGGGTTGGACGTCGTGCGCTTCGAACGCTTTGCGATAGGCCGCGAAGCTGCCGCCCGCACGATGCGCGTCCATCACCGCGAGGCCGGCGCGTGCTTCGCCTTGCGCGAGCATGTACTCGACCCACGCCCAGCGCGCGGATGTAGCGCGCACCTCGACCTTGCGCGCGAGGCCGGCGGCGGCGAGGCCTTTGCGCAAGCGCGTGAGGCGATGGTCGACGAGATCGATGCCCGCGAACGGCGAGCCGTCGAGCGGCGTGTTCCGCTTGGCAACGAACGGCGCGAGGCCGTACGCGACGCGCGGGTGAATCGCCGCGAGCTCCTTGGAGAGCTGCACGAGCTCGTCGACGTCGGCGTCGGTCTCGCTCGGCACGCCGAGCATCATGTAGACCTTGAGCGTGTGCAGGCGATGCGTGGCGGCAAACTGTGCCGAGCGGATCAAGTGCTCCGCGCGCGTGGAGCGCTCGACGACCCGGCGCATGCGCTCGCTCGCGCCGTCGGCGGCGACGGTGAGCGTGCGATAGCCGCCGCGCGCGAGCAGGCCCACCAGCTCGTCGGTGAGCTTGTCGGCGCGCAGCGACGAGATGCCGACCTCTCGGCCTCCATCGACGACGTCGCGCACGATCGCGGCGATGTCGGGATGATCGGTGACCGCCGCGCCGACGAGGCCCACGCGCTGCGTGCCCTCGGGGATGCCGGCGATGATCGACTCGCGCGGCACGATGCGCATGCCGCCGTTGGTGGAGCGACGCATCACGCAGTACGTGCAGCCACGCGAACACCCGCGCGCGGCCTCGGTCATGAACATGTTCGACAGCTCGGTGTTCGGCGTGGCGATCACGGAGCGCGCGGGCAACAGCTCGTCGCTCGCCTGCGCGACGGCGGGCACCTTCTCGACGAAGCCGCTGCTGCTATGCGGCAAGTAGAAGCCGGGACGATCGCGCAAGGCGTCCCACACGCGCTCGCGATCGAAGCCGACATCGCGGCCGATCTCGACGATCTCGCGCACCGTCTCTTCGCCCTCGCCGACGAGGATCACGTCGAAGAACGGGGCGAGTGGGGCAGGGTTCGAGAACGTGAGCGGCCCACCGGCGATCACGAGCGGATGATGCGCTCGCCGATCGCGCGCGAGCACGGGGATGTTCGCGCGCTCGAGCGTGTCGACCACGCCAGCGATCTCGAGCTCGTATGCGACCGAGTACGCGAGCAGCGGATAGCCGCCGACGGGCTGCCCCGTCTCGAGCGTGACGAGGTGGCCTGGCGGCGCGCCTTCGTCGGGGAGCATGGCGCGATCCGCGGCGACGCCGGGCATCGCGTGGAGCGTGCGATAGATCTGCTGATAGCCGAGCGACGACATCGCCGCGCGGTACGGGCTCGGATACACGAGCGCCACGCGAAGCTCGGCTTCCTTGTAGAGCGTCCCACGCTCGTCGGCTAGCAGGGCTCGACGATCCATTAGATTCCGCAGGTCGCGAAGTTCGTCTGCTGCACGCGAACCATGCGACCCTTCACGCGCGCCCACGAATCGAGGCACGAGCCACTGGTTGCGAGTGCGAGACCATCGCAGTTGCTCTGTACCACGAGGATGTCGGGGTCGCGGTCGCCATCGCGATCCACGGCGATCATCACGACGTCGCTCGGATCACCGCTCGGCGAGGGCGGCAGCTGATCTTTGAGGACGCGTCCTCGTTGCGGGTGGATCTCCGCGTCGACGATGCCGAAGTTGCGCGACGTGACGTTCGCGAGATCCCCTCGCACGACGCGGCTCTTCACGTTCCACAGCGCGTTGCACGTCTGGTTGATCCCGCCGGTGGAGAAGCTGGTGGCGTCGGTGATCCTCGTCTCTGCGATGACGCCACTCTCGTCGAGGACCATCATGATGTCACCGATCGCGGGCTCGGTCCCGAAACAGACGCCCGCACCGTCGGTGTGGACCTCGCACACGCGAGGAGGCGCGCTGGAGGAGCGGCTTCTCTCGACGCGGATCACCTTGCCCTTGGGACGCGGCGCCGCGGCTGCGACCGAAACGGCCGCACCGACGAGGACAACCGCCAGCTTCCACATGAGCCCGGAGCATAGCAGCTATGGTACGCACCTCCCATGTCGTCTCTCCGCTACGCCCTCCGGGTCGACGCACCGTCGCGACACACGGTCGACGTGACCTTGCGCTTCGCGGCGACCGCCGACACGACCGACATCACGATGCCGGCCTGGTGTCCCGGCAGCTACCTGATCCGGGACTACGCGCGCTTCGTGCGAGACCTGACCGTGGAGGCGGACGGCAACGCGCGCACCGCGACGAAGATCGACAAGTCGACGTGGCGCATCGACACCAAGGGCGCGACCGAGGTGGTCGTTCGCTATTGCGTGTACGGCCATGACCTGACGGTTCGCACGAACCACATCGATCCCACGCACGCGTTCCTGCACGGCCCGGCGACGTTCGTGTACCCCACCACGCATCGCCAATCGGCGATCGAAGTGGCGATCGAGGCGCCCGCCGATTGGCAGCTCGCGACCGCGATGACGTGGGAGCAGTCGCTGCCCGCGATCGTGCGCGCGGGATCCATCGACGAGCTGCTCGATCATCCGATCCACGTCGGCGTGTCGCGCACGTTCACCGTGCCCGCCAAGGTGCCCGTGCGGCTCGTCGTGTGGGGCGAGCGCGCGCCCGGCGGCACGTTCACCGAGACGCGACTCGCGGAGGATCTCGCCGCGATCGTGGACGATCACATCGCGCGCGTCGGCGAGGTTCCGTTCGATCACTACACGTTCGTGCTGATGCTCAGCCACGACGCGTACGGTGGCCTCGAGCATCGCGCGTCGAGCATCAACCTGTACAACCCGCACTTCGCGGCGTCGCGAAAGAGCTACGAGGGCCTCCTCGAGCTGCTCTCGCACGAGCTGTTTCACGCGTGGAATGGCAAGCGCATCGCGCCCAAGCCGCTCTTCGAGTTCGACTACACCACCGAGGCGTACACGCCGTGCCTGTGGGTGATGGAAGGGCTCACGAGTCACTACGATCGCTTCGCGCTGCGGACGTCGGCGCGCATCACGGCGAAGAGCTTCCTCGAGAAGGTGCTCGACGATTGGGCGCGCCTCATGGCCACACCGGGGCGGTCGCGACAGTCGCTCGCGGCGTCGTCGTTCGACGCGTGGATCAAGCTGTACAACCCCGACGAGTCGAACCTCAACACGACGGTCAGCTACTACTTGAAGGGCGGGCTCGCGATGCTCGCGCTCGACTTGCAGATCCGCCGCCGCACCGAGGGCGCTCGCTCGCTCGACGACGTTCTGCGCGCGCTGTGGCGACGCTACGGCAAGAGGAACGAGCCGCACCCGGACAACCTGCAGCCGGTGTTCGAGGAGGCCACGGGGCTCGCGCTCGCGGACGTGTTCGAGCGCCAGGTGCGTGGCACGGCGGATCCCGAGCTGCCAGAGGAGCTGCGGCACGTCGGGCTCGAGCTACGCGGTAGCCCGGATCCCGCGCAGATCGTGGATGGCGCGTCCGCGGTGTGGCTCGGTGCGACGACGCAGGGGACCAAGGTCACCGGCGTGTTCGATCAAGGGCCGGCGCACGCCGCCGGGCTCTCGGTGGGTGACGAGATCGTCGCGATGGATCGGCTGCGCACGAGCAGCGACGCAGATCTGCGGAACCTCGCGGGTGCACGACGGGTCGGGGACGAGGTCGCGCTGTCCGTGTTTCGCCGTCACCGGCTGATCGAGGTGGCGGTGAAGCTCGCGCCTGCACCGCACACTCGCTACGAAATCGCGGCCATCGCGGAGCCCGGACCGGCCGCGGCGCGCTATCAAACGTGGCTCGGCGAGCCGCACCCCGGCGCTACATCACTTGCGACAATTACGACGACAGCGAGGTGGGTATGACCCTGCTAGATTACAAACCCATGCGGCACTTCCTCCTCGGCGTTCTGGTGTTAGCGGCGTGCGGTCGTGACAAGAAGACGAGCGACGGACTGCCTGCGAGCACGCAAGAGTGGACGCAGAACGCCCAGGGACAGATGGTGCAGAAGGGGCTCGATCCCAAGGATCTGCCTCCTCCCGCTCCACCGCCCGGCATGATGAACCCGCACGGCGGTGGCGGCGCCGTGAAGGCGAACGATCCGCACGCGGGGCTCGGCATCGATCCCACGGATCCGCACGCGGGGCTCGGCATCGATCCCGTCGGCGCTGGCGGTAATCCGCACGGTGGTGGTGGTGGGACCGACGTCGCCGCGCTCGGACTTCCGCCGCCGGATCCCAACCGCGCGATCGATCCGACCCGCTTCGTGAAGGGGCAGATCAAGATCCACGAGAAGGCAAAGGCGCGCGCGAAGGCGGGCACCGCGTTGTTCATCGTCGTGAAGCGCGCGGGATCCGACGGCGCACCCACCGGACCAGCGCTCGCCGTCGAGAAGCTCGAGTGGACGGCGACCGGCGAGATCTCGTTCCAGCTCACCGAGGCGCAAGCGATGGTCGGCGGCACGGAGCTCGTCGGCGATGTCGTCGTCACAGCTCGTTACGATCAGGACGCGGATGCGCTCTCGAAGGAGCCCGGCGACATCACCGGCTCGACGCGTGTGACGCTCCCCGCGGAGAACGTCACGATCGTCCTCGACACGATCCTCTAGAAGGATCCGGAGAACACCACGCCCGCGCCGTCCGCACTCGCGGTCGGGCGAAGCGCCATGGTCTCGGTGTTCGTCTTCTTCGAGCGACCGAGGAAGTACAGCGCGGCGCCACCCACGACGAGCACACCGCCGCCGACGAGGCACGCGATCTGGAGGTTCTCGTAGCGCTGGCCCTTGGCCTCGTAGTCCTTGATGTCGTCACGCCACGCGACGCTCGTGTCCGTGTGGTTCGTGATGTCGTCGCTGATCTTCTTGGCTTTGGAGCCGAAGAAGAAGCCCGCGCCGAGCCCGACGAGGCCGACGCCCCCGGCGACGTAGCCGCCGATCTTGAGGCCCGATCCGGGCTCGCTCTCCGCCGTGCTTCCACCGGGCGTGGTGCTGGGCTCGGCCGAGGTTGGCTCCGACGAGGAGGCGGGATCCGTCGTGGCGCTCGCGGGTGGAGCGACCGGCGTCTTGCACACGTCCTTGTCCTCGATGTTCTTGCCGCCGAGCAGGAAGTAGAGCGACTTCGCTTGGCTCGTCGCGTAGCTCGCGAGGCTGCCCGTCGGCTCCTTCTCGAGATAGAGGCAGAAGTACTTCAGCGCTTCGACCGGCTTCTGCGCGCTCTGATACTCGGTGCCGACGTTCGAGAGGAGCGTGGCGATGGGAACGATCGCGTAGGCCTTCAAGTAGAGCTCGATCGCGCCTTCGTGATCTTTGCTCTGGCTCTTCGTGATGGCTTGCTTCACGAGGTCGCCGGCTTGTTGCTTCTGCTGCGGCGTCACTTGCGCGGTTGGCTGCGCGAGGACAGGGCTCGCCATCAGCAACGATGCACAGAGCGCAGCAATAGCTCGCGAAGTCCCCAGCATGAGGGCGATCGTATCACGGCGGCGGCGTGCGCAAGCTCGCGAACATCGGTCCCAACTTGCCGACAACCTCGTCGTGCATGTGGCCGTTGGACGCGACCAATCCTCGACGGTGCGCGAGCTCGTCGGTGTACCCGATGGGATCTCCGAAGAGATCGCTGAGCCGGCCGCCGGCGCCTGCGAGAATTGCCTCGGGTGCGCAGGTATCCCACGACTTCGTCTTCGCCGCCGGGTTCACGTACAAGTCGCGCGCCCCCATGGCGATGAGGCACAGCTTCACGCCCACGGAGCCGACGTTCATCTCTTCCGCGATGCCGAGCTCGGTCTTCACGCGATCGATGTCCGCGGTGCGATGCGAGGCCGAGGCGACGAGGCGCGCGCCGGCGGCGCTCGCGACGGTCGACACGCGAAGCGCGCTCGTCTCGCCTTTTGTGGTGACGAACGCGCCATCGGGCGTGGCGTAGAACGTGCGATCGATCGTCGGCTGGTGCACCACGCCGAGCGTCGGCGCGCCCGCGACGACGAGGCCGATCATCACCGCGAAGCCATCGCTGCCGCGGATGAAGTCCTTGGTGCCGTCGATCGGATCGACGAGCCACAGGCGAGGGCGTCGCAGCTGCGCGCTCGTCGCGGGGAGCTCCTCGCTGATCACGGGATCCGTGGGGAACGCCGCCGCGAGTCCGCGCAGGATCATCTCGCTCGCCGTGCGATCCGCGACGGTGACCGGCTCGTCGCCGGGCTTCATCTCGACCGACAGTCCGCCCTGGCGGATCAGAACGACCTTCTCGCCGGCCTCCTTGGCGAGGGCGATCGCGGCTTCGAGCTCGCGCTCGTACGCCACTAGTTGCTACCGCCGTTGGGCCACAGGAGCTGCTTGGCCTCGTCGACGCTCGCGACCGAGCGGCCCGACAGCTTCACGAGCTCCGCCGCGGCGGCGACGAGCTCGCCGTTGCTCTTGGCCATCTCGCCATCGGGCAGATAGAAGTTGTCCTCGAGACCGACGCGCACGTCGCCGCCGAGCGAGAGCGCGGCCATCGCGAGCGGCCACTGCTCGCGGCTGATGCCGATGACCTTCCAGCGCGAGCCCGCGGGCACTTGCTCCGCCTGGAACGCGAGGTGGCGCGCGCTCGCCGGAATTCCGCCGAGGACGCCCATGATGAACGAGAAGTGGAACGGCGCCTCGATGAGTCCCATGTCGGCGAGCACGCGATGCGAGTTGGTGTGGCCCGTATCGAAGCACTCCATCTCGGGCTTCGCGCCGTGCTCCTTCATGGCCTTCGCGAACGCGACGATGTCGTCGAACGAGTTCGCGAACACGAACTGGAAGGCGAACTGCTTCCTCGATTCACTCCACTTCGCGTAGTTCATCGAGCCCATGTTGAGCGCCGCGATGTGCGGCTTGAGCGCGAGGTGGCTCACGCGCTCGGACATCGGGCCCGCGCCGCCGGTGGACCAGTTGATCATCACGGGGCAGCGCGCTTTGGTCTCCGCCATGATCTTCGCGAACACGTCCTTGGACCACGTGGGCGATCCGTCATCGTTGCGCGCGTGGATGTGCACGATCGCGGCGCCGGCCTCGTACGCGCGGCGTGCCTCTTCGGCGATCTCGACCGGTGTGTATGGGATCGCGGGGCAGTGCTTCTTGGTCGTGACAGCGCCGGTGAGAGCGCAGGACAGGATGACTTTGTCGGCGGACACGTCGAGAGACTTGCCTTGCCGCTCGACGGAGTCAAGCATCGGGGGCGCCCACGGCACCTCCCTCCATACGCAACCTATCGCAGAAGACCCATCTTGCCGCAAGCCCCCTCGATCGATGCAGGGTCATCGCCATGACTCGCTACGTGATCGGACTACACGAGCTCGACTGGTCGGGAGCGCCCGAGGTCGGAGGGAAAGGCGCGAACCTCGCGCACCTGTCACGCGTCGAGGGGATCCGCGTGCCGGTCGGATTCTGCGTCACGACGGATGCGTTTCTCGAGGTGACGCACGGGCACCGCGAGCTCGCGACGTTGCTCGAGAAGCTCGCAGGACTCGCGGCGCACGAGCGCCACGAGATCCACGAGGTGAGCGCCGCGATTCGCCGTGTGATCGAGGGAACGCCGATCCCGCCGATGATCGAACGGGCCATCGCAGAGCGCGTTGTGGGGCTCGGCGAGAACCTCGCGTTCGCGGTGCGATCGAGCGCGACCGCGGAGGATATGCCCACGGCGTCGTCTGCTGGCCAGCACGATTCGTATCTGAACATCGTCGGCGCTCGGGACATCTCGGTGCACGTGCGTCGCTGCTGGGCGTCGCTGTTCACGGAGCGCGCGGTGGCGTATCGGATCCAGGACGGCATCGATCACCGGCGCGTGCAGATGGCGGTCGTGATCCAGCGAATGGTGTCTCCGCGCATCTCGGGCATCGCGTTCACCGCAGATCCGCTCACGTCGAATCGCAAGGTGATGTCGATCGACGCGGTCTACGGGCTCGGTGATGCGTTGGTCTCGGGCGCGGTCAACGCGGACACGTACCGCGTGCGCGACGGGGCGATCGAGCTCGTGCGTCAGCTCGAGCCGAACGCGCGGATCCTCGCCGACGAGCAGGTGCGCGAGCTCGAGCGACTCGGCAGGATCATCGAGCGTCACCAGGGGGAGCCGCAGGACATCGAGTGGTGCCTCGACGACACCGGCTTTCTCATCGTCCAGAGCCGCCCGATCACGACGCTGTACCCGGTGCCGGAGCAGGACGACGCGCCGCACGTGTACATCTCCGTCGGGCATCAGCAGATGATGACGGACGTGATGCGGCCGCTCGGGCTGTCGATGTGGCTGCTCACCACGCCCGCGTCGATGCGAGTGGCAGGGGGGCGCTTGTTCGTGGACGCAGCGCCGCTGCTCGCATCGCCTGCGCGCGCGGCGGTGGTCGCGACGCTCGGACACTCCGATCCGCTCATGAAGGACGCGCTGTCGACGCTCGTCGAACGCGGCTTCGTGCCACCCGTGTCAACCGTCCCGGAGGGCCCACCGCCAGCGGTGTTCGGACCGCCGCCGGTGATCGACAACGATCCGTCGATCGCCGCGGCGATCGTCGCGCGCAGCCAGGCATCGATCGAGACGCTGCGGCGCGAGATCGCCACGCAGACCGGAGCCGCCGTGTTCGATTTCATCCTCGCGGATCTCGTGGAGCTGGCGAAGCACCTCCGCGATCCGCAGAGCACTGCGCTGATCCTGGCGGCCATGGGTGCGGCCACGTGGATCAACACGCACGCACGAGAATGGCTCGGCGAGTCGAACGCGGCAGACACACTCTCGCTGTCGGCGCCCGACAACGCGACGTCCGAGATGGGGCTCGCGTTACTCGACGTCGCCGACGTGATCCGTCCGTGGCCACAGGTGGTCGACTATCTGCAGCGCGCGACCGACGCGACGTTCTTCGAGGGATTCTCGACGCTCGACGGCGGCCCGGCCGCGCGCGATGCGATCGCCGCGTACCTCGCTGCCTACGGCGCGCGATGCGTCGGCGAGATCGACATCACGCGCACGCGCTGGGCGGAGTCTCCGACGACGATCGTGCCGCTGATCCTCGCGCACGTCCGGCGGTTCGAGCCTGGCGAGAGCCGACGAAAGTTCGAGCGAGGCCAGCGCGACGCTGCGGCCAAGGAGCGCGAGTTCCTCGATCGGCTCGCGCGGCTGCCCGACGGCGCGCAGAAGGTCGAGGAGATGCGCGCCAAGATCAGCGTGCTGCGAAACTTCATCGGGTATCGCGAGTATCCGAAGTTCGCGATGGTCCAGCGCTACTTCGAGTATCGCAAAGCGATCCTGCGCGAGATCGACCGGCTCGTCGCTGCGGGCGCGTTGGCCGCCGTCGACGACGCGTACTACCTGACCTTCGCGGAGCTGCACGAAGCGGCGAGGGCGGGATCGGTCGACGAGGAGCTCGTGCGCGACATCGACGAGCGGCGCGTGGACTACGTGCACTACGAGAAGCTCACGCCGCCGCGCGTGATGACCTCCGAGGGCGAGGTCATCACGGGCACCTACGAGCGCGCGAGCCTCCCGCCGAACGCGCTCGTCGGGCTCGCCGTCTCGTCGGGCGTGATCGAGGGACGCGCGCGCGTGATCGCGCGTATCGAGGACGCCACGCTCGAGGACGGAGACATCCTCGTGACCACGTTCACCGATCCCAGCTGGACGCCGATGTTCGTGTCGATCAAGGGCCTCGTGACGGAGGTCGGTGGCCTCATGACGCACGGCGCGGTCATCGCGCGCGAGTACGGCGTGCCCGCGGTCGTCGGTGTGGAGCACGCGACGCGGCGAATCGTCGACGGCCAGCGCATTCGCATCAACGGCACCGACGGCTACGTCGAGCTGCTTTGAGAGAGCGCATCTCGCCGAGGCCCACCGAGCGAGCGGCGATGTTCGCGGGGTGCTCAGTACTGGCGATCGTTGGCACCCGGGTTGAACTTCGCGCGGAACCACGAGCCGATCGCGGCCGGCAGCTTGGGGAGCGCGCCCGCGTGCGCCGCGAACGAACTCGCGCCGCTCGCCTTCGCATCACGCACGGCCGCGTCGTGTGCATAGGCTTCCGGCGTGTAGTAGTTGCCGAGCCACTTCCAGTCGGTGCCCGGACCGACGCGGCCGAGCGCGTTGTTGTCCGGTTCGTACGGCGGTGTGTTCTGACCGCCCGAGACCATCGACAACAGATCTTCCGAAACGACGTCGAACGCAGTCGTACGCATGGAGTGCCCCCGGTCGGTCGAGTGCGAGAACGTCCGCACCGACGACGAATGCAGACAGTGCATCGCGTGTGCCCTGCGTTTGCCACCAATGGCTACAGAGTTAGCCACCACGTCCCGCTCACCGCGGTCGACACCTTGTCGACTCACGGATACGAGCCGGCGATCCAGGCGAAGCACGCGGCGCATGACGGCCGCGCGAAGTGGGCCCCTAGTTTCTGCGCATCGAGTGCAACACATGGGGCCGCGCCCCCTTTCCTGGGTGACGTGGCCTATCGTTGCAGACGGTGCCGACAACGCCGCTCGCGAGCGCGCCCGCTGATCGTGCGCGGTGGCGCGAACAAGCGCAGCGCGATGGCTACCTCTACGTGCCGCGGCTGCTGGCGCCCGAGGCCCTCGCTCCGCTCCGCTCGCTGATCGATGCGGCCTTGCGAGCGCGCGGATGGCTCGTTCCACGAGAGGTGGCGGCACGCGATGCGGCAGCAGGCAATGTGGCGGCACGCGATGCGACGGCAAGCGATGCGGCGGCTGGCAGTAGTCGTTTGCTCGTGGGCGCGACCGACCCGGCGCTGCGGCTGGGACGTCCCGACGACGCGCGTTGGTTCGCCTTTCTCGCGGACGTGCTGCAAAGCGAGGCGTGTCACGCGCTCGCGGAGTCGCCGGCGCTCGTACAGGCGGTGGCCGCGATGCTCGGCGTCGATCCCTTTGTGGATGCCCCACGCGTCGATCTGCACGCTGCCCGGCACGCTGCCCGGCACGCTGCCCCGCACGTCGAGGCGCACGTCGGCACCGTGTGCCGCATCGTCTCGCCTGGCGACCCGATGTTGTCGACACCGCCTCATCAAGACGCGGCGTACGTGAACGACGCCGCGCAGGTATGGACGGCGTGGATTCCACTCGTGCCATGTCCGCGCGAGCTCGGTCCGTTGGCCGTGTGGGCCGGCTCGCATCGTGGTGGGCTGCGCGAGCATGGACCCGTCGCGCCGGGCGGGACCGACGCAGGCAAGGCGATCGTCCCGGACGATGTCGTGTGGACGACGGGTGACCTCGAGCTCGGCGACGTCGTGTTCTTCAGCTCGCTGACCGTGCATCGCGCGCTCGACAACGTGACCGCCGACCGGCTCCGTGTGTCCATCGACTACCGGTATCGCGCGCCGCACAACGCCTGACCGACCGCTCGAGAGCCGATCGCGCCTCGTGAACACGCTGTGATCGCGCGGTGATCGGCCTCGCCATCGCCGGCGTGGACCTACGAGTGAGCCGATCGTGGGCCTCGGTCGTACGGAGGCCGTGGGGACAAATCACGTACGAAAGTGCTTCGCGGGTCCGCTGGCTGGATTCGCGGTCTGCTTCGTCGCCGCGTCCGCATCGCCTGCACGCGCGGGCGATTGCGCGCCGCCGACGCCGGAGTGCCATCTCGCCAACGGACAGAAGCTGCTCGCGAGCGATCCGAGTCGCGCGGCGAAGGAGCTGTTGGCAAGCTATCAGCTCGACGAGCGCACCGAGACGCTGACGCTGTACGCGCAGGCGCTCACCGCGGACAAGCAGTACGCGCTCGCGCTCGAGACGTGGCAGCGGATCATCGTGTTTCGCGAGAGCGAGATCGAGTCGGCCAACGAGGGCATGCGGCTGCGCAAGACCGCGGCGGCGAGCAAGGTGAAGAAGGCCACGGCGCAGGAGGCGAGCGAGGTCGCGGCCGCGGAGATCATGAAGCTGTGGGGCAGCGTGGCGCGCGTGCGCGTGAAGCTGGGCACGGAGCAGGTCGTGGTCACGCGCGGCGGCGTGGAGGTGGATGCGGCGAAGGAGATCGTGGTCAACGCGGGCGGCGACGAGCTGGTGTTCACGCGGCGCGATGGCTCGCTGTCCCGCGCGTGGGTGAACCTCGCGGCAGGGCAGAGCACGCAGATCAGCGTGCCGCCCGTCGAGATCGCGATGAAGGCGAGGTCCGCCCGGAAGGTCTCCTCGGGATCGCCGACGAAGTCGGAGATGCCCGGGACGGGCGCATCGCGAGAGCCGGCAGCTCCGCGAGCCCCACGCGTGCCGGATCCGCGCGAGGCGGTCGAGCCTGCGCCCTCGGTGATCGAGACCGATCGCGTCGTGACCGGCGAGGCGCGCCCGCGGACGACGATCCGCGTGGGCATCGGCCTCGGCGTCGCCGGTGTGGTCGGCTTGGGCGTCGCGGCGACGCTCGGCGTGATCGCGAAGAGCGACTTCGATACCGCGCGGGAGCTCGGCTGCGACGCGAGCGGTCAGTGTCCGATCGGCGCGGCGACCGAGATGGCGCAGCGATCGAACGATCGCGCACGCGCCGCGCAGATCACCGCGCTCGGTGGCGGCGCGCTCGTCGCGGCGGGCGCGACGCTGGTCCTGCTCGGACGACGCCCGGTCGCGCAGGAGCGCATGACCGTGAGCGTGAACCCCTCGACGATCTCGATCGGATGGAGTCTCCAATGAACATCGCCAAGATCTTCGCGCTCGGCCTCGTGGTCGGTTGCACGCACGACATCGAGACGTACAAGCCGCTCGACGTGCAGCGCGCACGCGAGCTCGACGTTCTCTTCGTCATCGATGACTCTCCGGATCGCGCGACGTACGACGTGATGGCCCAGCAGCTCGACGTGTTGCAAGCGCAGCTCGCGAGCGTAGATGGACAGCTGCCGAGCCTTCACGTCGGCGTGGTCACCACGGATCTCGGCACGAGCTCGACGGACGACGCGTTGCCGCTGCGCCCGACGGTGATGGGCTGCTTCGGCGACGGCAAGGAGGCCAAGCTTCAGAGGTTCACGTCGAACATCACGGATGCCTACTTGTCCGACGAGCGCGCCGCGAGCGGTGGCCGCACGAGGAACTACACGGGCGAGCTCGCGGTCGAGCTCGCGAAGCTGACGAACCCGGACATGCCGCCGGCAGGCTGCGAGATCGAGCAGCCACTCGAGGCCATGCGCCGCGCGCTCGATCCCGCGACGAACCCGGACTTCCTTCGCGACGGCGCGCTGCTTCACGTCGTGTTCCTCACGAACGAGGACGACTGCTCGCTGAAGAGCGCCGCGCTCCTCGAGCCACTCGACACCACGCTCGGTCCGCTGACGTCGTTTCGCTGCACGCGCGAGGGCGTGATCTGCGATCCGGACGATCCAGCGCGGCCAGGTCGCCACGACAAGTGCCGCCCCCGCGAGGACTCGCGGTTCGTGGCGCCCGTCGGGCAGTACATCGACTTCCTCGCGAGCCTCAAAGCAGATCGCAGGGACGTGACGGTGACGGCCGTCGGCGGAGCGCGCGCCGACTTCATCGTGCGTGACTTCGGTCAGCCGCTGCTCCATCCGGTGTGCTCGGGACCCGGCGGCCTCGCGTTTCCAGCGGTGCGCATCGGCGCAGTCGTCGACGCGTTCGGCGGCTCGATCGCCGATAGCTGCTCGCAGGTCGACGCGTACGCGCAGGTCAGCGCGCCCGTCGTCAATCGCCAGCGCTCGTGTTTTCCGTCGCTCGCGGCGACGGAGATGGACGACTGCACCGTCACCGAGATCGCGGGCGACATCGAGACGGACTTCGCGCGATGCACCGACGGCGACGCCGGCCCGTGCTGGTACGCGTACACCGACGCGGCCGCGTGTCCCGCGGGCGAGAACCTCGGCATCGCGATCAAGCGCGGCGATCGCACCATGCCGGCAGACTCGCGTATCGAAGCGCGCTGCTTTGTCCGCTAGTTGCGCCCAGCGATCTGGGTCGATCCGGGCCGTTTCCACACTCGTAGTACCTGCCACGGGAGGCATCGTGAAGAAGCTCGCAGCACTGGCCTGTGTATTGTTTGCATGTGGTGGCTCGTCCAAGCCCGCCGCCACGACAACCGCGAAGACCCAGACCACTGCGCCGGCACGCTCTGGGGACGAGACGTCCGAGTCCGACGCTGCGCCCGCCGACCCCGCGTCGTTGTACGTTCGCCTCGGCAAGAAAGAGGCGATCACCGCGGTCGTCGACGAGCTCATCGCACGCGTCGCGAGCGATGCGCGGATCAAGCATCGCTTCTTCAACACCAACATCCCGAAGCTGAAGCGCCTCCTCGTCGAGCTCGTGTGCATGGCGACAGGCGGTCCGTGCAAGTACACGGGGCTCGACATGGAGACCTCGCACGCCGGCATGGAGATCGTCGAGGAAGAGTTCGCCGCCCTCGTCGAGGATCTCGCGGGCGCGCTCGACAAGTTCGACGTGCCGGCGAAAGAGAAGGGCGAGCTGCTCGGCGCGCTCGGGCCGATGGCGCCGCAGATGGTGACGCCCGCGGAGCGCTTGAAGCCGGTGTCCGACGCGCTGATCGCGAAGGCGACGGGCGTTGCCGTGAAGCTCGGCGGCGACGCGGCAGACGTGATGCAAGCGGCGATCGTCGCGGCCAAGCGCGGCCAGCGAAACTACGCGGACCAGCTGTTCTCGCGCGTCGAGCAGATCACGGGGACCAAGGTCGTCGCCGCCGCAGCACCCGCGTTCCGCGATGGCGCGCCGCCGCGCATCGACACGCCGCTGAAGAAGATGAAGGACACGGGCCCGCAGGCGAGAGCGGTGGGCAACTCCGACGAGGATGACAAGGGGCCCAGGCTCCCCGGCTCGCTCTCGGGCTACGTGACGATCGACGGCAAGCCCATCGATGGTCTCGGCATGGTCATGCTCTGGCCGGAGAAGGGCAAAGCGAAGCGCCGCACGCCGAAGCGCCGCATCGTCGAGCAGCGCGACAAGACGTTCTTGCCGCGCGTCCTCGCGGTGCCGCCGGGGTCCACGGTCGCGTTCCCCAACTTCGACGGCGTGTTCCACAACGTGTTCTCGATCTCCGCGCCGAAGAAGTTCGACATCGGCCTCTACAAAGACGGCGACACGCGCGAGGTCAAGTTCGAGAAGGCGGGCATCGTGCGCCTCGGCTGCAACATCCACGCGAAGATGGCCTCGTACATCGTCGTCGTCGATGCGCCGCACTACATCGTCACGGAGGGCGCGAAGGAGTTCACGTTCCGGAGCCTCGCGCCCGGCACGTACAGGGTCCGCGCGTGGAGCGAGAAGAGCGCCGCACCTGTCGAGAGCCAGATCACGATCAAAGCCGGCGTGAACAACATGAACTTCGACGTGACCGCCGATGCCGAGACGGGCCCGAGCGAGGACAAGTTCGGTATGACGCGTCAGGTGGCGCCTTCGGCGCGCTAGTTAACCGAGGCTCGCCCACGCGTTCTCGCGACGCGTGGTGCGCGCCGCCTGTGCCACGCCGAGCAGCGGACGGTCGCGCTTCCACCGCGCGTGTTCCTCGTCGGGCGCCGCGTCCCACGCGCGTTCGATCTCGCTGACGAGCTTGCCGATCTGCACGAGCGAACCGGCGAGCGCGAAGTGCGTCATGGGCGACTTCGGATCTGCCGCCGCGATCCCACGCACCGCGATCGCCGCGGCGACGAGCTGCTCGACGAGCTCGCGCACGAACGAGTGACGGCGCGCCACGCCGATCAGGTAGCCGAGGAGCGCCGCGTGCACGTGCGCATCCTCCACGGTGCGAAACGGCTTGATGTACTCGCTGTAGCCATCGCCAGGGAGCAGGTCGGCCTCGCGGACGCTCACGCGCTCGAGCGTGACCTCCGCGTGCGGGATCTCGGGGACGAACGGCGCGCTGCTCGGTGTCATCGTCACGCCCACCGCGCTCGCCGACACGCGGACCACGCGGATGCGGTTGCGGCCTTCGTCGTCGGTCCCCTCGGTCGCGGCGACGAGCAAGTGCGTCGCGAGCGGCGCAGCGGTCGCCCAGCGCTTGGTGCCGGAGAGCGAGAAGTGATCGCCCGCGGGCACGAGCCGCGTCTCGATGTGCTTGGGCGCGTTGCCCTTGGCCTCCGTCACGCACAGCGCACCGATGCCGCCGTGATCGGGGACGAGCGCTTGCAACGCGGCTTGATAGCCGCCCGCGAACGCGAAGCCGAGTCGATCGGCCCACGCGCCGCCGACGATCGCGCGATCGACAGGCGCATCGAACGGCGCGCGGATCGCGGTGGTCGCGGTCCACCACGTGGCGAGCGAGTCGGCAGCGGGCGGGCGCGCGTCGAGCACGCAGCGAAGCAGATCGTCCACGCCGCGGTTATCGCATGCGGCGGAGCGGGGGAGGTGGAGGCAATGACACCACGGCGAGCGCCTTGTCCACGTCCATGATGCCGAGCGCTGCTCCCGCCGCGGCGCGGTCGGTGCCGATCATCTCGAGCACCATCAACGCGTGGCGCGCACTCGAGAAGCGCTGCTCGCGGTCGCGCGCGACGAGCTTGCGGCAGAACCGCTCGAGCAACGGATCCACGAGGAGGCCGGGCACGCGATCCTCGATCCGCGGGACGTCCCGCTTGAGCTTTGCGGTCAGCACGTCGAGCGCCTTGCCCTCGTACGCGACCACGCCCGAGAGCATCTCGTACACGATCATGCCGAGCGAGTAGAGATCCGCGCGGTGATCCACCGCCTCGCCGCGCGCTTGCTCGGGCGCCATGTACATCGGCGTACCCACGATGAGACCCGCTTCCGTGATGCGCTCGACGGAGTCGTCGCTGCCGAACTTGGCGATCGCGATCCCGAAATCGATGATGCGCGCGTGGTCGCGGCTGTTCCGCCACTCGACGAGCACGTTGTCCGGCTTGAGGTCGCGATGCACGAGGCCCATCGCGTGGGCGTGCTCGAGGCCGCGCAGCAGCTGCCCGACGATGGTGGTCACGCGCTCCGGCGGCAGCGGCATCGTCATGATGGCGGACAGCGGCTCGCCGTCGACAAAATCGAGCGCCATCGCGTAGCGCCCCTCGGCCTCGACGAGCTCCACGACGCCGCCGACGTGGGGATGCCCGAGGCGGGACGCGATGCGCGACTCGCGACGAAAGCGGGCGACCGTGGTCGGCTCGCCGAGCAGCTGCGGGCGCATCACCTTCAGCGCGACGACGCGGTTCGTGTCGATGTGCGTGGCGCGATAGACCACCCCCATCGCGCCGCCGCCGAGCTCGGCTTGCACGAGGTACGGGCCGACCATGGTGCCGACGAGCGCGAGATCCTTCGCGCGCTCTGCCTCGGAGCGTTTGGGCTTGCTCTTGCCGACGCCGAGCTGCGTCTTCTTCGCGTCGACAATCGTGTCACGCGAGAGCTCGTCGTCGGAGGCCACGCCCTACGATAGCGCAATCAGCGGGATCAAGTGTGCTTGCCAACGGCAACGCCGGCCGGGCGCAGCACCTCGTCGCCGATCGCGTACCCCTCGCGTACGACATCGATCACGCGGCCGTCCTGCGACACGTCCGAGACCGGCACGAGCGCGACCGCGTCGTGGCGGCGGGGATCGAACATCTCGCCGATCGCGGGCATGTGCGCGACGCCGAACTGGCCGAGCTGGGAGAGCAGGCTGCGCTTCACCAGCTCGAGGCCCGTCACGACATCCTCGGACTCCGCGTGTTTGCGCGCCGCAGCGATGCCGCGATCGAGATCGTCGACGACCGGCAACAGGCTCTCGAGCAGCTTGCGCGTGCGCTGCTCGAGCTCCTTCTTGGACGCCGTGGCGATGCGCTTGCTCGCCGCTTCGATCTCCGCGTACGCCTGATCCGCGCGCGTGTTCGCCGCTTGTAGCTCGGCGTTTCGCTTCGCCAGGATGGCGTTCAGATCCTGGATCTCGGCCTCGAGCGTGGCGATGTAGTCGCTGCTCTTGGCTCCCGACGCGATGTCGCCGGCGAGCAGGTCGTCGAGCTCCTTGGCAGCGGCGACGGCGTCGAATTCGGGCTCGGGGTCGGTAGCCATGTCTCGTGCATCATGGCACGCGCTGCCGACGGCCGCACTCGCTGCGCCCGCGCTGGTTAACGCGTCAGCTGCGTGAGCTGAACCAGATTGCCGCAGCCATCATCGACCTGCGCGATGAGTGCCATCGTCACGTCCGTGACCGGCATCTTGACCGTGGCGCCCTTGGCCTCGACGCGCGAGAAGTCGCTCGCGAGGTCGCTCGTGTAGAACATGATCGCGGGCTGGCTCTGCTCGTACATCGCTCGCTGGAACGCCTTGGCCGCAGGCATCGCGTTATGCGCGAGCTGTAGTTCGGTCGTCCCGTCGGTCACGCTGAGCCAGCGGTAGCCATCGTGGGACTCGTCGTCCTTCTTCTGAAAGCCGAGGACATCGGTGTAGAAGGCGAGCGCCTTGTCCTGATCGTCGACGTAGATCGTGACGAGCTTGATCTGCAGACCCTTCCGCGCAGGTGCTTCGGCGGTGGGCGTGGTGGTCGTGGTTGGCTTCGAGCCGGCGCAACCGGCGGCCAGGGCGAGCGTGAAGAGAATGGCGCGCATGACTTATCCCCACTTCGCGAGTTGGACGATCTGGATCAGGTTGCCGACGGTGTCGCTGACCTTCGCGATCTTCGAAGCCGTGACATCGGTCGGCGGTTGCGAGAACTCGGCGCCCTTGGCCTTCATGCGTTCGTAGTCGGCCTGCACGTCGTCGGTATAGAAGACCTGCGCAGGTTGTCCCTGGGACGCGAGCGCCTTCTGAAATGCCTTCGCGGCAGGATCCTCGGCGAGCGCGAGCTGCAGCTCGGTGCCGTCGGGATCCTCGGGCGACACGACGGTGAGCCAGCGGTAGTTGCCCTTGCTGAAGTCCGCCTTCTTCACGAGGCCGAGGACCTCCGTATAGAAGTGGAGCGCTGCTTCCTGATCCTCGACGTAGATGCTGGTGAGCTTGATCTTCATTTCTGTACCTCGATGGTGATGACGGATCGGAAGTCGCGAATGTGACAACGAGCCGAAAAAAGATTCGAGCGCGCCGCAAGCCCGCGTCAGGACAGCGGTTCGATGGTCAGCTCGGCCAGCGCATCGGCATCGACCACCACATCCGCCGTGGCGATCGTCTCGCCCGCGAAGTCGAAGACCAGCACGCGCTGCACGTTGCCGCGCGGTGCGAGCGCGAGGCCCCAACGACCGTCGATCAGGGCAGGCACCATGTGCTCCGTGGCGCGGCGGTAGGTGATGGCGCCCTCGGCCCACTCGCGTTGACCGCCGAGCACCGCGACGAGCGCCTCGACATCGCCGGCGCGCAAGGCGGCGATGAACGCCTCCACCAAGCGGCGCTGCGTGGACAGGTCGATCTCGGGGGCACTGGCACCGTGCACGCGGCGGCGCGCGCGGCTCGCGATCTGTCGCGTGGCCGCCGCCGACTTGCCGACGACCGGGGCGATCTCGTCGAACGACATCGCGCAGACGTCGTGAAGTACGAACGCGATGCGCTCGATCGGCTCGAGCTTGTCGAGCACCACGAGCACCGCGAGGCCGATCGATTCCTCGAGATCGCGATCCGTCGGCGTCACTTGCTCGGGCGCCCTCTCGAGCGCGTCCTCGCGGCGCGACGTTCGCGAGCGGAGCATGTCGAGGCACGTGCGCGCGACGACGGTGGTCAGCCAGCCGCGCAGGTTCTCCACCGCTGACGTGTCCGCGCTACTCGCCTTGAGCCACGCCTCCTGCACGGCGTCGTCGGCTTCGATCGCGGATCCGAGCATGCGATACGCGACCGAGCGCAGATGTGGGCGATGCTGTTCGAAGCTGGCAGCGAGCGCGGTCACCGGCGCACCGTACAACGGATCGCGGCTCGTCGATTAGCCAGGGAGCGGTCACCGCGCTTGCCGCTCACAACTCGTGCACGCCGTTTCGCACTCACGTGATCACGCGAGGTTCGCGTGTGCGCGACGAGAACAGATGCGTTCTGCGGGATGCAACGCTGTCGACCGCGGTGGACGAGATCGTCGCGTCTCGAGCTGGCCCATCCGCTGCAACATCGACGGAGCATGTCATCCACGACGAACTTCGAGTCCCTGTCCCCCGAAGAGCTTCTCCGTCCGTTCGGCGGTGTGAAGATCGACATGTCGCAGCTCTCCGCGTCGGAGCGCTTCATCATCCAGAACGAGTCGGGTGGTGAGACGACGGCGAAGAACCCGAGCTCGTCGGCGTTCGGTCTGGGCCAGCTGATCCTCGCGAATCGTCGCCACTACCTCGGTGCCAACGCGAACACGACGGATCCGGCGCTGCAGCTCCAGGCGTTCCGCGGCTACGTCAAGGATCGGTACGGCAATGCCGATCGCGCGGCGGCGTTCTGGCGCAAGAACCACTGGTACTGAGTCAGCGCTTGCTCCACGCGGCGATCTGCTCTTTCAGATTCTCGCGGAGCACCTGGAAGTACTCGTTGTCCTTGCGACCAGCGATCACGAGCGCTTCGCGTGCGAGCGCGAGTGCGCGAGGCCGGTTGCCGGCGCGTGCCTCGAGCTCCGCGAACATCGCGAGTCCGCCGGCGCGCTCGGGGGCGTCCGTGCCTTCCCATCCGGCGACGGCCTTCTCGATATGCGGGCGCGCATCGGCGATCCTGCCGATGTCGAGCAGGCACGTGCCGAGGTTCAGGCGCGCGATCGACTGGGATGGTGCCGGCTCGTTCGCGCGAATCGATAGCTCGAGCGCGCGCTCGTAGTGCGCGATCGCCTCGCCGCACTTGTCGCGGTTCTGCAGCACGGTGCCGAGGTTGCTCTCGAGGCTCGACGCGACGGCGTACTCCTCGAGGCCGCTGTGGGCGAGGATGTCGAGCGCGCGCCTCGAGTACATCTCGACGCGATCGAGGTCGCCGCGCACGAAGGCGAGCTCGGCGAGCGATACATCCGAGGCCGCTACCTCGAACGACGTCGGCCCGTGCGCGGTCACGAAGATCGCGCGCGAGCGCTCGAAGTCACGCTCGGCGCCCTCGATGTCGCCGAGGTTTCGCTGGAGGATCGCGAGGTCGTGCAGCGTACGGGCGACCTCGGGATGCTGCGGTCCGAGCATCGCTTCCTCCATCGCGAGGCACTTGCGCAGCTCGACCGCGCCTTCCTCCGCCTTGCCCGCGAGTCCGAGCGCGGTGCCATACGCACCGATCGCCGCCGCGAGCTGTCCACGCTTTGCGGGCTCGCGCGCGGCTTCTCGCTCGAGCACCTCGATCGCCGCGCGGAACGACGCGAGCGCTTCGTCGTGCCGATCGAGCTGCGACAGCGCGTGCGCGCGCACCGTGTGTGCCTTGGGTGGCGCGCCGTCGATGGCGAGCGCCTCGACCGCGTCGCACATGCCGATGGCCTCCGCGAAGCGCTTGTCATCGACGAGGATCGCCGCGTTCAGCAGCAGCGCGTGAACGAGCTCGCGATCGTCGCCGGCCTGGCGCGCAGCCTTGGCCGACGCCGACGCGTGCTCGATCGCCGAGGCGCGCGAGTGATTGTCGAGCTCCACGTTGGCCACGGCGTACAGCGCGTTCGCGCGGATCGCGTGGTTCTGCTCCGCGGTCGCGAGCGCGACGAGCTCGGGCAAGCGCTTCGATGCTTCGGCGATGCGGCCCGAGCGCTGCTCGGCGGCGACCATCGCGGCGAGCTCGACGCTCGGCCCCGACGCGGGTGCAACAGGCGACTCGGTGCACGCGTCGGGAGAGGGCAGTGCACCCGCGGCGGCGACCGCACGCTCGACGACACCCGCGTTCGCGTCGCGCCACACCGCCACCTGCGCGCGAAGCTCGCCGAGTTGGCGATCGAGGCAGTTCATGCGCGCGACCTTGCGCTCGGGCGCCGCGCGGCACGCGGTTGTTCGCGCGAGCTTCCACGCGCCGGCCCAATGATCGAGCAGCGTGTTCGTCGCGCTCGCTGTCAGCGCGCCGTGCCCGGGCGCCTGTGCAGCGAACCGCGTGGCGATCGCCGTGCGCGAATCCGCGGACCACACGCGATCCACGAGGTCATCACCGCACGCGGGCGCATCGCTCGCCGCGGGCGCGACGAGCCACACGGCGCTGACCGCGATGGCGCCGAGCGCGCCCGCCGCGATCACCGCGCGCCGGCTCTTGCGGCGCATGCGCCTCTCGATCTCGTCGAGAAATGCGTCGAGGCTCGGCCAGCGATCCGCGGGATCCTTCGCGAGCCCGCGCGCGATCGCGCGCTCGAGCCACGCGGGGACAGGGCGCGTACCCGGACGGACGCGACCGAGCGCCATCTCGCGCCACATCAGCTCGGGCGTGTCGCCGCCAAAGGGATGCGTGCCGTGCAGCGCTTCGTACAGCGTGACGGCGAACGCGTATTGATCGCTGCGCGGGTCGGCCGATCCGCCGAGCAGCTCGGGCGCGAGGTACGCGGGCGTGCCGACGAGCGAGCCGGCGATGCTTCCGAGCGCGAGCTCCGTCGGCGTCGGCGCGTGTCCTCGTGTGGGGTCGGTGCTGCCCTTCGCGATCGGCATCGAGCGTGCCGTCGGCGCGCTGCCATCTGCGTTGACCCGGGTGCTGGCGGGCGACGCGTGTGTCGTCACGTCGCCGGGCTTCTCGATCTCCGCGTGTCCGCTGCCGAGCGCGAGCTCGTCGTGTGCGGCGACCGAATCGACTGACTCGCTCGAGTCGATCGAGTCGATCGATTCGATACCTCCGTTCGCACCGATCGGGCGTGCGAGGCCGAAGTCCGCCACGCGTGGGCGACCTGCGCGATCGACGAGCACGTTCTCGGGCTTGAAGTCGCGATGTAGGATGCCCGACGCGTGCGCGGCCGCGAGTCCGCGACCCGCAGCGACGAGCAGCGTCACGATCTCGCGCCACGTGCGATCACGCTCGCGGAGCCAGTGGCGCAGCGTGACGCCGTCGATCCACTCCATCGCGAGCAGCGCGTGATCACCCGCGTCGATGATCTCGTGGACCGCGACCACGTTCGGGTGTTGCAGCTGCGCGGCCGCCCGCGCCTCGCGCACGAGGTCGCCGCGCTCTGCGCCGAGCAAGCGCTTCAGCGCGACCGGTCTCGCGAGCTCCGTGTCCTGCGCGCGGAAGACCTCGCCCATGCCGCCGCGCCCGATCCGCGCGCCGATCTGGTACCGACCGATCCGGTCGCCTTCCTGCACGCGCGTACCTATAGCACCGCCACCCGCGCGGTTCGGGGGAAAACTTGGGATGATGCCGCCGTGAAGGCTTTCTCCACGGTGGCGATGGTGCTCGCGCTCGCGAGCTGTTCGAAGAGCGACAAACCAGAGGGTGCCCCGGCCGGATCGGCCACGGTGGGCTCGGCGGGTTCGGCCGTGGGATCGGGGTCCGCGGAAGGCTCGGCGGACGAGGCACCGGCGGCCGCCGCGGTGGTCGGCCCGACGAAGTCCGCGACGGGCGCGCTCGAGCTCGCGGGCGCGATCACGGGCACCTTCGAGTGGAAGAAGAAGGATCAGCGAAACCCGATCACCTGCGTGTGGGATGTGGCGAAGGAGATCGGAACGGTCCGCGTCGACGTGAGCGACGGCGCGGGCAAGCTCGTCACGATCGCTGTCGACGTGCCGCCGATCGATGCGGGCAGCCCGCGACTCGACGTGAGCTCGAAGGATCTCGCGGCGCCGCTCAAGAGCTCGCTCGGCTTCAACGTGTCCGCCGAGGACCCGACGCTCATCAGCGTGAAGTTCGATGCCGCGCTCGGCGACGACGAGAAGAAGCCGGACTTGACGATCAAGGGCACGCTCGAAGTGAGCTGCCCGAAGAAGAACTAACGCTCGCCGAACGCGAACGCGGGGATATCGCCGAGGTTGTCGATCATGCGCGCGCGTGGATGCGCTTCGACGTACGCGCGCTCGTAGGGCGGCGTGCGCGGCGAGGACACGAGCCCGACACGTGCGCCGAGCGCGAGCGGCATCGCGAGATCGAGCTCGAAGATGTCACCGACGACGACGAGGTCCGCGAACGTGGCGTTGGCGGAGCGCAGGATGTCGCCGAGGATGTCGTGATACTGGCGGCGGCGCAGGAGCACGGGCCGATCGAGACCGGGCACGGCGAGCTCGGCGTCGGCGCCGGTCCACGTGTCGTCGATGTCGAACTTGCGCGCGTGTCCGCGCACGCGCGACGTGAGCCACACGACGCCGGGGAACTCGCGATCGAGGGCGGCGACCTTGCCGGCAACGGCGTGCGTATCCGAGTTCGTGACGATCCACGCCTCGGTGCCGCCGAGAGAGCGCAGCACCTCGCCGGCGCCCGCGCGGAACACGGGGTGGCCGAGCGTCTTGGCGTAGTTGTACTTGTAGAGGACGTTTCCGAGGAGACGCCCGCGATCGGTGGGCGAGGGGAGCGCGCCGTAGCGATCGAGGATGCGGTGCGAGATGGGCACCATGCGCAGGTACGGGTCCACCGTCGCCGGTGCGACCGCGCGGCCCATCCAGAGAAACGGATGCTGCTCGGGAGAGCGCGCGAGCTCCGCCTCTACCTCCTCGGCGATCGCGAGGACGTCGGCGTCACCTGCGGGGCGACCGACGAGCGCGCAGAGATCCTCGAGGTAGCCGTCGCGGAACGGGCGGCCTTCGGCCTCGGCGTCCGTCATCGTGCCATCGAAGTCCAAGACAAGGACTGTCATCGATGGGTGGTCGTAACACAGCTACTTCGACTTCTGCTCGTACACGCCGTCCCAATCCTCGTCGGGGGGCGCAGCGGCCAAGATCGCGCAGCGCGCGGCCATGGCAGCCGCGACCGGATCGCCGTCCAAGGCGGCGAACGCCTCGCGCGCGGCGGCGAACTCGCGCGCGCGATACAGCGCGAGCGCGGCGGGAAACCGCGGATCGACCTTCGCGTTCGCGCGGCGCCCGACGAGCTCGAACACCGGCACCGCCCCCGCGCGGCCTTTGACGCGGACCAGATCGATCTCGCGAAACACGAAGCCATCGCCGGCCGCCGCGACGGTCGCCTCTCCGACGAGGATCGAGATGCCGTACTCCTTGGTCAGCGCTTCGAGGCGCGCGCCGAGGTTCACTTGATCCCCGAGCACCGTGTAATCGAAGCGCGCCGCGGATCCCATGTTGCCCACGGCCATCGCGCCGGTGTTGATGCCCACGCCGATCGCCACCGCGGGCTTGCCCGACGCGGCCCACGTCTTGTTCAGCGCGACGAGCGCCGCCTGCATCTTCAGCGCGACATCGCACGCGCGCGCTGCGTGATCCGGAACGTCGACGGGCGCGCCCCAGATCGCCATCACCGCATCGCCGATGTACTTGTCGAGCGTGCCGCCGGACTCGAGCACGAGCTCGGTCATCGGCGTGAGGTACTCGCCGAGAAACGCGGCGAGCTCCTCGGGCGGCATCCCCTCGGAGAACAGCGAGAAGCCGCGAATGTCGCTGAACAGCACGGTCAGCTCCTTGCGCTCGCCGCCGAGCTTGGCGCGCGCGGGATCCGCGAGGATGCGATCGACGACGGGCCCCGCGACGTACTGCGAGAACACCGCGCGCAGCTTCGCCTTCTCGCGCCCCTCGGTGGCCAAGCCGCCGATCATCGCGGCCAGCACCACCACGCTCGCCAGCACCACGGGCGCCGCGATCGTCACCACGGTAC
>JAEYYV010000005.1 GCA_023428295.1 Pseudomonadota bacterium
CATCAACCCGGACCAGCTGAACGAAGTCGCCGGCGGCGCGTCGCGCTCGAGCTCGGGCTCGAACAGCGAGCTGACGGCGATGCTCACGCAGATCTCGAGCTCCATCAAAGACCTCGCGAGCCAGAACAACAACTCTGGCGGCGACACCATGCAGATGATGTTGATGATGATGATGATGGGCGGCGGAGGTGGCGGCGGAGCGGTCGCTGCGGCGCCCGCCGCGCAGACGCCCCCGGTCATCAACGTCGACACCTCGGTGCTCGGCGGATGCCGCCGCGGTAAGAAGGGCTGGTAGCCCATCCGCGGCTCGCCACGCCAGGAACCTCTAGGTATCCTGCCGCGTGGTCGCCGTTCCCCGCAGTCCTCGTTCGCGTTCGATCGAGAACCTCACCTTCACCGATCGATTCGTCCGCGAGCTGCCGGCAGATCCTCGCAGCGACAACACGCTGCGACAGGTTCACGACGCGTGCTTCACGCGCGTGGTACCGACCGCCGTTTCACGACCCGAGCTGCTCTACCTCGTGCCCGAGGTCGCACAGCTCCTCGATCTAGATCCGGCGGAGTCACCCGCGCTCGTCGCTGTCCTTGCAGGCAACCGGGTAATCCCGGGCATGACTCCATACGCCGCTTGTTATGGCGGCCATCAGTTCGGGACGTGGGCAGGACAGCTCGGCGACGGCCGCGCGATCACGCTGGGCGAGGTCGTGAACGGCTCGGGTGACATCTGGGAGATTCAACTCAAAGGCGCGGGGCGTACGCCGTATTCTCGGCGTGCGGACGGTCGCGCGGTCTTGCGCTCCTCGTTGCGGGAGCTGGTTTGTAGCGAGGCGATGTTTCATCTCGGAGTGCCGACGACACGTGCGTTGTCACTCGTCGCGACCGGCGATCTCGTCGAGCGCGACATGCTCTACGACGGCCATCCCAGGATGGAGCCGGGCGCCGTCGTGTGTCGCGTGGCTCCCTCGTTCTTGCGCTTTGGAAGCTTCGAGCTCCCCACGTCGCGCGACGACAAAGCGACGCTCGAGAAGCTCGTCCACTTCACGATCGAGAGGTTCTATCCGCAGCACGCGGGAGATGTCGTCGCGTTCTTTCACGAGGTCATGCAACGCACCGCGTTCATGGTGGCCGAGTGGATGCGCGTCGGGTTCGTCCATGGCGTCATGAACACCGACAACATGTCGATCCTCGGATTGACCATCGACTACGGGCCGTACGGCTGGATCGAGCCGTTCGATCTCGACTGGACTCCGAACACGACCGACGCCCATCAGCGGCGCTATCGGTTCGGGTCACAGCCGCAGGTTGCCCAATGGAACCTGGCGATGCTCGCACGTGCATTGGCGCCTGTGGTGGGCGACATGGCTGCACTGCGAGCATCGCTAGAGGTATTTTCGCGCGAGCTCTCGTCGCTGCATCGCCACTCGATGCTCCGAAAGCTCGGACTCTCGGGACGCGCGGACACGCAGTCCGACGACGACGAGCTGCTGTCGACGCTCGCGTCGATGCTCGTCGAGATCGAGACGGACATGACGCTGTTCTTCCGCCGACTCGCGGGGCCGCTGACGGTGGCGCAGCTCGAGCCCGCGTACTACCAACGGCTCGCCGACGTGCAGCGCGAGCGCGTCACGCGCTGGCTCGCCGCGTACGCGCAGCGCATTCGCGCGGAGAAGATCGACGAGCGCGAGCGCGCCGAGCGAATGAACGCGTGTAACCCGCTCTATGTCCCACGCAACTACCTCGTGCAGCAGGTGATCGACGCGACGGAACGCGGCGATCGCGCCGGGCTGCCCGAGCTGATGGACGTGTTGCGCCACCCGTACACAGAGCAGCCGGGTAAGGAGCGGTTTGCAGAGAAGCGCCCGGACTGGGCCCGCTCGAAGGTCGGATGCAGCATGCTCTCGTGCAGCTCATGACGACGCCCGAGATTCTCGAGATCGTACAAGTCGGTCACCCCGTGCTGCGCGCCACCGCGAAGCAGCTCACGAAGGAAGAGCTCGCATCGAGCGAGATCCAGCAGCTCATCACGCTCATGCGCGACACGATGCGTGCAGCGCCGGGCGTGGGGCTCGCCGCGCCGCAGGTCGGCGTGTCGCTCGCGCTCGCGGTGATCGAGGACACGGCCGAGTACCAGAAGGGCCACGCACCAGAGCGCCTCGCCGCGTTCGAGCGTTCTCCGGTGGACTTTCACGTCATCGTGAATCCCGTGTTGCGCTTCGTCGGCGACGAGATGGTGGAGCACTTCGAAGGCTGCCTCTCGTTCGCGAGCTTCAACATGGTGGTCGCGCGCTCGCGCAAGGTGCACGTCGACGCGCTCGATCAACACGGCACTCCGATCAGCATCGACGCGACCGGCTGGTACGCGCGCATCCTGCAGCACGAGATCGATCACCTTCACGGCATCGTCTGCTGCGATCGGATGGACTCGCGAACGCTCTCGACGGGGGAGAACTTCCCGCGGTTCTGGGCGGGCAAGCCGGCGGCCGAGGTCAAGGCCATCGTCGGCGCGAAGAAGCTCTGACACCCGGGCGCAGCGTCGCGCTATCCTCCGCGGTATGCGCCGCACGCTCCCCGCGATTGTTGGTTTCGCCGCGCTCGTTCTCAGCCCACAGCTCGCCTGTACGAGCGAGGAAAAGGGCCTGTCCGACACGCAGATCGCCGCGATTCGCGAGTCCGTCGAGGGCACGTGGGAGTACACGGATGGCGCGACCACGATCCAACTTCGGCTGACGCAGTCGGCGCGCGACTTCGATCCCGACGACCCGTACGCGTCGAATACGCCGTCCGTCTCGCTGTTCAGCGAAGCGTACGCGTGTGGCAACCACGGCCTCGTGAAGCCGGCGAACGCGTGCATCGATTTCTATTACATGCCGTTCGACGTCGAGATCCTCGCGGGCACCGCGCCCGATTCGCGCGCGACGCTGAGGTCGTTCGGCGGCACCGCCAACAACGAGCTGTGGCTCAAGCTCGGCGCGACCGAGCTGCGTGGCAGCGTGGCCAACGACGCGGTGTCGGTGGACGGCAGCAGCACCACGTCTCTGCGGAGGATCGCGAAGTGAAGCAGCGGATCGCGTGGGCAGTGTTCGGGGGTGCGGTGCGCGAGGGCACGCTGCGCCGCATCTGACTCAGCCGAAGTGAAACGCGCTGACCGCTTTGCCGAGCACGTCAGCGTTGTACGCGATCGTTCCGCGATCGTCGCCCGCAGCGCCCGCGATCACCATGAGCGGCAACAGGTGCTCCTCGCGCGGGTGCGCGTCGCGCGCCGCGGGAGCCTGGGCCCACGCAGCGAGCTCGCGATCGCGAACCGCGGGGTCGCTCGTCGTGGCCGTGCGGAGCCACGTGTCGAACGCGGTCGCCTGCGCGGTCGCGCGCGGATCACGGAAGCCGCGCATGTTGTGATAGCTCATGCCGCTGCCGATGATGAACACGCCCTCGTCGCGTAGCGGCGCGAGCGCGCGTCCGATCGCGATGTGTCGCGCGGGATCGAGGCCGGCCTGCAGCGAGAGCTGCACCGTCGGGATCTGCGCATCGGGGTAGGCGAGCTTGAGCGGCACGAACGTGCCGTGATCGAAGCCGCGCTCGTTATCTGTTGCCGTCTGGAAGCCCGCGTTGCCGAGGAGCTCGCGCACGCGCGCGGCCACCGCGGGGCTGCCCGCGGCAGGCCACTGCAGCTTGTACGTCTCGGGCGGGAAGCCGTAGTAGTCGTACAGCATCGGCGGCTGCGCGGCGGTCATCACCGTCGGGACGGTCTCCTCCCAGTGCGCGCTGATCACGAGCAGTGCCGTGGGCGGCGTCTTCGGAACGTCCGGAATCGTCGCGAGGTACGTCGCGAGGTTCTCGTCGTACATCTCCCGGATCCATGGCCACGGGCCGCCACCGTGCGGCAGGAACACCACCGGCATCCGCTGAGTCGCTTTCGTCATGGTCGAGACTCCTTGGGGCTGTTCGCAGGCCGCGAGGGCGCCCGCACCGACGGCAGCGGCGCCCGCGAGGATCTGTCTGCGTGTGAACCCACTCATGACGTCCCATCTTGGCATCACGAAGTGATGACCGAAACCCGCGCACGGTACATGGACTGTTCCAAATCGGGTAACGTCGCAGAACGCATGTGCGAGCTGCTCGGGATGGAGTGCAATGTCCTCACGGACATCGTCTTCTCGTTCTCGGGCCTCGCCACTCGAGGAGGAGGCACGGGCGTGCACGCGGATGGCTGGGGCCTCGCGCTGTACGACGGGCCCGTCGCGCGCGTGTTCCTCGAGCCTGCGGCTGCCGCGTACTCCCCGCTCGCCACGTTCATCCGGCAGCATCCGATCAAGACGCTGCTCGCGATCGCGCACGTGCGGCGCAAGACACGTGGTCAGATGACCTTGGCGAACACGCACCCGTTCGTGCGCGAGCTGTGGGGACGCCACTTCGTGTTCGCGCATAACGGCACGGTGAAGCGACTCGAGCGACTCAAGCTCGGTCGGTTCAAACCGGCCGGTCGTACCGACAGCGAGTACGCCTTCTGCGCGCTGCTCGCAGCGTTGCAGCACGACTTCAAGGAGCGGCCGTCGCGCGCCCAGCTCGCGCAAGCGGTGGCCGCGCACTCCAAACGCATCGGCGCCGAGGGAACGTTCAACTTCCTCCTCGGCGATGGCGATCAGCTCTACGCGCGATGCTCGACCAAGCTGCACTACATCGTGCGCAAGGCGCCGTTCAAGAAGGCCACGCTGTGCGATGACGACGTGTGCGTCGACTTCGCCGAGGTCACCACGCCCGACGATCGCGTCGCGGTCGTCGCCACGATGCCGTTGACACGTGACGAGACGTGGACCGCAGGCGAGCCCAACACGATGTGGGTCTTCCGCAACGGCAAGCTCGCCAAGACGCTCGCTAGTTGATCACGGCTCGGGCGAGAGCACGATCGCTTGCATCACCCAACCGTGAACGGTGGTGAGCGCGGCGTCGGCGATGTACGTGCCCGGCGTGTCGATGACGCGGTCCTCGAGGATGTCCTCGAACATGTGCGTGAGCCGCTGCGTGTAGCCCGCACCGGGACCGGCGGTTCCGCTCGACGTGTTCGTGTTCGCGGCGACGATCAGCGCGGGCGCGATGGTCACGTTCAGGAGGCCCGACTCGCTGCGACTACTCGAACCGAGGAGACCGCTCGCCGTGTGCACGGCCATCGTGGTCGACACGCCCGCGTACTCGGCGAGGAAGATGCCGGGCTGCATCGCGGCTTGATCGAACATCACGCGCACGACGTTGGTCGATGTGGTCGCGGTGATCCGGGCCGTGTACATCCATTGGGACACGGTGCCCGACGATGTCGGCCCGATCGCGAGCTCGTAGTCGTTGCCCACGCTGTCGCTCACGCTGGCGATGTTTGCGAGCGGTTCGGCGATGCCGACGACCAGCACGTTGAGGTTGCCGACGCCCTGATTCGGAAGCGAGACCTCGATCCCCGTGACCATCGGCTCCGTGCGTGCGTTGCCCTGCACGTAGACGAACGGGTGGGCCGCCGCGTCGGTCGTTCCATCGGCGATCACCGCGTCGACGCCGCCATCACTCGCGGCGGACGGATCGAACCCGAGCCGGCCGCATGCGCCGAGGAGAAGGATCGCGATTAGAGGATGATCGTCGGTGCGCACGTCGAGACGCCGGCACCCACGATCGTACGATTGGTGGTGGGCGTCATACCCTTGAGCGTGCCATTGGACGCGTCGAACTGATAGACGGTCGTGAACTCGGGTGGATCGAAGAGGCCCGGGGGCTGCTTCGCGAGGAACACCCAGAAGTCTCCGCCCCAGAACGCAAACGCCCACGCGGCGGGCTGGCCGTTGAGTGCGCTCAGGTTGTTAAACGTTTGCAGCGGTGCGCCCGTCTGCTTGTTGACCTTCTCGATGCGCGTACCGCTCGTCGCCGGGAAGAAGCCCCACAGCTCCGCGTTGCCGGTGCCCGTGAGCTCCGGGTTGCCGGTGATGGTGCCGAGCGGAGTGACAGCCATCGTGTTCACGTCGAGCGTGGCGAGCTTCGTGGTCGTCGCGGCGCCCGCGTCCGGACCGCCCGCGATGAACAGCGTGTCCGCGGAGCCGCCGACATCGTTCGTGGAGAAGCCCATGCCGAACAAGACCTGCTGCTGCTGCACCGTGTAGTTGAGCTTGGTGCACTGGAGCGTCGTCGTGTCGACGCGCATCACTTCGCTCGAGCTGTAGAGGACGTACGCGTTCGCGGTGCGATCGACGGCCATCGAGAACGGCGTGGCGCCGCCGGTCGCCGGGCAGTTGAGCGTGCCGAGGTCCGTGAACGTCTTCGTCGCACCGTCCCAGGTGGACAGCTTGTTGTTCGAGTCGACGACGTACACGAGCTTCGCGGCATCGGAGCAACCGTCTTGGTTGCCGCTGCCGCTGCCGCTGCCGCTACCAGCGTCGGTGCCGTCATCTCCTGTTTCGCGGCCTGGTGCACCGCAAGCGAGGAGTGTTGAACCCACGAGGAACCCAAAAGCGACGGAGGCGACGCGCATGCCGCAGCTTTATCACAGCCCCGTCGCACCCCGGCCAGCAAATTGGAGGTGCCTCCATTAACAAAGAGGATTCGCGCGGGATCGCGAGCGGTTTGCACAGTTCGCCCCGCATGTGACGCAACGCGCACGTGTTACGAAAGCCACGAAATGGGTGACAACGACCAACGTCGTATGCTCGGAGAGCGCGCGGCTCGCCAGCTATCGAATACGACGAAGACGCCGCCGTACTGGGTAGGCTCGACACCGCGCTGGTTGGTGCAGCTGTTGCCGTGGACGCCGGTCGAAGCGGGCGTGTACCGCGTCAACCGTGTCGTCGAGGCGGGCTTCGCTGTCGAGTGCAGTCCCGACGATGCGACGCCGCTCCCGAACGCCCTGGTCGACTACCAGGAGAAGCCGCGCGAGTACACGCTGTCGTCGGTCACGACCACGGTCGACGTGCACACGCGCATCTCCGATCTGTTCCGGTCGCCCTACGATCAAACCAAGGAACAGCTCTCGATCGCCATCGAGCGCGTGAAAGAGAAGCAGGAAGACGAGCTCGTCAACAACGGCTCGTATGGCCTGCTCAACAACGTGCACTCGTCGATGAAGGTGAAGCCGCGCGGCGGTGCACCCACGCCCGACGATCTCGACGAGCTGATCGCGCGCGTGTGGAAGGAGCCGTCGTTCTTCCTCGCGCACCCGCGCGCCATCGCGGCGTTCGGTCGCGAATGCACCCGCCGTGGAGTGCCGCCCCCCACGGTCACGTTGTTCGGAACGCCGATGCTCACGTGGCGCGGCCTTCCGCTCGTTCCTAGCGACAAGCTGCACGTGTCGGGCAACAAGACCGACATCCTGCTCATGCGCACGGGCGAGAAGAAGCGCGGCGTCGTCGGCCTGTTCCAGCCGGGTATCCCCGGTGAGGTCAGCCCGTCGCTGTCGGTTCGCTTCATGGGCATCAACAACGTCGGCGCGTCGCAGTACCTCATCACGCTGTACTGCTCGTCGGCCGTTCTCGTCGAGGACGCCATCGGGTCGATCGAAGGCGTGACCGTCGATCGCTACTACGACTACAACGACAAGGTCGCTGCTCCGTAACGCAGCACCGAGCGCCGCCATGACCGACGATCCATCGCGCTACGCACCGCCGTTCGAGCTCCGCATCCCGCTGAGCACGGTCGTCGATCCGAGCGATGGACCGGCGGTCGCGGCGAATCCGTTTATCGGCGAGGTGCCGCTGCCGTCGGCGATGACGACGACGCCGGGCATCTCCACCGCGGCGGCCACGCCGCTCGCCGCGCCGACGCTGCCGGATCTCACGGATCCCACGCAGGTCGCGCTGCTGATGTCGCGCATGTTCGGCGAGCACCTGACGGGCGCGTCGATCGTGCCGCATCCCAACGTCGGACAGACCGCCTCGGGCGTGGGCGTTCCGGGCCAAGCCGCGACGCCGGGCATCGCTGCCTCACCGGTGGCCCATCCTTCGACGCCGGGTGGCGAAGCGCTGCCCGCGCTGCCGACGTCCTCGTCGTCTGCACCGAACGACGTCACCGCTCTCTCGCTCGCGCCCGGACAGATCGAGGTGCCGACGGCAGCGGGGATGCCGCAATCGCCGACGATGGGCGGCGGCGTTCCGTCGGCCGCGTCGCCCGCGTCCTACGGCGTGCCGAGCGAGTCGCTCGCACCGACGAGCCTGTCGCCGTTGTCGGTCGCGCCGAGCTACCAACAGATGACCACGTCTCCGCATGCATCGACCGGCGCGAGCACGTCATCGAGCGTTCCGCACACATCGACCGGCGCGAGTACGAGCGTTCCGCACGCATCCAATGGTGCGAGCACATCGTCGACCACCGCCGGCACGCTCGCTCCCCACGCGGCACCGACGACACCGCCGCAGACCCTCGCCCCCGACGCGGGGTATCGCGACGCATCGCACGGCGCGACGACCTCGCATCCCGTGGCATCGCACGGCGCGACGACCTCGCAGCCGCAGCCGAGCTATCGGCACGGCGGCGCGGACAGCGGTGGCTTCGCGAGCTATGGCGCGCCGCCCGATCTCGACGCGTTCCTCGCGATCGCGCCGACGGCGGAGGGCTTGCCGCGCGTCGAGTTGATTTCTCCGATCTCGGACAGAGACAGCTCGGATCCGCTCGCCGCGGCCATGGCGGTGCCCTCCGCACTTCCCTCGGTCGCCGCGCCGGCGATGCCCGCGGACGTCACGCGGCACGGTGCGCACGCGAGCCCCGAGCACTGGCAGGGGCTGCCCACGTCACCGACGGGCGATCACGATCTGCCGGCGTGGAACCCCGAGCACGTCGCCGAGGCGCGGGTGCCGAGCT
The DNA here is from genome assembly GCA_023428295.1 of Pseudomonadota bacterium. Classification (GTDB taxonomy): domain Bacteria; phylum Myxococcota_A; class Polyangia; order Haliangiales; family Haliangiaceae; genus JABFXX01. The sequence continues at coordinate 8,821 of JAEYYV010000005.1, forward strand.
CCGGTCGTGGACCGTCGAGCGCGATGGGATCGCCGGAAGCTCCGAGCGCGGCGATGGTGCCGTCGAGCTCGCCGTTTGGCGCGCCCATCGATCTGGGCGGCATGGTCACGCATCCGCAGCACGCGATGGGCGTGCCGACGATCAACGAGCCGTCGACCAACGTGCTCTCGACCGACGTCGCCTCGATCGTCAGCGGTGACGAGTCGCGCGTGCTGCGCGAGCTCGGGCGCGCGGTGTTCGATCCGTACAGCGTACGCAAGGACTTCCCGATCCTCGACGAGAAGGTGCACGGCGGGAAGCGGCTCGTGTGGCTCGACAACGCGGCGACGACGCAGAAGCCGCGCCAGGTGATCGAGCGCATCGCGTACTTCTACGAGCACGAGAACTCCAACGTGCATCGCGCGGCGCACACGCTCGCGGCGCGATCCACGGACGCGTTCGAGCGCGCGCGTGAGAGTGCGCGGCGGTTCCTGAACGCGCCGAGCAGCAAAGAGATCGTGTGGGTGCGTGGCGCGACCGAGGGCATCAACCTCATCGCGAAGACGTGGGGCAAGAAGCACATCGGCAAGGGCGACGAGATCATCGTCACGCACCTCGAGCACCACGCGAACATCGTCCCGTGGCAGATGCTGTGCGCCGAGGTCGGTGCGAAGCTGCGCGTGGCGCCGGTCGACGATCGCGGCGACGTGATCCTCGAGAAGTACGAGCGCCTGATGGGGCCGCGGACCAAGCTCGTCTCGATCCCGCACGTGTCCAACGCGCTCGGCACCATCACGCCGACGAAGCAGATGGTCGAGATCGCGCATCGCTACGGTGCGCACGTGATGGTCGATGGCGCACAGGCGGTCTCGCACATGAAGGTCGACGTGCAGGACCTCGGCTGCGAGTGGTACGTGTTCAGCGGCCACAAGGTGTTCGCACCGACGGGCATCGGCGTGGTGTGGGGCAAGGCCGAGGTGCTCGACGCGATGCCGCCGTGGCAGGGCGGCGGCAACATGATCGAGGACGTCACGTTCGAGCACACGCGGTTCCATCCGCCGCCATGGCGGTTCGAGGCGGGCACCGGCAGCATCGGCGATGCGGTCGGGTTGGGCGCCGCGATCGAGTACGTCGAGCGCATCGGCATGGATGTGATCGATCGCTACGAGCACGAGCTGCTCGTGTACGGGACGCAGCGCCTGGCCACGGTGCCGGGCCTGCGGATGATCGGAACGTCAGCGCACAAAGCCGGCGTGATGTCGTTCGTGTTGGAAGGGCAGCGGACGGAGGACGTCAGCGCCATCCTCGACAAGGACGGGATCGCCGTTCGGTCGGGGCACCACTGCGCACAGCCGATCCTGCGGCGGTTCGGACTCGAGGCGACCGTGCGAGCGAGCCTCGCTTTCTACAATGTTTGCGAGGACATCGACGCGCTGGTCGAGTCGCTCCACCGCCTTCAGGCAGGTCGCGGCTAGCCTTGGATGACGCAGCGCTCCGGGAGTCCGTTACAACGGATCCGCTGTAGAAGACCCCTTGTCCGTTTTAACGTCCGCCGTTATAACGGATGCATGGTCGAAACGCTCACACCGGACGCTGCGGCAGACCTCCTCGGACACGCGCACATCGACCTCGTCGACGTTCGCGACGAGCGAGAGTTCTGTAGCGGGCACCTGCCGGGTGCGCGCAACATCCCGCTCGAGACGCTGCGCGCCGATCCGGACAAGTTCCTCTCGCACGACAAGACGATCGTGTTTGTCTGCGCGAAGGGAGTGCGCAGCCTGACCGCCGCGAAGCTCGCGGAGCGCCTGGGCTACGAGCACGTGTCGAACCTCGAGGGCGGCACCGCGGCGTGGGCGAAGGCGGGCTACTCGCTCGCGACCGAACCGGTCGTCGCAGCCGCGTAGTCACTACCGCGACGTCGCGAGCGCGACTACTTGCGAAAGCGCGAGCCGAGCTCGCGATCGATCGCGGTGAGGATCGTCAGCGCTTCGCTGCGCTTCTGCACCGACGTCATGACGTCCTGGATGCGTACGCGCCGGTAGCGGACCCACAGATCGTCCGCGGACATGTCGCGGCGATCCGCGATGCTCTTCAGCTCGCGACCGAGCGCTTGGTACAGCGACAACACGTCCTCGGCGCTGGGCGCCGTCGGCTCGCTGGTCTTCGCGGATGGCTCCACGACGACCTGCGCGGTGCGTGCTTGCACGGGCTGCTTGCGCGGCGTCTCGGCGACGACCGGAGTCGCGGGGATCATCGTCGGGATCGTCGGCTCGTCGGACGGCGGCGCGGGCGGAGCCATCTCGCGCGCGACGACCTGCAGCTCGACGGGCGCGGTGGTCTCGGCGATCACGACATTCGCATCCGCCGTGTCGCGGTCGCCGCGCAACGCGAGCACACCGATGATGGCGAGGAGCGCGACCGCGGCGAGTGCGATCTTCCACTCGCGACGGCGCGAACCACTCGCGCGCAGCAGCTCCTCCGTCGAGCGTGGCTCGCGCGAACGGACGCGATCCGTGATCATGTCGCGTTGCGTCTCGGCGCCGTCCGGGGTGGGCACGCCCGCCGGCGAGGTCTCGGTGCCGTCCGGCGCGGACGCATCGCCGGCAGGCTTCTCGAACCAGTGCTCCTCGGTGCGCGTGGTCAGCTCGTTCGATGACACGCGCTCGAGCGGAATCCCGTTGCCCGTCGCGCGGACCTCACCCGGGTCGTCGCCGATCCGCACGTCGAGGCGTGGGTTGCGCAGCCCGACAGGCAGCGGCTGTGTCGCGGGCACGGTCTTCACGCCGAGGAGGAACGCCGCCTTCACGCGATCCGTCTCGATCATCTCGAGGAGCGAGCGAACCTCGCGCGCGGACTGCGGCCGATCGTCGGGCTTCTTCTCCATCAGCTTGCCGACGAGCGCCTCGAGCAGCGGATCCACCTCGACGCCGGGTGCGCGGAGGGTCATCGCTGGCACCGGCGAGCGCAGGTTCTGTCGTGCGACCTCCACGCCGTCACCGTCGAACGGCATGACGCCGGTCATCATCTCGTAGAGGATCACGCCGAGCGCGAACAGATCGATGCGCAGATCGACCTCGCGGCCGAGCGCGGTCTCGGGCGCGAGATAGTGCGGCGTGCCGAGGACGATGCCGCGCGTCGTGAGGCGCTCCATGTTCTCGGTGGACGCGCCGTCGCGCAGGATCGCGAGACCGAAGTCCACGATGCGCGGCACTTCGTCGTCGCCGGTGCGCTCGACGATGATGTTCTCGGGCTTGAGGTCACGATGGACGAGCTCGTGCTCGTGCGCGTGTTGAAGCCCATCGCAGATCTGCCTCGCGAGGTTCACCACGCGTGACGTCGCGAGCGGACGGCCCGCGATCACGTCGAGCAGGTTGACGCCCTCGGCGTACTCCATCACGAGGTAGCGCGAGCGCGCGGTCTCACCAACGTCGATGACGCTGATGACGTTGCGATGATGCAGCCGGCCCGCGAGCTCTGCTTCGCGCTCGAAGCGACGACACGTCTTCTCGTCCTCGACGAGCTCGGGGTGCAGCACCTTCACCGCGAACGTCCGCGGGACCTTCGCGTGGCGCGCGCGAAATACGTCGCCCATCGCACCGCGCCCGAGGTGCTCTTGCAGCCAATAGCGCCCGGCCAGGACCTGGCCAACCAGGAACCTGGGATCCGTCCGTTCGTCCGGAGGAGCACCCATGCGATCCAGCTTGTGGCACCGGCGCACGGCGGCGCAATCGTCGAAAGGTGAGCCGCTGGTGAGCCCACCTACATCGCGGCGGCGATCTCTTTGCGCAGCTGCGCGAGAAGACGCTCGGCGGCGACACGCTTCTCCGGCGTTTGCAGCGCGTCGTTGATCCGGAGCACGCGAAACCGCTGCCACAGCGGCTGCGCGATGTCCGCGCCGCGCTTCTCGTCGAGCATCTTCAGCTCGCGACCCACGGTGCCGTAGAGCGTCGCGACGGCGTTCGCGGAGACGTCCGTGGTCGGCGTCGATACGGTGACGGTCGGCGTCGGCTTGGTCCCCGCGGGCTTGGTCCCCGTGGGCTTGGTGCCCGTCGGCTTGCCGGAGGGTTTGCTGCCTGTCGTGGAAACCGTGCCCGTCGGTGTCGTGTTCGTGGACGTCGGTAGCGATGTCGACGCATCCACCGGCGAGCGTCCGGAGGGATCGGCCGCGGTGAGCGCGCCGTCGATCGGTGCGTGATCGGCGATCGCTGTGGCGTCGTCCTGCGTCGACGCATCGGCGGGCACGGTCGACGCGACCGCTGCATCGACGCTCGACGCGACCGCTGCACCGCTGCTCGACGCGAGCGCTGCATCGCTCGGCGTGCTCGACGCGACCGGCGATCGCGCGTCGGTCGAGCTCGATGACGATCGCGTCGCCACGGTCCCGATGATCACGACGATCGCGGCGATCGCGATCGCGCCGCCGATCGCCGCGAGCAGCGCCCGGCGCGAACGACGCTGGACGGGCTCGCTCGACTGCGACGGAGTCGCGCCCATCGACAGCGATGACGGCGCGGAGCGAGCGCCGGATGACGACCCGGACCGAGGCAACGCGCTGCCCCGCTCGGGCACCGTGTCAGCGCGCGTGCTCGGCGTGCTCGCGACGGTCGCGCGATACGGCAGCGGCGTGTCCGCGCTGACCGGTGCATGCGCTCGCTCGTCGCTGACGTCTACGCCGGGAGCGGGGGCGGCTGCTGTTTGCTCGCTCGGCTCGACGAGATCGACGCCGAGGATGCGCGCGGCCATCGGACGATCGCGCTCGATGAGATCGAGGAGGTGCCGCGCTGCCTTCGCGCTCTCCGGGCGATCCGCGGGCTGTTTCTGCATGAGCAGCCCGGTGAACGCCTCGAGGAGCGGATCGACGATGATGCCCGGCACGCGCACGCCCATCGGTGGCGTGGGTGCGATCAGGTTCGCGCGCGCGACGTCGACGCCATCGCCGTCGAACGGCAGCCAGCCCGTCAGCAGCTCGTACAGGATCACGCCGAGCGCGAAGAGATCGATGCGGTGATCGATGCCCGCGCCCATCGCGTGCTCGGGCGCCATGTAGTGCGGCGTGCCCAGCACGAGACCGGCGGTGGTCAGCCGGTCCTTGTTCTCGGGATCGTCGGCGTCGTCGCGCAGGATCGCGATGCCGAAATCGACGATGCGCGGGCGCTCGTTACCGAACCGGTCCTTCTCGACGATCACGTTCTCGGGCTTGAAGTCGCGATGGATGAGCCCGTGCTCGTGCGCGTGTTGGAGGCCATCGCACAGCTGCTGCGCGAGAGTGATGACCCGCTTGGGATGCATCGGCCCCTGGACGAGCGAGCCGAGCGTCTGGCCCTCGGCGAACTCCATCACCATGAAGTGGATGCCGTCCTCGGTCTCGCCGACGTCGACCACGCCGATGACGTTGATGTGGTGCAGCTTGCCGGCGAGCTCGGCCTCGCGCTCGAAGCGCTTGCGCAGCTTGGGATCGACGAGCAATCGCTCGTGCAACACCTTCACCGCGAACGGCCGGCCCACCTTCACATGGCGCGCGCGATACACCGCGCCCATCGCGCCTTTGCCGAGCAGCGCTTCGACGCGATAGCGCGATCCGAGCACGCGTCCGATCAGCGGATCGACGACGTCCTCGTCGCGCGTCTCGTCATTGGCGCCAGCGTCGCTCATGTCCTGCCGTGTTGCAGCGCCCGTTCCACCGAACGGTTTGGCGAGGTTGCCACGAAGCCAGCTGTCACCTCACGGAGGAATCGACCAAACGCGGCAGCTTTCTACCGCTCTCGTGCCCGGTTTTGCCCCTACCGGTGACCTTCGCCGAGCTCGTCGACCGCGAGGATCGTTCCACCGACAGTAGGACCTGGGTCCCATGTCCACCCAGCGTCGTACGTGATCGAGATCGGTCCGCCCACGCCGGCCGCGACGCTCCCCGGGAGTCCCTCAGAACGGCAACAGCGCCCCGACCATGACATCCGCACGATCGATGGCGCGCTGCGCACGCTCCACCACGTCCGGAGGCGCCAACCGCTGCCGCCGATAGGTCACGACGGTTCGATCGATCTCGCGCACCGCTTGCCACGCGCGCTGATGCGCGACGCGCCGACGGCGGCTATCCGGGGGCGCCGCGAACCCGTCCGCGAGATCGCCGCACACGGTGGCGAGCGCGCCGACCATCACCGACGGATCGGTCAACGTCTTCTCCTTGCGAACGCGAAACGCGAGCTCCGCGATAGGAGACGCGGCCGCGATCACGGCGCGAAACGCAGGGTGGAGCTCGAGAGGATGAGGCTTGCGCGGCGACATGCCTCCGCGCGTTCCACGATCTGCGCCAGCGCATCGCGCACGCGCATTCGCGCGGTTGTGCTCGCACGTGTCCGTCGCCCGGACAACGCGTCCGAAAGCCGGCCGGACACCGGACAGGAACCTCGCGCGCGGAAGTGGCAAGATTGCGGACGACCATGCCGACGTTCGTGATCGGGGACCCGCAAGCACCGTTTGCCAAGGTGCTCGAGGTGCTGGACCGCCACGGCGTCCTCGCGGGCGATCGAATCGCCGAGGGCGTCACGCTCGTCTCGATCGGTGACCACTTCGACTTCAACGTCGAGGCGCCGGCCGAGGCCGCACGAGAGGGGCTGAAGACGCTGCGCTGGCTCGCCTCCCACGATCCGTCGCAAGCGGTGCTGCTGTTTGGCAACCACGACGCCGCGCGCGTGATGGAGCTCGCGCATCTCGACGACGAGACGTTCCAGACCGCTCGCGTGCTCGGCCGCGAGATCGATCACGTGGCAAAGACCGTCGGGCCCCAGGCCGGTCAGGATCGCGAGAAGGAGTTCCACGCGACGTACCCGACGCTACCATCGTCGGGCGTGATCAGCCGCGACTACGCATCGTTCACCACCGAGCAGCGCGCGCTCGTCATCGAGCTGCTCCTCGCAAACAGGTTCTCGCTCGCGCGAACGTGCGTTCTCGACGACGGCCGGCCCGCGCTGCTCACGCATGCGGGCGTGACCAACCGCGAGCTCGCCATGCTCGGCATCGAGTTCGCGTCGGAGCCGCGCCTCATCGCCACGACGCTCGCGCAGTTCTTCTCTCTTGCGATCGATCGCGTGCGGCCTGCATGGGCGAAGGGCGAGACGGCCGCGCTCTCGCTCGCGCCGTTGCACGTCACGGGCGCGAACGGCGAAGAGGGCGGGGGCCTCCTCTATCACCGCCCCACGAACCCCGCGTCGTCGAAGATCGACCTTCGCTGGGCGGCGAGCAGCGAGCGTCCGCGTCGCTTCGATCCGCGCGAGCTGCCGATCGGCGTCACGCAGGTCGTCGGTCACACGGGACATGCGAAGTGCGTGTACGAGCTCGCCGCCTGGACCACCGAGGCTGCGCGAGCGCGCAAGCGCGGCGGCATTCGCACGCTACGCGTGACGGACAAGAGCGTCGTCTACGACACGGGCGTGCTGCCCGCGTCGCACGGAGCGACGGACATGATCTTCGTCGACGGCGAGCTGCGACGTCTGCCGGCGCACGAGGTTCCGCTCTTGCGCGTGGATCGTCTCGAGGGTTAGCGGCGCGGCTTCGTCGCCGGCGTGAACTGCACCTCCGCGAGGAGCGAGCACAAGCTCGGGCGCTCGCGTGCAACTTGTTGCATCGCGAGGAGCAGGGTGGCGGGCGTGATCGCGCGTCGCGCCCGGGTGCTCACTTCGGAAGGCACGGGCCGTCCGCTTTGCGCCTGGTTTGACCGCCGCACGTGGTGGTTCCGTCGTTGGAGATCACGCCGGGTTCGGAGGGCCGGCCCGTCAGGTCGGACGCGAGGTTGGCGCCGGGATCCTCCGAGACCGTCTCGAGGTCATCTCCGGTGAGGACGTCTTCGTCATCCACCTCTGCCACACAGGCAGACAGACCGAGGACGAGGGCGAGCGACAAGGACGGCTTGGTCGACATACCGCTTCCGGGAGCATTCGGCGTGCCGGCGCTTGGCCGCTCGCAGCCACCGAGAACGTGGACGAGCAGCCTGCGAAAGCCTCGTGCGACTGCGACCTGCGACAGCACGCGACCGTCTCATCCGCCAGATGGCGAGGGCGTTCTCGCGCGGCGTGCGCCGCCGGCGCGTCACGGCTCGAGCACCGGCGGGCTGTCTTGCGTCGCGGCATCGACAGGTGGCGGCGAGCCATCGTCGTCATCGCATGCAGCGATTCCGATCACGACGGCAAGGGAGAACAGGACGAGCTTCCAGGTTGTACGCATCACGCGCGCGCGAAGCGAGTATCGTGCCCGCGCATGCGCGATCGCGCGTAAATGATTTCGCCGATGTTCGCGAGCTCGTGATGTCGCGCGACCAGGACGTGCGACGAACAGCAAGTCGCGCGAGGAAACTCGCCAACACTGTCGACGTCGGCGGCTACTGCACGTCGTAGATGGTCAGGCTCTGGACGAACATCGACGACTCCGCGACGCGAACCTCCACGCGGTCGCGGATGGCGGTGTTGCGCGGCAGCGTGACCGCCACGCCTTGCAGCGTGAGCACGCACGCGAACACCGTGTCGGATTGGACGAGCGCGAGCGTGACGCCGAGCGCGGTGGGCGTGAACTCCACCGACGACGTGTCGGCCTCGTCGGCGGCGCTGATGCAGATCCGCGAGTTACACGACGCGATCCGGCAGGACCGGTCTCCGACGGCGAGCTCGACGTACGCGCTCGTACCCGTGAACGTATCGAACGTCAGGTCCGCGGACACCACGGTGGGCTCGAGCGTCTTGCGCGTCGTCAGCCGGGCGTTCTCGAGCCGCACCATATCCGCGGCGTAGTCCACCTCTCCTTCGCTCTCGAGCGCGTCCGGTTCGCCCGCGGGATAGAACGAGAAGAACATCGCGATCCGATCGCCGCTCTCCTCGGGACGAGGATCGCACACGCGACCGATGCGCGGCTCGTTGGTGGCTTGCGTGACGTTGACGTCGGCGGGGCAGTTGTCGATGCCGTCATCGATCGTGTCGCGATCCTCGTCGTGCCCGACCGTCGCGATCACCCCTTCGTCGATGCCGAGGAGCTGCTGGCATCCGGCCGCCCAGAACACGCTCGCGAGCACCACCCACCGCACGCCGGCATCATATGTCACGTCACGGCGTGATCGAGTAGATGATGAACGAGTCGACGGTGACGTTCGAGCCGTTCACCCGAAGGCGCGGTCTGCCGGACCGGGGAATGACGATGGGAGCCGCCGTTGTGACCTCGGCGAGCGCTGAGAAAACACGGCAGCGGACGACCCCGCCGAGCTGCTCGAGCTCGAAGCGCAGCGGAGGTGTGAGGAACACGTCGACCTCGTCGAACGCATTGTCGCCGCTCGCGCGGAGACAGCGCGTGCCGCTGCCCGAGCAGCTTCCGATGCGGCACGAATAGCTGCCCGCGCTCAGGTTCAGCTCGAGGAACGAGCTGGGCGAGAGGAAGTCCGCACGGGAGAGGATCGCCGACACGCGCGACGGTGTGAGCTCCATCTGCATCGAGATGTCACCCCCGCTGAGCATCGCCTGGTCGTTGGAGAACATGTTGCCGCCCGAGAGGCCGGCGGGGCGCATGTCCTCGGAGAACGAGTAGAACGCTGCGATCTGATCGCCGGTCAGGTCCAGACGCGGATCACAGTCGAGGCCCACGGTCTCGCCGATCGTCGCCCGCTCCTGCCCCGGGTTGGGGATCGTGGGGCAGTTATCGGTGGTATCGGGGACTCCGTCGAGATCTTCGTCGTGACCAGTGCGCGCGTCGATCTCGGACGCCGTATCGATCGACATCGGCGGCGCATCTTCCGCCACGGTGCCGGGATCGAGCCCCAGGAGCTGGCGACACCCGACACACGCCACCAAGAGGAGCAGCCAGCGCACGGCTCATCATACCTAGAGTGGGCTCGGCGACGGTACGAACTTCACGTCGAGCGACGGGAACCTCATGCGCAACTCGTCGACGAGTCGCTGCGCGCCGAACACCTCGGTGGCGTAGTGCCCCGCCGCGACGAGCGTGATCTGCAGCTCCTTGGCGAGGTCGCCCGCGCGCTCGGCGAGCTCGCCGGTCAGATAGAGATCGCACTTCGCGAGCGCCGCCGCCTCGAGCAGATCCGACGCGGCACCCGAGCAGAGGCCAACCTTGCGCACCACCTCGGGGCCGTGCGGAAACACGAAGCGGGGTGTCTGCCCGTTCAGCACGCCGCCCGCGATGCGAGCGATCGCTTCGTCGCGCGAGAGCGGTGTGGGCCACGAGCCGGCGACGCCGAGCGCGACACCTCTCACGTCGCCAAAGGCCTCCCGCCCGGGTGCGAGCGCGAGCGCATCCGCGAGGCCGACGTTGTTGCCGAGGCGCGGATGCTTGTCGAGCGGCAGGTGATACGCCGCGAGCGACACGTCGTTGCCGAGGAGGAGCTTCATGCGGTTCGCGAGCGGACCCGTGACGCGCTGGATGCCGCCGCCCCACACGAGGCCGTGATGCACGACGATCAGATCCGCGTCCATCTCGATCGCACGCGAGATGAGCTCGGCGTTGGCCGACACGCCGGTGACGACGGTCTCGATCTCGGGCGCGCCTTCGATCTGCAGGCCGTTCGGTGCGTAGTCGCGAAAGCGATCGATCTCGAGAGTGCTGTCGAGGTAGCCGATGACGTCGCGCAGGTGAACGGGCATGCGTCGATCGTGCGCAGAAATGGCGACGCTCCGCAATTACTGGTCGGAGGTTCGCTCGGCACGAAGCGCTGCTTCGACGAGCGCGACGATCACCGTGTCGATGCGTGCGAGGCGCGCCGCGAGCACGGGATCGGACGCGACGCGATCCACGCGCGGGCGTGCACCGAGCGCGTGCTCCTTGCGCATCGCCTCTGCGAGCTCGCCGAGGACCGCCGATGTCGACGCCGCCAAACCGGCGATATGGAAGTGGTGCGGGCCGTAGCTCGCGACACCGCGCGTGGAACCGAACGCGTTGATCGCGGCGGCCAGGCGGCGAAGGAACACGACCTGCGTCATGCGCGGCTCGGTCACCTCGGTCTGCGCGCGCTCCGCGAGGAGTTGCTCGAGGGCGATCTCGCAGCGATTGATCGCCACGCCGAGCGCCCGGCGTGCGCGCTGGACAGCGGTGGAGGGTTGCGGGACACCGCCCGTGACGGCCGCGACGACCTCGTCGAGATAGGCGCGCGCCGCTTCGTACGCGTCGGCGATCTGCGCGTCGAACTGGCGCGACGGACGGATGTGCCACGCGAGGCTCGCGATGATCGCGATGCCCGCGCCGATCGCCGTGTTCGCGAGGCGCGTGCCGATGAGGTGTGATTCGTGCGAGTGAACCTCGGCGAGGAGGATGAACGTCGGCGTGAGGAACGTCGCGAACAGCGCGTAGTTGAGGCGCACGACCGATGCGCTCACGCCCGCGAGCGCCACGACGACGACGATCATCACGCGCGGGTCGTCGATCGCCCACGGGATCAGCGCGGCGAGGAGCGCGCCCGCAAACGTACCGACCACGCGTTGGACGGCCCGCACGCGGGTCGCCGCGCCTTGCGGCTGCAGCAAGAGGAACAACGTCAGCGTGACCCAATAGCGGTGCGAGAGCTCGAGGCCCTTCGCGATGGACATCGCGATGGACACCGCGATCGCCACGCGCAGCGCATGGCGCGCTACCACTCCGTGCGGATCGAACGCTTCCTGAAGGTGCTCGCGCAGTGTCGGCTGCGGATCTGCATCGGGGACGATCGCGTTGAGCGGCTCGCTGTCGTCGCGCACCGTCGCGAGCACGCGTGCGGCGTTCAGCCGATCCTCGTGCGCTCGCGTGAGCAGAGCGAGCGCATGCGCGCCGAGCGTTCGCTCGACGAGGCTGCCGGTCTCGGGTGGGCTCGCGGTCCACTTCGGCGTGACGGTCGCGGGTGGATCTTCGACGGTGACGTTCGTGGCGAGCTCCGCGAGCGCGTCGGCGAGCACGTAGAGGCCCTCGCGCGCGGTCGCTTGTACGTCGAGGGTGACGCCGGCGTCGAGCGACTCCTCGAGGCCCGAGATGATGCCGAACATCTGTTCGGCGAGCTGCACGAGCGCGAGCAAGCGCTCGCCGCGACCCGTGTCGCCGCGCCGTCCGCGACGCGTGGCTGCGAGCACGGTACGCGCGACCTCGATCTGATCGCGGATGCTTCGATGCCGTGCGGCCGCGCGCGTGCGCCACTCGGGCTCGCCGAGCTCGCTCGCGAACGTGCGAACGTGCTGCGCGAGTGCTCCATACACGGCGCTCACGGCGCGCCGGCCCGGCTTGTACACGCGCACGGGCCACACGATCAGACCGAGCAGCAGCGCGAAGGCAGCGCCCCACGCGAAGCCGATCGTGCGCTGCATCGCCTCCGCCACCGTGCACGGCAGCGAGGCGGCGACGAGCAGCTGGATCGCGATCGGGTTGGCGACGCCGACCATCGACGGCCCGAACGCCTGCGCGAGCGCGGATAGCGTGAGCCCGGCGGCGACGACGATCGCTGTCGCGACACCGTGCCCCGCGAGCAAGCTGCCGAGCAGCACGGCCAGCACGCCGCCGACCGCGACGCCGCCCATCGCGCGCGCGCGGGAGCGATACGCGCCACCTTTGTCGACGAGCGTGACGATGAACCCGGCGAGCGGCGCCCAGCTCGCAGCGACCGGATCGATCCAGCGCGCGACGAGCAGCGGGATCGCCGTCGCCACCGCCGTGCGCAGGCCGAGCCAGATCGCCGGCCGCTCGGGCGAGAACTTCGCGGCCGCGCGAACGTGGTGACCGACCGTATCGAGTCCAGGAACCTGCACGGCTATCCGATGCCCGAGCCTACTCGCGCGCTGCGAGCCACGCCCGTCCGCGAGTCCGCCTCACCGTGCGATTCGACGGCGCGTTGGTGGCATCCTCACTCGATGCGCCTCGCCGTGCTCGAGCTCCCTGCGCGTTGGGGGGAGCCCGCGCGTGCGCTCGGTGACGTGGAGGCCGCGAGCTTCGAGCCGCAGACGTTGGTGCTGCTCCCGGAGGCGTCGATCCACGGCTACGTCTCGCCCGCGGGTGACGCGGATCTTTCGCCGTTCGCGGAGTCGATCGATGGTTCGACAGCGCGCGCGTGTGCGGCGCTCGCGGTGAAGCATCGCGTTCATCTCGTCGCGCCGCTCGTGTTGCGAGACGGTGATGCGCTGTACAACGCGATGGTCTGCTACGCGCCGGCTGGCTCGATCTCCTTCGTCTATCGCAAGCGTCATCCGTGGATCCCCGAGACATGGGCCACGCCGGGCGCAGAGCCACTACCTGTCGTCGAGATCGGCGGCGCGAAGGTCGCGATCGCGATCTGCTACGACGTGCACTTTCTCCCCAGCGAGTCCGCGCGCGAGCTCGCGATGGCCGACGTGCTGCTGTTTCCGAGCGCGTGGGTCGAGGAGCCCGACTACCGCGTGGCACGCCTGCAGCGCCTCGCGCAGAGGTTCGACCTCACGATCGTCAACGCGAACTGGGCGCCGGGCGACGTGCGTGTACCGGGACAGGGCGGCTCCTGTGTCGTCGGTCCCGACGGGCGCGTGATCGCCACGGCACGGGCCGGTCGCGTGGACCACGAATGGCGCCCTCAGCGACGGTGAGCGTGGTACACGGAGGGCATGGCTACGGCGAAGAAGCCCGACGGTGAGCAGGAGTACCGCACGCTCAGCGGCATCCCGCTAAAGACCAGCTACGGCCCCGAGGATCTCGCGGGGCGCGACTGGAGCTACGAGAAACAGCTCGGCGATGCCGGCACGTATCCGTTCACGCGCGGACCGCACGCGACGATGTATCGCGGCAAGCCGTGGACGATGCGCATGTTCGCGGGCTTCGGCACGCCCGAGGACACCAACCAGCGGTTCAAGTTCTTGCTCGCGAACGGACAGACCGGCCTGTCCACGGCGTTCGATATGCCGACGCTGATGGGCTACGACCCGGATCACGCGCGCTCGCTCGGCGAGGTCGGGCGCGAGGGCGTCTCGGTCGCGTCGATGGACGACATGATGCGGCTGTTCGGTGACATCCCGCTCGACAAGGTGTCGACGTCGATGACCATCAACGCGCCGGCGGCCGTGCTGCTCGCGCTGTACGTCGCGGTCGCCGAGAAGCAGGGCGTCTCTCCCGACAAGCTGCGCGGCACGCTGCAGAACGACATGCTCAAAGAGTTCATCGCGCAGAAGGAGTGGATCAGCCCCATCCGCGGCCACATGCGGATCATTCGCGACATGCTCGTGTGGTGCACGCGCACGATGCCGCAGTGGAACACGATCTCGATCAGCGGCTATCACATCCGCGAAGCCGGAGCGACGGGCGTGCAGGAGCTCGCGTTCACCATCGCCGATGGCATCGGCTACGTGCAGCTCGGCATCGAAGCGGGCCTCGACGTCGACGAGTTCGCGCCGCGGCTCTCGTACTTCTGGGACGTCCACAACGACTTCTTCGAGGAGATCGCCAAGTTCCGCGCGGGCCGCCGCATGTGGGCCAAGATCATGCGCGAGCGCTTCGGCGCGAAGAACCCGAAGTCGTGGCTCCTTCGCACGCACGCGCAGACCGCCGGCGTGTCGCTGATGGCGCAGCAGCCGCTGAACAACGTCATCCGCACCACGATGCAAGCGCTCGCCGCGGTGCTGGGCGGAACGCAGTCGCTGCACACCAACAGCTACGACGAGACCTACGCGCTGCCCACCGAGGCGGCCGCCGAGCTCGCGCTGCGCACGCAGCAGGTCATCTATGAAGAGACCGGCGTGGCCAACGTCGTCGATCCGCTCGCGGGCAGCTACTTCATCGAGACGCTGACGGACCAGGTCGAAGCGGCCGCGTGGGAGTACATCAACAAGATCGACGCGATGGGCGGCATCGTGAAGGCCGTCGAGGAAGGCTACCCGCAGCGCGAGATCGCGCGCTCCGCGTTCGAGTTCCAGCGCGAAGTGGATAGCGGGCGTCGATCGATCGTCGGCGTGAACAAGTACGTCACGCCCGATGAAGGCGATGGCATCCCCACGCTGAAGATCGAGCACGCCACGGAGCACGGCCAGGTCGAGCGCATCAAGGCGTTCCGCGGCTCGCGCGATGCGTCCGCGGTCGAGCGCGCACTCGCTGCCGTGAAGACGGCGCTGCGCGATGACAAACAGAACGTGATGCCGCCGATCTTCGACGCGGTGAAGCAGAACGTCACGCTCGGCGAGATCTGCGATCTGTTCCGCACCGAGCTCGGCGAGTACCGCGACCCCGCGTACCTGTAGTCGTCTCCGTCCTGGCGCTCGATCGACTGCACGCGCAGCGCTTGGAGCGCGGCGCCGTCGTCGCGAATACCGGCGCGCTCGTGCTCGGCCCGTATGCCACGTGAACCCGCGCAGGGACGCGCCTTTGCGAGATCGCAGCGAGGTCTTATCCGAGACACGTCCCGAGACGTTTCTTCGCGAGAGCTTCAGGTAGAGTAGCCGCGCGTGACGAGCCCGCCGATCCGACTGCCTTCCGGGGTCCGGGACTTTCTCCCGCGAGCCGCTGCGCGCCGCCGCGCATTGGCCACGCGCGTGCTCGACGTGTTCGAGGCGTGGGGGTACGCGCGGATCGTGACGCCCGTCTTCGAGGTCGCCGATGTCCTCGAGCGCGGCCTCGGTCACGATGGTCGCGCGCAGGCGATTCGCTTCGTCGAGCCGGGCACCGGCGAGATCGTCGCGCTGCGTCCGGACATCACGCCGCAGATCGCGCGCGTGGTCGCGACGCGATTGACGGAGATCGAGGGCCCGCTGCGCCTCTGCTACGAGGGCGCGGTCACGCGGCTCGCCGGCGAGCGCGGGCAACGCGAGATCCTGCAAGCGGGCGTGGAGCTCGTGGATGCTGGCGTGCCGTCAGGAGACGCCGAGGTGCTCGCAGTCGCTGCAGCGGCGCTCGCCGCGGCCGAGCTGCCGGAGACCCGCATCGATATCGGACACGTCGCGCCTGCGCGCTTCGTGCTCGGCGCGGCACCCGACGACGACTCGCGCGCGCACATCGCTCAAGCGATCGCCAAGAAGGATCGCGTGGGCCTGCGCATCGCCGCCAAGGCGCTGCCTGTGGACGTCGCGCCCCTCGCCGAATCGCTCGCGAGCGCGTGGGGACCCGCCGATGCCACGCTCGAGCGCGCACTGGCGCTCGCGTGGCCCTCGCACGTGACGGCGGCGCTCGCCGAGCTTCGCGCCGTGATCGCCGCGTTCGGTGAGCTCGCGGATCAGCCCGCTCCCTCGCTGACCGTGGACCTCGGCGATCTGCGCGGCTTCGACTACTACACCGGCGTTCGCTTCGCCGGCTATGCGGCGGGCGCACCCGATGCGGTGCTGCGCGGAGGCCGGTACGACGAGCTGATCGGCCGCTACGGCCGGCCCGCGCGCGCGACGGGCTTCGCGATCGATCTCGAGGCGCTCGCCCAAGCGCAGCGCGCGCTCGGTGTGGCGCTGCCCGCGATTGCCGTCGGGGTCGCGGTGCACGGC
>JAEYYV010000132.1 GCA_023428295.1 Pseudomonadota bacterium
CCTGCGCGCTCGCGCGCGTGACGACGGGCGAGTGGGCCGGTGCGCTGCGCTCGGTGTGGGGCGAGTACCGCGCGCAGACAGGCGTCGGCGGTGCATCACTGGGCTCGGCGGCGGACGGCTGGGACGCGCTGCGCGCACGCATCGCGGCGTTGCCGCGCCGCCCGAAGCTGCTCGTCGGCAAGCCCGGGCTCGACGGTCACTCGAACGGCGCCGAGGTGATCGCCGTCGCCGCGCGCGATGCAGGCTTCGAGGTGATCTACGCAGGCATTCGCCTCGAGCCTGCCGCGATCGCCGCGACCGCCGTACAGGAGGACGTCGACGTGATCGGTCTCTCGGTGCTGTCCGGGTCGCACGTCGAGCTGACGAGCGCGGTGCTCGCGGAGCTGGCGTCGCGCGGCGCCACGGACATGCCGGTCGTCGTCGGTGGCACGGTGCCCAGCGCCGATCACGCGGAGCTCGCGCGCATCGGCGTGCGGCGCGTGTTCACGCCGAGCGACTACAAGCTCGTCGAGATCGTGGGTGCGCTCGTCGATCTGTGCGCGTGAAGCGCGAGATCGATGGAGCAGTGATTCTGCGGGCCGCGCGGATCTCGAGACCGCAGTTGCGCTAGGGTCGCGCAATGGACGAGATTCTCGCAGCCGCGCGTGCACGCTGGCCGCAGGTCGCGTTCGACGACGCGGCGTGCAAGCGGCACCTCGAGGAGTGCAGCGACGAGGGCAGGCAGCCACCGTTTGGCACAGAGCTCGTCCTCGCCGTCGCGTGTCTCGCGGGCGACGCCGCCGCGATCCGCGCGTTCAATGACGAGATGTTCGATCGCGTCGATCGCGTGCTCTCGCGTCTGGGCCTCGGCGCCGCCGACGCGGACGACGTGAAGCAAGACGTGCGCACCAAGCTCCTCGTCTCCAAGGATGGCGACCCGAAGCTCGCGCTCTATCGCGGCACCGGCCCGCTCGCGCACTGGGTCGCCTCGGTCGCGGGCCGCGAAGCGCTCGGCTCGATGCGCAAGAAGAGGCCGACCGATGTGATCGACGATGACGATGTCCTCGCCGACGCCGCCGATGACCCGGAGCTCGTCGCGCTCAAGTCCCAGCACGGAGCCGCGTTCAAGGAGGCGTTCCAGGCCGCCGTCCGCGAGCTCGGATCGCGCGAGCGCGGCATCCTGCGCGCCCTCGTCGTCGACGATCGCAGCGTGAACGAGGTCGCTGCGGTGTACGGCATCCATCGCGTGACCGCGTCGCGCTGGGTCAGCGAGCTGCGCGCGGATCTCCTGAAGCGAACACGAAATCAGCTGCGCGATCGCCTCCAGCTCGATCCCCAGAGCCTCGAGAGCGCGCTCCGTCTCCTCGACTCGAACCTCGAGCTGAGCCTCTACCGGCTGCTCGCCGAGACCAAGCCGACGTAGTCCGGAACAAACCCCGCTACATGTCGTGCGGACGCTGCGTCCCCGACGTGAGCGATGCATTGTCCGGACGAGATGATGATCGCGCGACACGCGCTCGGCGTGCTGCCGCGCCTCGATGCGGTCGCCACCGCCGCCCACTGTCTGCGCTGTCGCGATTGTCAGCGGCTCGTCCGAGCGCTCAGCTCGGCCGCGCGCGAGAAGCCACCGCGCGCGCCCGGCGCGTGATCAGCGGTGCTTCGCGAGCCACGCTTGTCCTCGCGTGCGATCGGTTCCCGGAAGCAGTGGTTCGGCGCCGACCGCGAGCTGGCGGCCGCGCGCTTTATCCACGCCGGACTCGAACAGGGCCCGGCCGAGCGCGAACTCGACCTGCGCGTTGGTCTCCGGATCACTGCCGTCGCGGGCCTTGCGGATCGCGAGCGAGCGCTCGAGCGGCGCGATGGCCTCGGCGGGTCGCGAGAGGTCGAGCAGCACGTGACCGATACCGGACAGGGGGAACGCCACGTCGTACGCGTCGGGGCCGAGGCCCTTCTCGTAGATCGCGAGCGTGCGCTGGAACTCGACGAGGGCGCGCTCGGGCAGGTCGAGCTGCCGATGCACCGCGGCCATATATGCGAGCGTGCCCGCGACCTCGATGTGATCGGGGCCGAACACCTTCTCGCTGATCGCGAGCGCGCGCTGGTGATAGCCCATCGCCTCGTCGAGACGGTCTTGCAGACCGACCGCGAGCCCGAGGTTGTCGAGGGAGATGCCGGTCTGCGGATCGTCGGGGCCGAGGTGCTTCTCGCGAAGCGCGAGCGCGCGGCGATGCTGCTTCTCCGCGTCCGCCGGCCGTTCGTCCTTGCGCAGTAGCGTGCCGTACGCGTCGACCGCGGTCGCGAGATCGACGTGATCGGGGCCGAGCGCGGCTTCGAGGGTCGCGATCACCTCGCGAATGCGCTGCGTCGCTTCCGCGCGCTGCCCCATCGCCTGGAGCGCCATCGCCACGTTGAAGGCGGACTTCGCGGTCTCCGGGTGGCTCGGGCCGTAGTTCTTCTTGTCGATCTCGTACGCACGTTGCGCGAGGGCGAGGCCTTCGGCTTGATTGCCGATGCGCATCGTCACCTCGGACAGCATCGCGTAGACGGCGCCGAGCTCGACGTGATCGGGGCTGAGGTTCTTCTCGATCACGGCTGCCGCACCACGAAGCATCTTCTCCGCCGTCGCGTGCTCGCCCTTGAACAGGAGGAACTGGCCGCGATTGCCGAGGAGCTGCGCTTCTCGGACCTCCGCGCCGACCAGGCGGCCGAGCACCGCTTGTCCTCGCTCGAAGATACGGTCGCCATCGTCGAACCGGCTCTGCACCACGCCGACGATGAACAGCAGCACGGTGTACGCGCGCGCGCGCAGATAGTCGTCGTGCGCGCGATCGGCGACGAGGAGCGCTCGCTCGAGCGCTCTCTCCGCGGCCGCAGGATCGCGATCGCGGCGGAACTCGAGCTTGGCCAGGTCGACCAGCGCGCCAGCTTCGATCGCGAACTGACCTTCGCGCTGCGCAGCGGCGAGCACGGAGCGCAGCCGCTCGATCGCTTCATCGGCCTTTCCGACATTCGCGAGGCTCGACGCGCGCGCGAGCTCGTCACGCAGCGCCTGCGTTCGTGGCGCGGTCACGATGCTCGACGCGCGGCTCTCGGACAGCGTACGCACGTCGCCGCACGGTGCGATCGCGCCCAGCTGGCTCGCGGCACGCACGCTGCGAGCGACGACGGCGCCGTCGGCAGCCGCGAGCGCGGCCGCAAACGTGCGCAGCTCGGCGAGACGCTCGTCGAGGCAGCCGGTGCGTAGCGCGAGCACGCTCTCGGGCTGCTCGTGATGCACGCGTGTCGCCATGCACGCGCTGCGGCGTTCGTGCGTCCAGGTCGCCGCGTACGCGTCGATCGTGCGCTCGACGGCGGTCCAGGCATCACGCGCGTAGGGCAGCTTCGTCGCGAGCATCTTCTCGCTGATCGCGTCCTTGGACGCCTGGTTCCAGACGCTCGCGATGTGGTGATCGGCGCCCGCGCACGGATCCTCGGAGGCGCGCGTCGATGCCCATACCGTCGTCGCGCCGGCGGCCGCGAGCGCGGCGGCGCCGACGACGCTCGGCCATGCTCGTCGTGGTCGCTCCTCGAGCACGTCGAGCAGCGAGCGCATCGATGCGAAACGTCGCGCAGGATCGATCGCGAGACCTCGCGCGAGCGCCGCCTTCACGTTCGCCGGCACGCGCGGCGTAGCGGGGAACGGGACCGCCCCTGTCATCGCCGCGCGCAGCGCCGGCAGCGTCGTGCCGCGGAAGGGACGCTCGCCGTACAGCGCTTCGTACAGCGCGACGCAGAAGCTGAACTGATCGCTCGCCTCGGTCGCGACATCGCCCGCGAGCTGCTCGGGTGACATATACGCGGGCGTCCCGAGGAGCGCACCGGACATCGTGAGCATCACGTCCCCGCGCGCGTTGTCTTGCGACGAGGTGTCGGGCGCGTCGTCGACACGCACGAGTCCGAAGTCGCCGACCTTCGCGATCTGCGCGCGCGAGACGAGGACGTTGCTCGGCTTGAAGTCGCGATGGACGAGCCCGGCGGCGTGCGCGGCGGCGAGACCGCGACCTGCCTGCACGAGCATCGCGATGACCTGCGAGGCGGAGCGCGTCGCGGTGGTCGAGGCCATCCAGGCTTGCAGCGTCTCGCCGTTGACATACTCCATGACGACGAACGCTTTGCCCTCGAACACGCCGGCCTCGAACACGCCGACGACGTTCGGATCCGCGAGCCGCGCGAGCGCTTGGGCCTCGCGCCGAATGCGATCCTCTTGCTCTACGTCGAGCTTTCCGTGCGAGTGGCGCACTTTGATCGCGACGAGCCGAGCGAGCTCCGGATCGCGCGCTCGATAGACAGCACCCATCGCGCCGCGCCCGACGAGATCGAGCACTTCGAAGCGTCCGATCCGCTCTGCCGGCTCGGCGGTATCGGTAGCTGAAGAGACGTCGGCGCTCGCGAGCGCGAACACGAGGTTACGGCACTCATCACAGTCCGCGAGGTGATTCTCGATGGAGGCGGCCATCGTGGCCGGCAAGACCCGCGTGACAAACCGACTCAGCTCCGCTTCTTCGGGGCACACCGTCGTCGCCATTGTCACGCCCATGCCGTTGGCAGATAGAACGTTTCTCGGCGGGCGATCAATCACAAAAAAAGATCGCTACACGCGCACACCGATCCGCATCACCGAGGCGAACAACGAAACACCTCAGGAGAGATACGGATGAAGACGTCGAAGAAGAAGCAGATAGCAGCCGTCGCACTGGGACTGGCCGTCGCGGCCACCGGTTGTGCGACGCACAAGATCAACTACAAGAACCCGTCGGCCCACGCGGGAGGCGCCTCGCAGTCGGCGAAGCAGTCGTTCTTCCTCTGGGGGCTCGTCGGCGGCAGCGAGGTCAACCTCGATCAGATGTGCCCGGCGGGCGTCGCGCAGATCCAGAGCAAGACAGGCGTGGGCGATCAGATCCTCACGGTCCTGACGGGCGGCATCTACTCGCCGATGTCCGTGGACGTGCAGTGCGCGGTGGGCGGCGCGGTCGCGAAGGGTGGTGCAGAGTGATGCGCCTCGCACTGGGCTCGCTCCTCGCGCTCACCACGTTCGGTGCGTGCGCCGACGACGGAAGCGCCCTGGACTCCACCCTGACGATCGAGAACGAGTCGAGCTACGCGTTCGCCGAGATCAACCTGAGCCCCGAGGACTCGGTGGCCTGGGGCAACGATCTCCTCGGCGCGGACATCCTCTTTCCCGGCGAGATCCTCCAGGTGACGGGCGTCGCGTGCGATGTCTACGACATCCGCATCGTCGACGACGAGGGTGATGAGTGCGTCCTGTCCTCGGTCGACCTCTGCCTCGATAACGCCGTCTGGCGCATCGACGACGTCGAGCTGGCGGCCTGTCAGTTCTAAGTCCTGGCGCCGACGGGGTTTCTAGCCCTTGCCCCCGCCGAGGGGTTCTGCATAGATTGCGGCCCCCATGGGGATTGCTGATTTCTTTCGCCCCAAATACCGCCACAGCGACGTCAAGGTCCGCAGCGCAGCCGTGCGCGCGCTGACCTCTGACGACGCTGCCATTTTGGAACAAGTTGCTCGAACGGATCGCGACATCGGCGTTCGCCGGATCGCGATCGAAAAGATCGACGAGGCAAAGGTCCTCGCCGATCTGGGACGGGCAGAAACCGAACGCAGCCTCAAGGAGCTCATCAACGAGCGCGCCGCGGAGCTGTGGACCTCGAACGCGTGCAGCGCCGATGCAGACAAGGCGGGCGCCGCGCTGAGCGGAATGCTCGAGCTCGAGGATCACCAGCGCTCGCTCGTCCAGGTCGTCGTGCGTGCGCAGAACGCCGCGATCCGCAAGCGCGCGTTCGGCGAGCTGCGCGATCCGCGTGCACTCGCGGAGCTCGCGAAGAGCGACGCCGCGCAGGACCTGCGCATCGCCGCGATCGCGCGCATCGACGATGGCGACGTGCTTCGTGCGCTCGCGATCGATACGACGCAGAAGGAGATCGGGCTCGCTGCCGTCGACAAGCTCGACGACGCGGACCGTCTCGAGAACGTCGCCAACAAGGCCAAGAACAAAGCGGTGCGCAACCGCGCGCGCAAGGTCGTCTCGGAGATCCTCGAGGCAGAGCGCGCACGCAACAAGAAGCCCGGCACGCCCGACGAGGTGAAGCGCCGCCGCGCCGAGAAAGCGCAGCTCGTTCGCGAGATCGAGGCGATCGCCGACACGTTCGACTTCGCGAAGCACGAGGATGCGGTCGGCAAGCTCGAAGTCGCCATGATGAAGGCCGGCCCGTCGACCGACGGAACCGACGAGGGCGACGAGCGGTTCGCGAAGGCGGTCGAGCGCTTCTGGAAGCGCAAAGAGCACCACGAGTCCACGGCGCGTTCGGCGGACGAGCTGCGCAGCATCGAGCGCGAGGCTGTGCGCGAGAAGGAAGCGGCCAAGAAGCCCGAGCGCAAGCCGCGCGAGAAGGATCCCGACGACGTCGATATCGTCTCGCCGAGTGCACCCGCTGCGTTTGGTGGCGCCCCCGAGACCGACGAGAAGCGCGCGGCCCGCGAAGCGGAGGCCAAGGCGCGGCGCGAGGAGCGCGAAGCAAAGCGCGCGGAAGAGGAAGCGCGTCGTGCGGCGCAGCAGGCCGAGCGCGAGGCGCGCAGGGCCGCCGAAGCGGAGAAGTCCGTCGAGATCAAAGCGAGCCTCGAAGCGATGCTCGCCGAGATGGAAGCCCTGATCGCCAAGTTCGACGGCCCCGATGACAAGTCGGACGGCCGCACCGTCGATCGCGTGCTGTCACAATCGGCCAAGGTGTTCGAACAGATCGGCAAGGTCGTCGGGCCGGATCGCGACGCGCTCGCGGATCGCTACAGCGCCGCGCGCGGCAAGCTCGTGATCTACGCGAACGATCGCCGCGAGGCCGAGGATTGGCTGCGCTGGAGCAACGTGCCCAAGGCGGAGGCGTTGATCACCACCGCCAAAGAGATGGCCGAGGCGGAGGCGACGCCCGATCTGGGCAATCGCCTGCGCGAGCTGCAGAAGCTATGGAAAGAGGAGATCGGGCCGCTTCCGCAGAAGCGCTCGAAGGAGCTGTGGGAGACCTTCAAAGCCGAGTGCGACAAGGTCTACGACAAGGTGAAGGGGGTCCGCGCCGTCGAGAACGAGAAGTTCGCGGAGGTGACGAAGGCCAAGGAAGCGCTGATCGCGGAAGCGGAGGCGCTCGTCGATTCCACGGACTTCGCCGGCACCGCCGCCAAGCTCAAGGAGCTGCAAGCCGCGTGGAAGACCTCGGGCCACTTGCCGCGCAAGCTCGGCGACGAGCTGTGGAAGCGCTTCCGCAGCGCGTGTGACAAGTTCTTCGAGCGCCGCAAGCCCCTGCTCGAGGCGAAGCACGCCGAGGAGAATGCGAACCTCGCCAAGAAGCAAGCGCTCATCGTCCGCGCGCAAGAGATCGCCGCGAAGGCAGGCGAGGGCACGTGGGGCAAAGCGATCGGCGAGATCAAGGATCTCCAGGCGCAGTGGAAGGAGATCGGGTTCGTGCCGCGTCGCGATGCGGACGCCGTGTACAAGGCGTTCCGCGCGGCGTGCGATTCGCTGTTCGCGAAGCGCGATGCGGCGCGCGACAGTGAGGCCAACGCACATCGCGCGGAGATCGATGCGCTGCGCGCGGAGATCGAAGCAGCGCGCTCGAGCGGTGACGTTCCCGCGGCGATCGCCGCGCGTGCCAAGGCGCGCGAGCTGGGCGTCCTCGGCGCCGAGTCGGTCGCGATGGTGCAGCACTTGATCGCGAACCACGCGGACGCGATCAAGGGGACCGAGCTCGACCCCGCACAACTGCGTGCGAAGCGCGAGAAGCTCGTCGCACGCGCGGAGGAGCTGCTTCCCAAGCAAGCGCCCGCGTCCGCGCCGAGCGGCGACGTGGCCGCGCAGCTCAAGGCGGCGATGCAGAAGAACGCGTTCGGCGATCTTCGGTTCTCGGGACGCGATCCGGTCGAGGTCGTGGACGAGCTGCGTACGACGTGGAACGAGATCGGGCCGATCCTCGACGACGAGGATCGCGCGCAGGTCGAGCGCTTCGAAGCGACGATCGCCAAGGTCCTCGACGCTGCTGGCGCCAAGCCGCGTGACGACGAGGGTGGCCGTCGCCGCCGTCGTGATCGATCTGGGAACGCGGGTACGGATCCGTCCAACGCGGCGGAGCAGATCGTGGGCGTGGTCGCTTCGCCGACCGCGATCCCCGAGCGCTCGCCGCTGACGATGGTGCCGGATGCAGCGGCCAACGCCTCTGCGGAGATCGCGACGCCCGACGAGGTCACCGCGAATCAACCGATTCCGCTCGCCACGCACGACTCCATCACGCTGCCGGCGCGGTTGCCGCCGGAGATGCCGACGGACATCCCGCCTGTCGTCACCACGCCGCTTCCGCCGCCGCCGGCGCGCACGAAGACCGCGTCGATGGCGCCGCCGATGGAAGAGCTCGATGGCGGGTGGGATCTCGGCGAGGACGATCCCACGGGCGGCAAGGTCGAGGAGACGCCGTCGTCGACGGAGATGGCCGGGGACGGATCGGTCGAAGGCGATGGCCTCGATCAAGTCGATTAGAGCGCTGACCAACGTCGTCGGCTTCGACGACTCGCCGTTCCCCTACGAGCACCGCGGTGATATTCGCGTCGTCGGTGCCGTGTGTGCGCGCACGCGCCTCGATGGCGTGCTCGCCACGACCGTGCGCCGCGACGGAACGAACTCGACGGATCGTCTGATCGAGGCGGTTCGCTCGTCGCGGTTCTCGGATCACATTCGCGCGGTGCTCTTGCAGGGCATCGCGCTCGGCGGGTTCAACGTCGTCGATCTGACACGGCTCTCCGAGACGCTCGATCTCCCGGTGCTCGTCGTCGTGCGCAAGCTGCCCCGTCTTCACCTCGTGAAGTCCGCGCTCCTCGATCGCACGCCGGGTGGCGAGGAGAAGTGGCGGCTGATCGAGAAGCACGGTCCACCCGAGAAGCTCGGCGCGCTGTACATCCAGCGCGCGGGGCTCTCGGCGCGCGAGGCCGAGGCGCTCCTCGTCGCAACGACATCGCACGGCAACATTCCGGAACCGTTGCGTCTCGCACACATCATCGCCGGGGGCGTCGAACGTGGTGCCAGCCGCGGGCGGCCCTAGTCTATAGTCGGCGCGTGCGCACTCTCCTCGTCGTCGTGCTCCTGTCGTCGACTGCATTTGCCGAGCGCACTACCACGGTGACCATCGGCGGCATGTTCGGCGGCGCCGAAGATCTCGACGGTGTCGACAACTACTACGCGCAGCCGACCATGCACCCGACCGGCGGTCCGCGCGTCACGCTCGGCTTCGAGAACGAGCCGGTCGCGATGCCGCCGAGCCCGGGTTACTCGTTCGCGGGCGCGTTCGTTCCCGAGATCACGGCGGGAGCGCTGATGTCCGAGCATCGCGGAGACCTCTTCCTCGGCCTGGGTGCGCGCGGCGAGCTGCAGTTCGGTCAGAACAAGCAGGGCCTCCTGCAGGTGAGCGCTCGCGCCGCAGTCTATGGAGCCGTGCGCGTGGTGATCATCGGCAAGGAACAAGACACCGCCGGTGACTTCGCGATCGGCACGTACTTCTACGTCAAGGGACGCACGCGCATCGGAGGTGAGTTGAACGTGATGGTGCGCGAGGCTCCGCGAGAGTTTCCGACGGAAGAGCAGATGGCGGTGTTCGCCAGCGCTTACGTCGGCTGGGCATTGTGAGTATGGTCGCGACGTGACGTCGCTCCTGACCTCCGACGACATCTTTCTCTTCAATCAGGGCACGCACTACAAGCTCTACGACAAGCTGGGTGCGCACTGCGTCGATGGTGGTGTGGCGTTCGCGGTGTGGGCACCCAACGCGCGCGAGGTGAGCGTGATCGGCGATTGGAACGGCTGGCGCGCGGGCGCTTCGCCGCTGCGCGCGCGCGAGTCGTCGGGCATCTGGGAAGCGACGATTCCGGGCATCGGTCACGGCGCTCGCTACAAGTACGCGATCGTCGGGCCCGACGGCATCACGCGCGACAAGGCGGATCCGTTCGCCGCGCGCGCGGAGCATCCGCCGGCCACGGCGTCGCTCGTGTGGAACGCACGCCACGAGTGGGGGGATTCGGCGTGGATGAAGTCGCGCGGACATCGTCTCGCGCGCACGGCGCCCGTCTCGATCTACGAGGTGCACCTCGGATCGTGGCGGCGCGATCATAACGAGGTCCTCGGCTATCGCGAGCTCGGCGAGAAGCTCGGCGAGCACGCCGCGAACCTCGGCTTCACGCACGTGGAGCTGCTCCCTGTCATGGAGCATCCGTTCTACGGATCGTGGGGCTATCAAGTCACGGGCTACTTCGCGCCGACCACGCGCTACGGCGCGCCCGAGGATCTGATGGCGATGATCGATGGTCTCCATCAGCGCGAGATCGGCGTCATCGTCGATTGGGTCCCGGCGCACTTCCCCACGGACGCGCACGGCCTCGGACACTTCGACGGCACGCACCTGTTCGAGCACGCCGATCCGCGCCGTGGCTTCCACCCGGACTGGACGTCTTTCATCTTCAACTACGCCCGCCACGAGGTGAAGGCGTTCCTCATCTCGTCGGCGATGATGTGGCTCGACCGCTATCATGTCGACGGACTCCGCGTCGACGGAGTCGCCTCGATGCTGTATCGCGACTACTCGCGCAAAGCGGGCGAGTGGGTCCCCAACGAAGACGGCTCCAATCACGATCGCGACGCGATCCGCTTCCTCCAGGACTTCAATCGCGCCGTCTACGCGCACTTCCCCGACGTGCAAACGATCGCGGAAGAGTCCACCGCGTGGGGCGGCGTCTCGCGCCCGCCCGAGCATGGCGGTCTCGGCTTCGGCTACAAGTGGGACCTCGGTTGGATGCACGACACGCTCGCGTATCTCGAGCGCGATCCGATCCATCGCAAGCACCACCACGACCAGCTCACGTTCCGCGCGATCTACGCGCACACCGAGAACTACGTGCTGCCGCTCTCGCACGACGAGGTCGTTCACGGCAAGCACTCCCTCATCGGCAAGATGCCCGGCGATCCGTGGCAGAAGTACGCCTCGATGCGTCTGCTCTACGGCTATCAGTGGACGCTGCCGGGCAAGAAGCTCCTGTTCATGGGCGGCGAGATCGGCGTGTGGGGCGAGTGGAATCACGACACGCAGCTCGACTGGCCGCTCGGCAGTCATCCGGCGCACGAAGGCATCGCGCGCTGGCTCGGCGATCTCAACGCGGCGTACAAGTCACATCGCGCGCTGCACGTCGCTGACTGCGAGGAGCGTGGCTTTTCGTGGATCGTCGGTGACGATCGCGACGGCTCGATCCTCGTCTACGCGCGCCACGGCGACGCGGGCGATCCGCCGGTCATCGTCGTCGCGAACTTCACGCCCGTCCCGCGCGACGGCTATCGCATCGGCGTGCCTGCGCCCGGCTTCTATCGCGAGGTGCTCAACTCCGACGCACAGATCTACGGCGGTTCGGGCCTGGGCAATCGCGGCGGCATGAACAGCGAGCCGATCGCGTCGCACGGTCACGCGCAGTCGATCGTGGTCACGGCGCCGCCACTCGCTACCGTCGTCTTCGTGGCGAGTTAGCCGGCTCAGTCGTCCTTGCGGAGGAGCACCTTGCCGTCCTCCGCGACGTGCAGCTCGAACCTCTTGCCCTTCAGCGTGTACTCGACCTCGTAATAGATCTTTCCGCGGTCATGCTCGCGATCGATCTCGCGGATCGTGCCGCCCTTGATCTCGCGTACGACGGTGTCGCGCACGACTTTCGGGAGCTGCTCGAGCGTCAGATCATCATCGTCTCGGTCATCGTCCGCGTACGCACTCGGTGCGATCGCCGTGAGGGAAACTAGGAAGAGGGTCGTGATGAGCCGCATGGGCGCACTGTGGCTCTCGACACGCTGCTGGCAAGACGTGTCCGTACATCCGCGCTAGGGTCGGTCATGGACAGACTGTTCGTGTTTCGCCCCGGCTTCGACGATGGTGGAACTTCCTACGTTTGCCCGTACTCGGCGCAGGTGATCGGCTTCCTCGCGTACTTCCCGCAGGTGAAGGACTCGCTCGAGATCATCGAGCTCGACTTTGCCAAGCCGCGTGAGCCGCTCGCGAGTCTCCTCGGGGAAGCGCACCAAGCGGCGCCGATGCTCGTGATCGCGGGGACGCCGGTACAGGTGCCGAACGTGACGATCGCGGAGGCGAACGGTCACTCGTACGTCGAGAAGACCATCGAGATCCTTCGCTACCTGGCCGCGACGCGCAGCGTTCCTGGCCCGCACTGAAAACGCCGATCGCTGGACCTCGATCCCCGCCGCGCTCGACGGTACTGTGTCGGTCACGTGAACGACACGAAGTGGGTCTGCATCCACGGGCACTTCTATCAGCCGCCGCGCGAGAACCCGTGGCTCGAGGCGATCGAAGCGCAGCCGAGCGCGCATCCGTATCGCGATTGGAACGAGCGCATCACGGCGGAGTGCTATCGGCCCAACGCCGCCGCGCGCGTGGTGGATGACCGAAACCAGATCATCCAGATCGTCGACAACTACCAGCGCATGAGCTTCAACGTCGGGCCGACGCTGATGTCCTGGCTCGCGGAGAATGCGCCGGACGTTCACACGGCCTTGATCGAAGCGGATCGCGCGAGCCAGCAGCGGTTCGGTGGTCACGGTTCGGCGATGGCGCAGGTCTACAACCACGTGATCATGCCGCTCGCCACGCCACGCGATCGGGCGACGCAGGTGATCTGGGGCATCGCCGACTTCCGCCATCGCTTCGGTCGCGCGCCCGAGGGAATGTGGCTCGCGGAGTGCGCGGTGAACCTGGCGACGCTCGACGCGCTCGTCCAGCAAGGCATCACGTTCACGGTGCTCGCGCCGCATCAAGCGGCGGGGTGGCGTGCGCCTGGCGAGACTGCGTGGAGGACCACGCCGATCGAGCCGGGGCGCGCGTATCGCTGCCGGTTGCCGTCGGGGCGGACGATCGATCTGTTCTTCTATGATGGCGCCACGTCGCAGGCCGTGGCGTTCGAGCGGCTGCTCGTGGACGGGCACCAGATCATCTCGCGCATGACCTCGCGCGGCGTCGTCGAGGGAGGCGCGCCGACGCTGTGTCACATCGCGACCGATGGCGAGACGTACGGCCATCATCATCGCTATGGCGACATGGCGCTCGCGTGGGCGTTGCGTCAGGTGGAGCAGGGGTGGAACCACACGCGCCTCACCAACTACGCCGAGTTCCGCGCAGCGGTTCCCGCGACGTGGGAGGTAGAGCTCGCGGAGAACACGTCGTGGAGCTGTGTGCATGGCGTGGAGCGCTGGCGCAGCGATTGCGGATGCAACTCCGGCGGCCGACCCGGGTGGAACCAGGCGTGGCGGCGTCCGCTGCGCGAGGCGCTCGAGTGGCTCGGCGAGAAGGCGTACGAGGTCGTCGATCGCATCGGTGTGAAGCTGTTCAAGGATCCGTGGGCCGCGCGCGACGCGTACATCGACGTGCTGCTCGAGCGTACGCAGGGCGCGCGCGATCGCTTCTTGGCGACATATCAAGCGCGCGAGCTCGTCGATGCCGAGCGCGTGCGCGCGCTCTCGCTGATGGAGCTCGCGCGACACGCGATGCTGATGTTCACCTCGTGCGGCTGGTTCTTCGACGATCTGTCGGGCATCGAGACCGTGCAGTGCATGCAGTACGCGGCGCGCGTGACCGAGCTCGTCGCGGAGGTGACCGGCGAGTCGATCGAAGGACCGCTCGTCGACAGGCTCGCGGCCGCGTACTCCAACATCCCCGACGAAGGGGACGGGCGGCGCGTGTGGGAGCGCCGCGTGTTGCCCGCGCGCGTGGATCCCGAGAAGGTGGCCGCACACGTCGCGGTGCAGACGCTCGTCGAGCCAGACGCGGCCACGAGCTTCGAGGTGTACGGCTATCACGTCGACTTCCTCGATCGAGTCGAGCGGCGTTTCGGTCGCTCGCGCCTCGTCGCAGGGACGGTGCGCGTGCGATCGCGATTGACCGAGACCTCCGCGACGCTGTCGTTTGCAGGCTTGCACCTCGGCGAGCAGCACGTCACCGGGGGCGTGCGCACACCGCCGGACGAGCGCACGTGGGGGACGATCCTCGACGAGCTAACCGCAGCCTTCAAGACCGCGGACGTGTTCGCGGCGCAGCGCGTGATCGATCGTCACTTCCCGAGCGACGCGAAGCTGTCCCTCTCGTCTCTCCTGCCCGGTGCGCGCGAGCGCGTGCTGAAGGCCGTGCTCGGCGGCGCGATCGCCGATGCCGAGGAGCAGTTCGCCGTCGCGTACGAGGAGCACGCACCGCTGATCCGCTGGCTCGTCGCGCACAGCTTGCCGGTGCCCTCGGCGCTGCAGACCACGGCTGAAGCCGCCCTGCGCCGGCGCGTGCTCGAGAACTTGCAGTCGAGCACCCCGAGCTTCTCGAAGCTGCGCGAGCAGATGATCGAGGCCAACGAGGTCAGGGTCAGCCTCGACACGCCGGAGATCGCGCTCGCCGCGAGCGAAGGCCTGCACCGCTTGCTCGACGACGTCGTCGGCGAGGACGACGATCTCGATCCGGCAGCGCTCGAGGTAGCGGCGAATGCTGCCGAGGTCGCAGCGCGCATGAAGAGCACGGTGGACCTGTGGTTCGCGCAGAACACGACCCACCGCTTGCTCGCGCGGCTCCCCGCGATCGATCGCGCCGCACACGCGGGCGACTCCCAGGCGCAGCTCGTCGGGACCCACCTCCGTCGCCTGGCCAGCGCACTGCGCCTCGCGATACCGTGAGCACGATGTCGTCTGCTGATCTCGCTGCTGATACTCGCGTGACCGCCGACCCCGACGTAGCGGGCCGCTATCACGTCACGCTGCCAGATCACTGGGACTACCTGTTGCCATCGGGTGGTGCGGTGATGACGACCGCGCTGCGCGCCGCCGAGGCGCACCTTGGCGAGCCCAACCTTCGCTTCGCGAGCGCGACCACGATCTTCTGCACCCCGATCCGCGCGACCAAGCTCGTCGCCGATGTGACCGAGCTGCGGCGCGGCAAGAGCACCGCGCAGGTGCGCGTGTCGCTGCGCCACGTGGATGCCATTCCCGATCCCGAGGACGAGAGCGACAACTCGCGCGGCCTGGAGCTCCTCGGGACCTTCGTGCGCGACCGCAGAGGGCCCGACGTGCGCGGCGTGACGATGCCGACGTGGGCGAAGTCCGTCGCGGACTCCGCGCCGGTCGACGATGGGCTCCCCAACAACCCGCACGGGCGCTTTCGCATCTATCAGCAGCTCGAGTGCCGCATCGCCGACGGTCCGCGCTTCTGGACACAGGAGTACGAGGCAGGCCCCGCTCGCTACGCGCGTTGGTTTCGCTACCGCACGCCTCAGCGCGACGCGCAGGGCCGCCTCGATCGCCTCGCGCTGCCGCCGCTGATCGACACGATGCCGACGGCGCTGCATCGCGCGATCGGCCCGGGGGCCTATCGCTTCTACGCGCCGAGCCTCGATCTCACGACGTATGTCGTCGACGACACCACGCGCGAGTGGCTGCTCGTGACCGCGATCGTCCGGCGCGCGCACCGCGGATGGGCGATCGCCGACTGCGACGTGTGGGACGACGAAGGGCGCTTCATCGCGTACGGCGCGCAGGCGATGTACCTGCACGGGCTGGCGGGCGATCCGCCGATCGTCGACGCGTCCGGCCGGAAGTAGTGGTTTGATCCGCCGCCCGCCGAGTATGTCGATTAGTCGCGCTTGAGCCAGCCGCGCTTGCGGAAGATGTAGATCTGGATTCCCACGCCGATGGCAAAGCACGCCACCAGCGCCCAGAACGCCCAATCCACGGTCTGCAACGGGACGCCGCCGACGTTCACGCCGAGCAGCGAGCACACGAAGCCGAGCGGCAGGAACACCGCCGTGATGATCGAGAGGATGTACAGGCGCTGGTTGGTCAGCTCGCCCATCCTCGACGAGAGCTCTTCCTGCGTGACCGCCGCGCGATCGCGAGCGGCATCGAGCTCTTCGATCGCGCGCATCATGCGATCCGTGGTCTCGGTGAGCTCGGCGCGATACCGATCGCTGAGCCACGGGACCTTGATCGCGGACAGCTTCGAGAGCGCATCGCGCTGCGGGCCGAGGAAGCGGCGCAGGCCGATCGCGCGGCGCCGGTGATCGGCGAGATACGCGCGCAGGTCGCCGCCGCGCTTCTCCGACAGGATCTGATCTTCGGACGCGGCGATCTCGTCGTGCAGCCGATCCACGCGAGTGACGATGTTGTCGACCATGCGATCGACGAGCTGCACCGCGACCTCGCCGATGCTGCGCGGTCCCTTGGAGCTTTTGAGGTCGGCGGCGAGAGAGTCGAGCGAGCGCGAGTGACGATGGCGCAGCGTGACGATGCGTTTCGGCTCGATCCACACGCGCACGGAGATCATGTCCTCGGGGTCCGAGGACGTGTTGTGGTTGATGCCGCGCACGATGAGCAACAGGTTGTCGTCGAGCTGCGGCAGCGTACGCGGGCGTGGATCGGTATCGAGCAGCGCCTCGAGGATCACGGGCTCGATGCCGGATCGCTCGTGCAGCCACGAGGCTGCGTAGGGCGCCGAGTAATCGAGGTGCACCCACAGCGGACCGTCCGCGGGCTTCCACGCGTCGAGCTCGTCCCAATCGAGGCGCCGCGCGCCACCCTTGCCGTCGAGCACGAGCGCATCCGCCAGCCCGCTCTCGCTGCTCGTGGTCCCCGACGTCGGCATGCGAAGCGGTTGTACTACGGCTGGCGGAGCCGTGCCGCAGGCAGCTGCTTCGGCTTCGCGACGTCACGCAGCCGGCGATTGTTGGCGTGGACCTTGGTGACGGACCACACGCCGCCGCTGAGCCCGATGAACAAGAGCGCGAACGCGATGCCCGGGAGCACGCTCGCGGCGGCGATCCCGGCGAGCGCCATGCCACCGAACACGTTGCGCGTGATTCGCCAGCTCCTTCGATCCTGCTCGACGAGCTCGACGAGCAGGACGTCGTACCCGCACGTGCACGTGGTCTGGTTCTCGATCCACGGCGCGCCGCACAGCGGGCACTCGGTCATCGGAGTCGCGCCGTCGGCAATCGCTTGGGAGCGCTCGTCGACCCGAGGGCGATGCGCGCGTCGCGCACGTAGGCGTTCGCGACGTAGGCGAGCACGGGACCCGCGAGCGCGGCGACGATGCCGACGACCATCGCCGGCGATCCGAACGTCACCGCGAGCACGACGAGGCCCGCGGGGATGGAGCCGATCGCGATGCGGCGGTTGCGCAGGTGCGTCGCGAGCGAGTGTCGCCACTGCATGATCTCGAGGTCCGACGCCACGATGCTCCGAGGATACTAGGCTCGGAGCTTGGCGAGGAACTTGTCGCTCGCTGCTTGCAGCGTTTCCGCGAGCAAGCGGAATTCACGCAGACGCGCGGAGGACGTTCGCCAGGCGAGACCGATCGTGCGCCCGGGTTGAGGCTGCGTGAACTCGGCGAGCTCGATCGGCCCCCGTGGCTGCACGAGCGCGGCGGCGGCCGCCTCTGGCAGGAGCGTCACGCCGAGTCCACCCGCGACCATCTGCACGAGCGTCGGCAGGCTGGTGGCGCGAACCTCCATCGACTCGACGGCGCCTCCGCGATCGCACACGGCGAGCGCTTGATCGCGCAGGCAGTGACCGTCCTCGAGGAGCAGCACGGTGGCTTCGTCGAGATCGCGATCGCTCACGCGCTTCTTCTTTGCGAGGGGCGAGCCCTTCGGCGATGCGAGCACGAAGCTCTCGCGCGCGATCTCGGCCGTCGTGAAATCGCCGGGCACGGGCAACGCGAGGAGCGCGGTGTCGAGCTGGCCGCGATCGAGCTGCGAGAGCAGGCGATGCGTTTGCTCCTCGCGCAGGATGAGCTCGAGCTGCGGATACTTCGCGCGAACCGCGGGCAGAAGCGCGGGCAACCAGTACGGCGCGATCGTCGGGATCACGCCGAGGCGCAGCGGACCGACGAGCGGGGCAGAGCGGCGGCGCGCTGCATCACCGACAGCGTCGATCGACGCGAGCGCCTCGCGCGCGCGACCGACGATGTCCTCGCCGGCAGGCGTGACGAGCACGCTGCGACGATCTCGCTCGAACACCTGCACGCCGAGCAAGTCCTCCGCGCCCTGCACCTGGGCAGATAGCGCGGGCTGTGACATGCCGAGGGAAGCAGCCGCTTTGCGAAAGCTGCCGTGATCCGCGACGGCGACGAGCGCTTCGAGGTGACGAACGGTCGGGCGATCACGCGCATCCATGATAGGCACTGTCTATCACATCGATAGCTATTGCGGGTCTTTGCTTATCAGCTGCGAGACGCATACTGCGACCAACATGTTGACCATTGGAGATACGTTCCCCGCGTTCAAGGCGAAGGCTGTCCTCGCTGACAAGTCGTTCGCTGACCTCGACAACACGTCCTACGACGGCAAGTGGAAGGTCTACTTCTTCTGGCCCAAGGACTTCACCTTCGTCTGTCCGACGGAGATCGCTGCCTTTGGCAAGCTGAACCGCGAGTTCGCGGATCGCGATGCCCAGGTGCTCGGCGTATCCACCGACAGCGAGTTCGTGCACCTCGCGTGGCGTAACAACCACGCGGACCTGAAGGACCTCCCGTTCCCGATGATCGCGGACATCAAGCGCGAGCTCGGCACGTCGCTCGGCATCCTCGACAAGAACGAAGGCGTCGCGTTGCGCGCCACGTTCGTCGTCGATCCACAGGGTGTCATCCGCTTCGTGTCCGTGAACGATCTGTCCGTCGGTCGTAACCCGAGCGAAGTCCTCCGCGTGCTCGACGCACTGCAGACCGACGAGCTCTGTCCGTGCAACTGGCAGAAGGGTCAAGAGACCCTGACGCCGGCGGCCTGAAAGGAAAGCCATGTCCATCGATACGCTCAAGGATCGGATCCCGGACTACGCGAAGGATCTGCGCATCAACCTCGGCATCATCGCGTCCTCGACGGCGCTCACGCCCCAACAGGCGTGGGGCACCGCCGTCGCGGCCGCGGTGACCGCGCGGAGTCCCGACGTGCTCGCCGCGATCTCCGCCGACGCAGCCGCGCATCTGTCACCGGAAGCGCTCGCTGCGGCGAAGGGCGCCGCGGCGATCATGGGCATGAACAACGTCTACTATCGCTTCACGCACTTCATGGGGCACGAAGCGGAGTACGCGTCGATGCCCGCGCGCCTGCGCATGCAGATCATCGGCAAGCCCGGCGTGGATCACGCGGACTTCGAGCTGTGGTGCCTCGCCTCCTCGGCGATCACGGGGTGCGAGCAGTGCGTGCGCTCGCACGAGAAGGTCGTGCGCGAGAAGGGCGGAACGAAAGAGGCGATCCAGGACGCCGGCCGGATCGCCTCGGTGGTCCACGCGGTCGCGCTCACACTCGCGACAGCGTAGCGACTACCAGTGGCCTGGAACCCAGGTCCACCTGCCGCCGACGTTGTCCCACTTTCCTTCGGTCCACGTCTTTCCGGCGCGCGTGCGCTCCCAGTGTCCGGGCACCCACTCGTAGTCGCCATCGCGCCACTCCCAGTTGCCCTTGACCCAGATGTAGCCAGCGCGCGCGGGGCCCGAGGTCTCTTCGACGGGCGCCGGCGGAGCGAACTGCTCTCGCGAGTCGATGAAGAAGCCCGCGGTCCACGTCCACTCGTTGTTCTTCTGCTCCCAGCGTCCTTCCTGCCAGCGCTTGTTGCGCGGGCGCGGTTGGAGCTTGCCGGGCACCCACTCGTACTGGCCGTCATCCCACTCCCAGTGGCCCGCGACCCAGACGTAGCCGCGGCGGGTCTGCGGCTTCTCGGGGCGCGGCGCCGGCGGCGCGGGACGAACCTTGGGTGCGTCGACCCATCCGCCCGCGGTCCACGTCCAGCGACCGCCGACGTTCTCCCACTTTCCGTCGACCCACACCTTGCTACGCGGGCGCTTCTCGAGCTTGCCGGGCGTCCACTCCCAGCCGCCGTTGTCCCAGCTCCAGTAGCCGTTCACCCAGACATAGCCGCGGCGGGACTGTGGGGTCTCGCTGTACGGCGGGGGCGGTTGATCGGGCTCCTTCGGCGCATCGCCCCAGAACCCGGCGATCCACTTCCAGCTACCACCGTCGCGCTCCCACCGGCCCTCGTTCCATCGCTTGCCCTTCTTGCGCGCTTCGTAGTGGCCGGCCTTCCACTGCCACTTTCCATTGCGCCACTCCCACTGACCGGCGACCCACACCTGACCGCGGCGTGGCTTCCACGACTCCGCCCTCGCCGCAGGTGGTGGCTCCGACGGTCCGGCGTGAATGCCCGTTCGATGATCGCGGACCTGTGGCTGTGCGACGGCGATGCTCGGAACCGCGAGCCCGAGCGTCACCACGAGAAGATGAGACAAGGTTCGTGAAGACATGGTGGCTAGTGCACCTCCCGTTACGCATGAATGCAATTGCTTAAGAATCGGCAACACGCTCCGGTTCGCCAGCACAAAAGAGACAGTGCGTTGCGTGGCGTGGGACGATCGAGCAGCTAGAGCGGCTCGTCGGAGAGCGCATGCGTCGCTGCATCGGGCGCGTCGAAGTGCCACCACTCCGTGGGGATGCCGATGAAGCCGACCCGGGTCATCGCGGTCTCGAGGCGCTTTGCTTCGACGCCGGCCGGTCCGCGTAGCGCGTTCTTGCGATGTGCCTTCTTGCTGAAGTCGTCGAACTCGGTCGGAATGGGAAGCAGCGATCCATCCATGTCCGCGAGCGCGAGATCGACCGCGGCCGCACGGCTGTGTCGCGAGCCTTTCTTGGGGTTCGCCACGTAGCGCTCGTCGGGAACGAGCTTCCAGAACACCTCCTGGATCGACGACGGCCGATAGCAGTCCCACAGCACGAGCCGGCGCTTCTGCGCGCGAAGCAGCTTGGCGGCGCGTGCGAGCCGCTCGGCGACACCGCGACGCAGCTTGCACACGGCCCTGGGGTACACCGCTTTGCCGACGAAGTTGTCGTCGGTGGCGTAGCGCATGTCGACGATCGCGTCGGGGACGAGCGTCTGAACGTCGACAAGGTCGTCGCGCGTGTCGGCGACGGCGAGGCCGCAACCGAGAACCACGACGAGCGCGCTACGCATTCGTCGAGCGTAATACGCGTGGGCACGCTCGTCGAACGCGAGATCAGCGAGCGACGTGCACGGTCATTCGCAGGCCGATGGGGAGCTCCACGCCCGGCGCGCCGTCGAGCTCGAAGATCACCTCCTGCACCCGCGTGTCGATGCGCGCGCGCGGATCGTCGTCGCGCACGGTCTTGCGGCCGAGCTCGCGCGTGATGCGCGTGACCTTCACGGGGAACTTCTTGTCGCCGTACGCGTCGGCGGTGGCGTAGGCCGGCAGGCCGAGCGAGATCGCGCCGACATCGGCTTCGTCGATCTCGGCGCGCACCTCGAGTTTGCGGACATCGGCCATCGTGACGACCGGCATCGGCGTCAGCGTCGCGACGAGCGTGCCGACCTCCGCCGTGCGGCGAAGGATCACGCCGTCCGCCGGCGCGCGCAGCACGGTTTGATCGAGCGCGACCTTCGCGGCGTCGAGCTCGGCCTGGGCGAGCGCGATCTGCGCCGCGGCTTCTTCGATCTGCTCCGCGCGGGTGCCTTTCGCGAGCGATTGGAAGCGAGCGGCGGCGGCAGCGGACTGCGCCTTGGCGACACGCGCCGCTGCTCCGTCGGCGTCGACCACGGAGCTCGCGACAGCCCCCGTCGCTCCCAGGCGCTCGCTGCGGAGCTGCTCGGCATCGCGATGCGCGGCGGCGGCGGCAGCGGCGTCCGCTTCCGCGCGCGCGGCCGCGATGTCCTCGTTGCGTGGACCGCGACGCGCGAACGTATAGCGCGCCTTCGCGGCGGCGAGCTGAGCAGTCGCTGCATCGACGCGCGCCTTCGCGAGACGATCGTCGAGGCGGGCGAGCACCTGGCCCGCGGTGACCGCGGTGCCTTCGTCGACTTCGATCGCCACGATGCGGCCTGGCGCCTCGAACGCGAGCGCGACCGCGTCGTGGATCGGCTCGATGCGACCGGGCGCGATCAACGTCTGCGGGCGACCGATCGCTTGCGGCTCGGCAGACGCGGTGCTCGTCGACCGGCCAAACCACAGCGCGCCACCGGCGGCGAGAGGAAGAACGACGAGGGCAGACTTGAGTAGCTTGTTCATGACCATCTCCTAGTGGGCGTGGCTGGGGGTATCGATGGATCGGATCAGGCCGTCCTCGACGCGGACGACGCGATCCGAGAAGCGCTCGAGGCGCGGATCGTGAGTGACGACGACGACCGCGCGGCCGTGCTCGGTAGCGAGCTCGCGCAAGAGCTCCATCACGGACAGCGCGGTCTTGGTGTCGAGCGCGGCGGTGGGCTCGTCACCGACGAGGATCGGTGGATTGCCACCGAGCGCGCGCGCGATGGCGACGCGTTGCTTCTGTCCGCCCGAGAGATCCGCGGGCACGTGGTGCATGCGCGGCCCGAGGCCGACCATGTCGAGAAGGCGCTTCGCCTCGGCGGTCGCCGTCTTGCCGGCCCTGGGATTCTTCATCTGGATCGCCATCGCAACGTTCTCGACGGCGGTCAGCGCGGGAAACAAGTTGAAGCCTTGGAACACGAAGCCGAAGTTGCGCGCGCGTAGTCCCGGCAGCTCGCGCTCGGTGAGCCCGGCGACGTTCTTGCCCTCGAGCCACACCTGGCCCGAGGTCGGCGTCAGCAAGAGGCCGAGGATCGAGATCAGCGTGGTCTTGCCGGAGCCCGACGGGCCTTCGATCAGCGTGACCTCGCCGGCCTTGATGTCGAGCGTGGCGTTCGCCAGCGCGGCGACAGCGTTCTCGCCGCTGCCATAGGTCTTGCCGATGTCGACCAAGCGCGCGAGGACATCGCCATGCGCGATCTTCGACGCAGCTGGCAGCGACGGATACGTATCGGAGAGTGCGAGTGCAGCGGTCATGGAGGTGGCTCCTTCAGGCCTTGAACACCGAGGCGGGATCGAGGCGAAGCACTTTGACGATGGAGAGCAGTGCGGCGAACGCGCACATCACGGCGGTGATCACGAGCGTGGTGACGTACAGCTCGGGAGACAGCGCGACGGTCAAGTTCGCGCCCTTCATCGCGGCGCGCATCCCCATCGCGAGCGGCGCACCCACGATGAAGCCGAGCGCTGCGCTGATCATCGCTTGCGAGAGGATGACCTTCACGACGGCGCTGTTCTTCGCCCCCATCGCTTTGAGCGTGCCGTACTCGCGGATGTACTGGAGCGTGCCCGAGTAGAGGATCTGTCCGACGACGACGAAGCCGACGATGATGCCGAGCACCGCGGTGGTGAAGAAGCCCGCGCCGACACCCGTGCGCGTCGACCAGTAGCTGCGCGTGCGCGAGGACATGTCCTTCGTCGTGTACGCGGCGAGGTTCGGCAGCATGTTGATGCGCGCCTTCACCGCGTCGATCGAGTGCCCGGGCGCGACCTTCACCAGCACGTAGGTGACCGGTTCTTCGCCGAGCTGCGGCATGAAGCTGCGCGCGGTGCGCAGGTCGGTGAAGATGATCGGCGACGTGGTGAACGAGCGGATGCCACTCGTCATCGCGACGAGCTCGGCACGCACGCCGCTGATCTCGGTTTGGTGACCGATGCGATCGATGTGCAGCTTCGAGTACTCCGTGGTGTCGATGACGATCGCGCCTGGCTGACTCAAGCGGTTCGCGTCGCCCTTCACGACATTCCATGGTGCGAGCAGCGGCGTTCGTCCGGGAACCGTCTCGACACCGAGGATCTGTGCGCCGAGGTCACCACCGTCGGGCAACTTCACCTGCGCGAAGTTGAGCAGCACGCGATCCGCCTGCTGCACACCCTCGACCGACGCGACCTTGTAGTACGTGCGCTCGTCGAACGGAGTCGCGAACTCGAACGAGTCGTTGCTCTTCTTGCCGACCCAGATGTCGGCCTTGCTCGCGTCGATCACCGCCGACGCCGTGTCCATGAAGCCGAAGTAGAGGCCCACTTGGACGAGGACGAGCATCACGCTGACGGAGACGCCCGCGATCGCGACGATGAAGCGAAGGCGATCATGGAGGAGGAGCTTGCGAGCCAGCGTCCACATGGTGGGACGGTCAGAGCAACCCTCGGGCCGCCGGCTAGCTCACCGGTTCCGCGGACTTAGCGCGTCGCGATCGAACCCAGCGAAGTAACTATTCGTTACCCCGAAACGTTTCGTTGCCGCCGACGGCAGAGTGACAGCGCGCGGCGCTGCGGCGTTGTCCTCGGTACGGTCGATGGAGCCACGCAGGTTTTGGGCGTGTTCGACCTGCCCGAGAATCGCAATCCGACGGTCGGGAAGTACGACGAGAACGAGCTACGCTCTCCGGTGGTGACCGGGGACCCGTACCGCGTTGTCTTCGAGCGGATGTCGGCAGGAGCCGCTCGCTGTCGCGCTCGACGTGACGGCTCGACGATCCGCGTCGAGGTGATCGAGCAGAACCTCGCCTTCGCGGCCATGCGGTCGCAGCTCCCCGCGCTGTACGAAGCCATCGCACGCGTGCAGGAGAGCGGGCAGGCGGAGATCGTGTCGCTACATCGCGGTGCCTCGCTCTCGTGCTCGCTGTTTCCCGCTGGCCCCGACGAGGTCGTGGTGGTCATCGAGCAGAATCGCTTCGAGCTCGCGTTTCATGGCAACGCGG
The DNA here is from genome assembly GCA_023428295.1 of Pseudomonadota bacterium. Classification (GTDB taxonomy): domain Bacteria; phylum Myxococcota_A; class Polyangia; order Haliangiales; family Haliangiaceae; genus JABFXX01. The sequence goes on from JAEYYV010000132.1 coordinate 24,641, forward strand.
CCGCGATGGTGATCGCACATCAGCACGACCTGCGGATCATTGACCTCAATCAGCGGTGCCTCGAGATGTTCGGCGTGACGCGCGAAGAGATCATCGGGCGAACCCCGTCATCCATGGGCCTGCTCAGCGAGGCCGACGCGAAGAATCGGATCGCGATGCACCGGCAGTCCGACGGGGGATGGGACATGGAGCAGGTCGTGAGAACGCGCGCCGGTGCGCGGTTGACAGTGCTCGCGAGCGCGCGGCCGATCCAGCTGCCCGAAGGGCCATGCACGCTGACCACGCTGATCGACATCTCCGACCGCAAACACGCGGAAGAGGCGTTCTCGCTCGCGTTCAGCGCGAGCCCTGCCGGCATGATGCTCGTGAACGCGAGCGACGATACGATCGTCGCGGCGAACCAGCGCATGCTCGACATGACGCACTACGCGCGGGAGGACCTCGTCGGAAAACACATGAGCGCGTTCACGGTGCTCGCTCCCACGCGCGAGGAGCTGCTCGCGGAGGTGGCGCGCGCGGGGCGGCTGCGTGAAGTGGAGGTGCAGATCGGCCGGCGCGACGGCAGCGGCGTGTGGACCCTCGCGTCGACGGAAGCGGTTCGCCTGCACGACGTCGTTCATCGCCTCTCCGTGTTCACCGAGATCACCGATCGCAAACAGCTCGAGCGTCGGCTCCTCACGCAACACGAGATCGGTCGGCTGCTCGCCGAGGCCCGGGATTCGAGTGTCCTGCCGCAGATTCTCGAGGCGCTGTGCCGCGGCGAGGTGTGGGATTGCGCTGCGCTGTGGTTGCCCGATGCGTCCGGGACGCTCGTCTGCCAAGGCACCTGGCACTACCTGGGGGCGATGCCGCTGTTCGAGTCCGCGATGTACGGACTCGTGCCGAGCGAGACGGGTGGTGTGATCGCGCACGTGCTCGCGACCGGCGAGCTCGAGGCGCACGCGCTCGCGACGCTGCCGCATCCGTTCGCCGTCCAGGCCTACGCGATGGGCCTGCACTCGCTCGTGGTGTTCCCGATCCTTCGCGGCTCCGATGTGCTCGGCGTGGCGCTGATGGCGGCGCGCGACGAGCGCGCGATGCTCGACGGGGCCGATCCTCGCCTCCTCGAATCCGTCGGGCGCATGATCGGCATGTTCGTCGAGCGCACGCGCGCCGAGGCCAAGCTTCGGCAGCTGAACATCGAGCTCGAAGATCGGATCGACGCACGCACGCAGGAGCTCGAGAGCTCGAACCGGGATCTCGAGGCGTTCTCCTCGTCGGTGTCCCACGATCTCCGCGCGCCGCTGCGCGCGATTCAAGGCTTCTCGCAGGTGATGCTCGAGGACTACGGCGAGCTCCTTCCCGAGGAAGCGAAGGCGACGCTCGGTCGCATTCACGCGAGCGGCGTTCGCCTACGCATGCTGATCGATCAGCTGCTGTCGTTCGCACGTCTGGGACGAGGGCGCCTGAATCGCGAGACGGTCGATCTCGACGCGATGGTGCGCTCGGTCCTCGACGAGCTCGTCGCCCATCGCGATCTCGGTGACAAGCTCGCGATGGAGTTGCAGCCGCTCGGTACGTGCAACGCGGATCCGACGCTCTTGCGCGCGGTGTGGACGAACCTCCTCGACAACGCGCTCAAGTACAGCCGCGATCGCGATCCGATCCGCATCGAGGTGGGGCGCGAGCAGCGCGGCGACACCACCGTGTACTTCGTGCGCGACAACGGCGTCGGCTTCGACATGGCGCAGGCGGATCGCCTGTTCGGCGTGTTCCAACGCCTGCACGCTGCGAGCGAGTTCGAGGGCACGGGCGTCGGGCTCGCGAACGTGCGCCGCGTCATCGAGCGGCATCGCGGGACCGTCGGTGCGACGTCCGTGATCGGCGAGGGTAGCCGCTTCGAGTTCACGCTCGGCAACGACTGAAGCGGCTACGCGGCCGGCAGGACCACGGTGAACGTCGAGCCCTCGCCGGGCGTCGAGCGCACCCGGATGTCGCCGCCGTGCGCGCGCACGACCTTGTGACAGATCGCGAGTCCGAGGCCCGTCCCGTCGGGGCGCGTCGTGAAGAACGGCTCGAAGATGCGCGCGAGATCCGCGGTCTCGATGCCGCGGCCCTTGTCCTCGACTTCGATCGCCACCTGTCCGTCGTTCGCGGGAATTGCACGCAGCGTCACCTCGGCGCCGGGCCTGGACGCGTCGGCTGCGTTTCCGACGAGGTTCGACAGCACCTGTCGCAGTCGCTGTGGATCACCGTGGACCGTGAGGTCCGAGTGCGGACGGCACACGAGCGCGACGCCGCGCTCGGAGAGCACCGGCGACAGGCCCTTCGCCGCGTCCTCGATCAGCTCGTCGACATCGATCGGCTCCGCGGCGAGCCTCACGGGCTTGGCGAAGTCGAGGATCTCGGCGACAGACTTGTCGAGGCGCGCCAGCTCTTCGAGCGCGATATCGAGATGCTCGCGATCGTCGTCGGACAGCGTCGTCAGCTTGCGCCGCAGGATCTGAACATTGAGCGAGATGCTCGTCAGCGGCGTGCGGATGTCATGCGCGATCGCTGCAGCGAACTGGCCGAGCGCGGCGAGGCGGCGGGCGTCGTCGAGAGCGGACACCGCTTGTGCGCGCTCCACGGCGAGCGCGACACGGGCTGCGAGATCGCGCGTGACGAGGTACGTGTCGCGATCGAGCGTGCCGCCCTTGATGTAGAACGCGCCGACGAGCGTGCGTTCGGCGCCGAGCGCCGGAACGATGAGCTGGGCAGGCAGCACGATCTTGCTCTGATCGCAGCGAATCGGTTGATCGTTTGCGAGCTCGTCGATCGAGGCTCGCGTCAGCTCCGCGACGAGATCCGTGTACGGCACCCACCGCACCTGCGATCCGTCGCCGAAGGCGGCGATGCGCTGCGTGGCCTCGGCGATCGCGCCGGGCGCGTCGGCGGGGATGGGATCGCCTTGCACGCCGAGTCGTCGCGCGCGCCGCTCGTCGAGACTCGCGAGCACGCGGCGCTCCACGCGCGGATAGAGCTTCACGCTCAGCGCCGTGAGCGCGAGCGGCAGGAGCGAGGTGCCGAACAGCGCGAGGTAGAACGCCTGCGTCGTCTCGATGTAGCGCACCGTCAGCCACAGCGAGCCGCCGGTGATGAGCAGCACGAACAGCGCGAGCGAGGTGATGGTGACGACCTCGGCCCCCGCGTTGCGCAAGGAGAACAGCTCCGTTCGCAACACTGTCGTGCCGATGAGCACGAAGCCGATCGACGTGGCGACGGTGGTCTCGACCCACACCGCCTCCTCGAACACGCCGAAGGCCGGCGCGACGCTGTAGGCGAGGAAACCGGCGACCCAGCGGAAGCCGATCGTGCCGAGGACGATCCGTGCGTCGCGCGCTTGCGTGCGCCGGTACGCGAAGACGAGCAGGAACACGACGGCGATGAACGATGGGACGAAGAAGGTGTACGTGACGAGCGTGTTCGGGCCCCACGGTCCGGCAACGCGAACCCCGGCGCTGGCGAGAGCGAGCACACCCCACGCGATGAGCAGCGCGCGCCATCGCCACCGCATCGGGCGATGGTTGGGGAAGCTCGAGATGAACTCGAACGTGATCAGCGCGAGCGCGATCGTTCCGATCGTGCATGGCACGAGGACTCCGCGCGACACGATCGAACCGCCGGTGAGGACGTTGAGTCCGCGCCACGCGGACATCGCCGCATCGATGATGATGAGCGTGCCGAACACGAGGTTGTCTCGGCGGTACGCGTTGCGCAGCGTCAGGATCGCGTAGCTCACGCCGACGAGCGCGATCGCGATCGGGATGAGGCCGACGTAGTTGCCGTTCATGACACCACCGCGCGGAACGCACGGCGGACCGCGTACGCGGCGCCGAGCAGCGCGAGCACGCAGCACGTGCTCATGACGCCTCGCCCTTGGGGGGCACGCGCAGGCCGTACTCCTCGATCTTGCGATCCAGCGTCGGTCGCGAGATGTCGAGGATCGCGCACGCGCGCCGCTTGTTCCACTCGGTGTGAGCGAGCACCCGGACGATGTGACGGCGCTCGATCTCGCGCAGCGTCGGCAGTGCGCCTTCGTTGTCCGCTTCCGCGCCCGGTGCGGTGGGGGCATCGCCCGTCGAGATACCACCGAGTGGGAGGAACGTCTCGTCGAGGACATCGCTCTTGGCGAGGACGACCGCGCGGGTCAGCGTGTTCTCGAGCTCGCGCACGTTGCCGGGCCACGAGTACGCCGAGAGCCGGGCGAGGGCAGTGGGCGTCACGTACCGCACGTCCTTCTGGAGGTCGTGATTGATCTTCGCGAGCAAGCCCTCGACGAGCGTCGGGATGTCGCTCGGGCGTTCGCGCAGCGGGGGAAGCGCGATCTCCACGACGCGGAGGCGGTAGTAGAGATCCTCGCGGAACGTTCCTTTGGCGACCATCGCCGCTAGATCTCGATGCGTCGCGGCAATCACGCGCGCTTCGAGCTGCATGGGCTTGGCATCGCCGACGCGCTCGTAGGTCCGCTCCTGAAGCACCCGAAGCAGCTTGGCTTGCAGATCGAGTGGAATCTCAGCGATTTCATCGAGGAACAGCGTTCCCTTACGCGCGAGCTCGAGCCGGCCGGGCCGATCGGCGACGGCGCCCGTGAACGCGCCCTTCACGTGGCCGAACAGCTCGCTCTCGAGAACACCGGGAGCGAGCGCGGTGCAGTTCACGGCGACGAAGGGCTGCTCGGGCGCGTTGGACGATGCGTGGATTGCCTTGGCCACCAGCTCCTTGCCGGTGCCCGACTCGCCGATGATGAGGACGGGCGCCTTGGTCGTCGAGACCGAGCCGATCTGCTTCCACACGTCGCGGATCGCGGTGCTCTTGCCGAGGATGTCGCCCGCGTGATGCGGTGCTTGCGCGACCTCGTGCAGGTTCTCGCGATCGGTGCGCGCCTCGATCGCTCGCTTCACCACCTCGCGCAAGCGATCGATATCGACTGGCTTCACGAGGTACTCGTACGCACCGAGCTTGATCGCCTTGACGGTGGACTGCATGTCGTCGCGCGCGGTGACGACC
>JAEYYV010000134.1 GCA_023428295.1 Pseudomonadota bacterium
GCCCTGGGCCGCACCCGTGACGATGATCTTCAGTGACGAGAGCTGCATGGCCGCGTTCTTACCACCGCGGCCCGAGGCGGATAACCCTCTACTGGCAGATCACGCCGTTGCACGAGCCCGACTGGCAATCGTCGTTGCTCCGGCAGCCGATGCCGGACCCGCAGTTGCCGCCTGCGCCGCCGCTCATGCCGAACACGCCGAAGTTCGGCGTGGCGACCTGATTGACCAGGTCGGTGTTGCCGAGCGAGGTCGGCCGGTCGTGCTCGAGGCGCACGATCGAGCCCGGGCCCACGGTCGCGGTGACCAGCAGCGTCGCCCCGACGTTGTTGATCGCGTCCACCAGGTCGTCGCGCGTCGCGAAGTTGCTCGCGCTGTCGTCGTCGAACGCGATCGCGATGTAGCCGGCCGTCGGCGACGAGTTCGTGAACTCGAACTTCGTGGCGGGGTTGATGCCGTCGCTGATCTCGAACTTGTCACCCTCGACGAGGTCCTGACCCGCGGCCGCGAAGATCATGCCCTGGGCGCGCGACGACGTGATCGCGTCGCAGGTCGCGGAGCAGCGGCCGCACGCGTTCGTGTTGCCGTCGTCGCACACCTCGTGGTCGGCCTGCACCAGGCCGTCGCCGCACGCGGTGCCGGCGCGCGGCAGGGACGCGGAGCAGTCGGCGGTGCAGATCGTGCACGACATCTCGCCGTACGGGCACGCGGTCTCGGTGACGCGGTTGCCGTCGTCGCACACCTCGAACTCGGTGTCGAGGTGGCCGTCCCCGCAGAACGAGCCCTCGACGGTGGTGACCGCGGTGCAGGTGCTGTTGCACACCTGGCAGTGCTGCACGCCGTAGGCGCACTGGGTGATCCCGTTCAGCGCGCCGTCGTCGCACGCCTCCACGTTCGGTGCCTGGAGGTCGCGGAAGCCGTCGCCGCACTGGTTGAGCTGGCAGTTCGCGAGGCAGTTCTTGTCGTTGCCGTTCCCGAGGCCGTCGTCGCACTCCTCGACGCCGGCGCGGACGTGGCCGTCGCCGCACCGCGCGTAGACGCAGGTGTTGGTGCAGCCGTCGGTCTGGTCCTGGTTGCCGTCGTCGCACTCCTCGGTGCCGTCGATGACGCCGTTGCCGCAGAAGCCGGTCGTGCAGTCGTTGTTGCACGCGTCGGTGTTGCTGTCGTTGCCGTCGTCGCACTGCTCGACCCCGACGTACGTGTGGCCGTCGCCGCACACGTTGAGCTTGCACGCGTTGGTGCAGTAGTCGCTGTTGCCGTTGGTCGCGCCGTCATCGCATTGCTCGCCGGCGGCGGCGTTGACCTTGAGGTCGCCGCACTGGTGGGGCGTGCAGTCGCGGTTGCAGGTCGAGGTCTCGCCGGCCGTGCCGGGATCGCACTGCTCGCCCGGGTCGAGCACGCCGTTGCCGCACTTCTCGAGCACGCACGTCGCCGAGCAGCCGTCGCCGTTCGTGTTGTTGCCGTCGTCGCACTGCTCGGTGCCGGTGCGGATGCCGTTGCCGCACGTCGGAGGCGTGCAGTTGTTGTCGCAGGCGTCGCCGTTCGTGGTGTTGCCGTCGTCGCACAGCTCGAAGCCGGCGCGGACCTTGCCGTCGCCGCAGAACGAGTTCTTGCAGCCGACGCACGCGTCGGTGTCGATCGCGTTGCCGTCGTCGCACTCCTCGCCCTGATCGCGGATGCCGTTGCCGCAGGTCGGCAGCGTGCAGTCGACGTTGCAGCCGTCGCCGTTCTCGGAGTTGCCGTCGTCGCAGGCCTCGAAGCCCGCGCGGACCTTGCCGTCGCCGCACACGTTGAGCTTGCACGCGGCGGTGCACTCGGCCTCGTCGTTGTTCAGCGCGCCGCCGAGGTCGCACTGCTCGCCGGCGGCCTCGTTGACCTTGTTGTCGCCGCACATGCTCGTGGTGCAGTCGCGGTTGCACGCCGCGGTCTCCCCCGCCGCGTCCGGATCGCACTGCTCGCCGTTGTTGACGATGCCGTCGCCGCAGCTCTCGAACGTGCACATCGAGGAGCAGCCGTCGCCGTTGGTGGTGTTGCCGTCGTCGCACGCCTCCAGCGGATCCTTGATCCCGTTGCCGCACACCTCGTTGCGGCACAGCGAGGAGCAGCCGTCGCCGTTGGTGGTGTTGCCGTCGTCGCACTGCTCGACGCCGGCCCGCGTCTTGCCGTCGCCGCAGGTCGCGATGCGGCAGTTCGTGAGGCACGCGCCGTTATCGTTGTTCATCGCGCCGAGGTCGCACTGCTCGTCCAGGTCGACGATGCCGTTGCCGCACGCCGGGAGCTTGCAGTCGACGTTGCAGCCGTCGAAGTTGTCGAGGTTGCCGTCGTCGCACTGCTCGACGCCGGCCAGGGGCTTGCCGTCGCCGCACACGTTGATCACGCAGCCGGCGGTGCAGTAGGCCGAGTCGGAGTTCTGGTCGCCGTCGTCGCACTGCTCGCCGGCGGCCTCGTTGACCAGGTTGTCGCCGCAGGCCGAGATCGTGCAGTCCGCGTTGCAGTTGATCGTCGGGCCGCCGGGGCCCGGATCACACGCCTCGGTGTAGAACGTGCCGTTCGACGTGACGCCGTCGCCGCAGCGCGGGGCGCGGCAGTTGTTGCGGCAGTCGTTGGTGTCGATCGTGTCGCCGTCGTCGCACTCCTCGATCGGCTCGCCGGCATCGTTGAGGTCGATCAGTCCGTTGCCGCAGCCCGAGCCGCCCTGGCAGTCGTTGCGGCACTCGTCGGTGTCGATGTCGTTGCCGTCGTCGCACGCCTCGCCGTGGTTCGTGATGCCGTTGCCGCAGATCTCGAAGGAGAGGCAGTTACCGGCGCAGCCGTCCCCGTCTTGCTGGTTGCCGTCGTCGCACGCCTCAGGGTTCATCCCGCCCTTGTCGTCGACGATCCCGTTGCCGCACAGCTCGTTGGACTTGCAGTCCGCGGAGCAGCCGTCGCCGCTGACGGTGTTGCCGTCATCGCAGACCTCGCCGAAATCGAGGTCGCCGTCACCGCACTCCTCCTTCGTGCACGCGGACGAGCAGCCATCGCCGTTGTTGATGTTGCCGTCGTCGCACTCCTCGCCGGTGCCGACGATCGCGTTGCCGCAACCGCCGGCGGACACACACGTCGTGCCGTCGCCGGAGCACTCCGTGCCGGGGGGACAGTACAGGCCGTTCACGCACTCGCGCGCGCTGTTCGGCTGGGCGCAGGCCGCCGCGAGGGCGAGCACCGCGAGAGTCAGGAAGCGAGTAAAGGACATCGCGGGACCTCCTAGAACCTTCCCATCACCACGGCGCCGCCCGCGCCGGGGCCGACGAGCGGTGCGATCGTGACTTGCTTCTGCGCCCGTTGCTGCTTGCGCAGCTCCTCCATCCGGTACTGATCCGTCGTGATCTGGTACGAGACGCGGCGGTTCAGGTAGACGAGCAGGCCGCCGGTGACGACGGCGGCGCCGGCGAGGCCGTAGCCGACCATGCCGAGCGTGCGCTTGGTGTCGCCGCTCTCGCGCAGGTTGGTGAACCCCGACGCGTCGCAGCTGCCGTCGCCGGACTGCGCGGTGCAGCGCGCGACCTCGTCATCGAACTTGCCGTAGCTCGAGCTCGCGCTCCACTGCAGGATCCCGCCGACCGCGCCAACGATCACGCCGCCGCCGATCACGGCCCACGGCGCCCACGTCCGCTCCTCCCACCGCCGCTTGTACCGGGTGAGCTCCTCGGCCGTGTACAGCTTGAGCTCGATCCGGAACGTCTCGCCGGCGCCGATGAACGGCGCGTCGACGGGCGTCGCGTAGCCCGGCTTCTCGGCGACGAACGTGTGCTTGCCGATGACGACGCGGCTCCGGAACTTGTTGGGCTTGCCCTGCTCGACGGTGAACACGTGCTTGCCGTCGACCGAGACCTTGGCGCCCGGCTTCTCGCACGTGACCTCGACGGTCGCGAGCTGATCGGCGAGCAGCTTCAGGTACTTCTCGGCCTGCTCGAGCTTGCTCTCCTGGTTGTTGAGGCCGCGGAGCCCGTGCTCGATGGCCTTCTTCAGGTGCTCCTCGGCCTCGACGGGCTTCTTCATGTCGAGCAGCGCGAGCGCGAGGTTGTAGTGGATCGCGGGGTGCGGCCACAGCTTCAGCGCGTCGCGATAACCGTCGATGGCCTTGTTGTTGAGGCCGTCGTTGAAGTGCTTGTTCGCCTCGCGGTAGATGCCCGCCGCGTGCTGCTTCTGCTCGGGTGTGACCCCGCGGTCCCACGGGTCCTGCTCGCTCTGCGAGAGCGACTCGTTGCCGACCTTGGGTTCGCTGGGAGGTGCCTCCGCGCGAGCGATTCCTGCGC
>JAEYYV010000136.1 GCA_023428295.1 Pseudomonadota bacterium
CCGTCGGCGTCGATCTCGATCGCGACGCGCGGGGACGCGATCTGGATCTCGTCGGCGCGGAGGTTGCCCGAGAGCAGCGAGTCGAGCGCGACGGAGGCTTCGATCGTTTCGGCCGTCACGAGCGAGCCGAAGGCGACGTTCGAGAGGCGAATCGTGCCCGTGAGGTCCGCATCGACGGAGCCGATCGACGACGGAACGTCCGCGGCCGACGACAGATGCACGGACAGCGCCGCGGTCCGATCGCGCACGAGCGCCATCGCGCCCGCGGGGACGCCGACCGCGAGGATCGCAGTGGCGACGAGGATGCGGCGTTCGCGGGTGGTCATGTGGAGGCGAGCGATATGCGAGCGATATGCAAACGATCTGCGAGAAGCGAGGCGGGGGATGCCGCCGCCCGGGCTAGTGGTGTCCGACCACGGCCTCGCGCCGATCGTCGCCGACGAACTGGCGCTGGAGGATGCGGCGCTCGCCGCGGCCGCGCGCGGTGGACAGGGTCGCGCTCGCGAGCATGAGCTCGCATAGCTCGGCGAACGAGATGCCCGCCGCGTTGGCGATCTTGGGCAGAAGGCTCGTCGGCGTGAGGCCGGGGACCGTGTTCACCTCGAGGACGAACTCGTTGCCCGAGTCGGAGACCATCATGTCGACGCGGGTGGCGCCGCGACACCCGAGCGCCGCGTGCGCGCGCTGTGCTTGCGCGAGGACGCCGCGGTACCGCTCCGGCGACAGGCGAGGCGGGACGAAGTAGTCCGTGGCGCCCTTCGTGTACTTGTTCGCGTAGTCATAGAAGCCGTCGCGCGGCGCGATCTCCACGGCGCCGATGGCGCGTTCGTCGACGATGGCGACCGAGATTTCTTTGCCGACGATGAAGCGCTCGACGAGGATCTCGCTGTCGAAGCTGAGCGCGATCTCGACGGCGGGCACGAGATCCGCCAGCGAGTGACAGATCGTGACACCGACGGAGCTGCCTTCGCAGACCGGCTTCACGACGCACGGGAATCCGAAGTCACCGTGCATCCCCGCGATGTCGTGGGCGTCCGCCGAGGTCATCGTGTAGTACGCGGGCGTGGGCAGGTTATGGAGCCGGAACAGCTCCTTGGACTTGGACTTGTTCATCGCGAGCGCAGACGCCAGGACGTCGGACCCCGTGTACGGGATGCCGAGCGTCTCGAGCAGGCCCTGGATGCAACCGTCCTCGCCCCAGCGACCGTGGAGGGCGATGAACGCGACATCGATGCGCTCCTGGCGCAGGGCTACGTCGACGTCGCGATCGACATAGATCGGGATAGCGTCGTGACCTCGGTCGCGCAGGGCGGCCAGGACGGCCTCACCGGTGCGCAGGGACACTTCGCGCTCGCTGGACAGGCCACCGAGCAGGACTCCGATCTTTCGGGACTGCATGCTGTTCTCCTTACCTTCTAGAGACAGGAACGCCGGGGATTCCGCCGTCATTCCGACGCTACGGGCGCCTCGACGGGTGGGCCAGTTTTTGGTAGGAACGCCGACGATGACTAATACCGACGGCGACGAGGCCAAGAAAAAGAAGGCTTCGGCGAAGAAGGCTCCGGCGAAGAAAGCTCCGGCCAAGAAGGCGGCGGCCAAGAAGCCTGCAGCGAAGAAGCCGGCCAAGAAGACGACGGGCAAGACACAGAAGCTCGCTGTCGTCGACGTCGTCGAAGCGCCCGAGGTGATCGAGGCGCAGGTCGAGTCGGTGGACGCGGCTCACGAGGACGAGATCGAGAACGAGATCGAGAACGAGATCGAGATCGAAGACGCCGAGGTCGTCGCGGAGACCACGCTCGAGGCCTCCGAGGCGGCCACGATCGAGGAAGAGGATCTCCCCGAGCTGACGCCGGAGGAGCAAGAGCTGCAGGCGATGTATGGCGACGACCTCGCGAAGCCGGCGCAGGCGCACGGCGAGTATCGCGACCAGAAGACCGCCGACGAGGATCGGCCGATGCTCCCCGAGATCAACGCGCGCGCCGAGCGCAAGGCGCAGTGGCAGGACCGCCGCGATCGCCGTCGCAGTCGCCGCGAGGACCGCGATCGCCAGCGCCACGAGCGCCGCGATAACCGTCCGGGACAGCCGCAGAACGGCCAGCACGGCGAGCGCCCCGAGCGGCAGGATCGCCAGGGGCAAGACCGGCAAGATCGGCCGCAGCACGGACAGTCCCAGCCGTATCACCAGTCCGCGCCACGTCCGACGCAGCCACCCGTGCAGATCGAGGCGATCGACAACGATCCGCTCGCGCGCGTGGGCACGCCGCTGGGCGATGCAGCTGCCACCGTGTTCGCGCAGCTGCGCAACGGCCAGCCGCTGCCCGTACGTCAGCTCGCGGCGATGATGCGCAAGCGCAACCTCGTCGAGGCGGATCCAGAGCAGCTCGCGCCGCAGCTCAAGGCAGAGCTCCTCGGAGACGAGCGCAGCTACCGCACGCTCGGTCTGCGCCCGCGCATCGTGTATCGCGGTCGTGATCTGTTCGCGCCGGGCCCGGTCTCGATGAGCCAGACGGCGGATGCGGAGGCGGGCATCGCCACGGCGCTGTCGCGTCTCGCGGGGGCCACGCATCGCGCGCTCGCGCTGCGGATGGCCAAGGCGTCGCCGGCCGGCTTCGAGCGCTTGATCCACGCGTACCTCGTCGCGGCGGGCTACCGCGAGATCACGTGGGTGAAGCGCATCGGCGGTATCTCGTACGCGCAGGCCACCGCGCCGGGCATCGAGCGCACCGTGCTGATCAGCGCGCGGTCGGGCAACGAGCCCATCGATCGCCGTGGCATCGGCGAGCTGCGCGTCGGCGTCGAGGCCAAGAACCTCGTCGCGGGCTTCCTGTTCTCCGTCGCGGATCTCTCGGAGGACGCGGAGCGCGAGCTCGAGCGCGCGGGTCGATCGATCGCGGTGATCTGCGGCGATCAACTCGTGGCCACGTTGATCAACGCGGGCGTCGGTGTGGTGAGCGCCGCGGCGCCGCTGCACTACGTGGACGACCAGCTCCTCGACGAGCTGCTCGCGGGCTGATGCTGGCGTGGCGGTGGCTCGGGCGCGCCGCGTATCGCGACGTGCTCGCGCTCCAGCTCGCGACGCGCGAACGCGTGTGGGCGGGCGATCCCGGCGAGGTGCTCCTCTGCGAGCATCCGCCGACGATCACGCTCGGCCGCAGCGCGAAGCGCGAGAACATCCTGGCGAGCGACGACGCGCTCGAGCGCGCGGGCGTCTCGGTCGAGCAGATCGAGCGCGGCGGCGACGTGACGTATCACGGGCCCGGCCAGCTCATGATCTATCCCGTGGTGAAGCTGCGCGCGGGCGTCGTCGACTTTCTCGAGCGCGTCGCGAGTGCGATCGTCGACGGGATTCGCGAGGTCGGCGTGCACGGCGCCGCGTGGCAGAGAGAGCCGGCGGGCGTATGGATCGACGGCGCGAAGATCGCCGCGTGCGGCATTCACGTCGCGCGCGGTGTGAGCGTGCATGGCTTCGCGCTCGACGTCGCGACTCCCGCCGATGCGTGGGCTCGCATTCGTCCGTGTGGGCTCTCGGTGGCGCAGACGAGCGTGCGAGCGCGCGCTGAACGCGAGATCCAGGTCGAGTCACTCGCGGCCATCGTCGGTCCGATCTTGGTGACAGCGCTTACTCGCTAGTGGTACGCCCGGGTATGACGTCGCCGTCGAAGATCACGGTTCTTCACAATACGGACTACGACGACGAGCTGACCGGTCCCGGGAACGATGTCAGCTCCGTGGAAATCTCCGCGCGTGCGATCGCGCAAGCACTGAGACAGGCGGGCTTCCAGACGGAGCTCGTGGGCGTCGAGGGACGCGATGTGTTTGACGTGCTCGCAAAGCTACGCGGGGACAATGTCGAGATCGTATTCAACCTTTGCGAGTCCATGGCCGGTGATCCGCGCAACGAACCAACGTTCGCGGGTCTGCTCGATCTCTTCGAGATCCCGTACACCGGTGCGGACCTGCCCGCGCTCGCCGCATGTCTGCACAAGCGGCGCAGCAAGGACATCCTGCTCGGGCGCAAGATCCCCACGCCGCCGCACCTGTTCCTGGCAGGGCTCGAGTCCCTCGAGGATCGCGCGATCGATGCGCTCGATTACCCGTGGTTCCTGAAGCTCGGGCACGAGGACGCGTCGGTGGGCATCACCGAGGCAAACGTCGTGCGCACCGCCAGCGAGCTACGCGCGCGGACCACGGAGATGCTCGAGGAGTTCCATCAGCCGATCCTCGCGGAGCGCTATATCGACGGGCGCGAGGTCAACGTGACGCTGATCGGTAACGGCCCGGACCTGCGCGTCTTGCCGTTGCACGAGATCGACTTCGCGAAGATGCCCGCGGATCGCCCTCGCATCGTGTCCTACGCGGCGAAGTGGGAAGAGTCGCACGTCGATTACGAGGGTACGAAGCCGGTGCTCCTGCGTGATGCATCGCCCGCGCTCGTCGCTGCGTGCGAGAAGGTCGCGCGCGATGCGTGGGATGCACACGGGCTGCGCGACTACGCGCGCGTCGATCTGCGCATCGATCGCGACGGGCAGCCGTGGGTGATCGACGTGAACCCCAACCCGGACATCTCGCCGGACGCGGGTGTCGCGCGATCCGCGGCGGTCGCCGGGATGAGCTACGTCGACCTCATTCGGGAGCTGGCGGTGATCGCGTGGCGGCGCATCGAGGCGGCGCGCGCGGTCGCTCGCCCGACGTAGCTACTCGTCGTCGCTGGCGTCGTCGCCCGCCAGGCGGCGGAGCTTCTTCTGGAGCCCGAAGCGCGAGAGCCCGAGGAGCCGCGCGGCGACGGTCTGGTTGCCCTTCGCGCGTCCCATCGCGGCGGTGATGTACGCCTGCTCGGTCGCCGCGAGTGCGGGCTTGAGACGAAGATCCTCGCCGACCGCCGGCTTCGCGGGCTCGGGGCGCGCGGCCGCGTGCGCGATCGCGTCGGGCAGGTCGCCGAGATCGATCACGTCGCCGCCCATCGCGACGCCGCGGGCCAACGCGTTCTCGAGCTCGCGCACGTTGCCAGGCCAGCGGTGCTGGCCGAGCGCGCGCATCGCCGGGCGCGTCAGCTTCGGAGCGCGCCCGCTCGTCAGCCG
>JAEYYV010000154.1 GCA_023428295.1 Pseudomonadota bacterium
TCGCAGCGGTGCCGGCGGCGGACGTCTTCGCGGACGTCGTCGCGGCGGTGGTGTCGCTGCCGGGCTTCGCGGCGGTGGTATCGCTGGCGGGCTTCGCGGCGGTGGTATCGCTGCCGGGCTGCGCGGCGGCGGTATCGCTGGCGGGCTTCGCGGCGGTATCGACGGAGGGCGTGGTCGCGGGAACCACCGCGATCGCGCGGCCCGTACCGTCCGGCAACATCTCGGCGCGGACGCCGGCGCGTCCTTTGGCGAGCGCGAGGTCGTGGCGATTCGCCGCGTCGAAGAACAGCTTGTCGTCCGCACCGTAGCTCGCGGCGAGCGGGCGCCACGTGCCGTGCTCGAGCACCTGGCGCGTGCGCAGATAAGGACGCTTGGGGTTTGGCGTGGCCTCGCTGACGATGACCGCGTGCACGTCGGGCAGCTCGTTGCCGCTGGCGATCGCGGTGGCAGCGCGCGTCGCGAGCTCGATCTGGCGAGAGGCCAGCTCGGTGTTGCGTACGACGACGAACGCGACGGTCGCGACGAGGATCGCGACGGCGGCCGCGACCGCGAAGTCTCGCAGCTGGCGGACCACCGTCATTGCCGCGCGCCTGCGAGGTAGCCCGCGACTTCACGCTCGACGGCGAGGAGCTGCGGGCCGGGTTGCGCGCGACCGGACACCACCTCGCCGAGCGCGGTCTTGTACGGCGTCCACACCATACGCATCGCGGGATGGATCGGCATCGGGACGGTGTGCGCGAGCTGCGCGCGGAACGCCGAGAGAACCGGATCGCTGCCGACGGCAGGATCATCGTACGCGTGCGTGTTGGGCACGACTTGCTTCGCGATCTTCGCGCGCTCGATCGCCGACACGTCGGACGTCAGCGCATCCATCACCGCGAACGCGGCGTCCTTGTCCTTCGCGCGCGCGGACATGAGCAGCCCCTCGGCGCCGAGGAACGGGGCGGCAGGCTTACCCGTCGCGCTCACCGTCGGAAGCACCGCGATCTTGAACGGCACGCCCTGCGCGATGTCCTGCAGGAACCACGGGCCGCTGATCGCCGTGGCGGCGCGGCCTTCGTTGAACAGGGTCGCGACCATCGGACCTTCGGCGCCCTTGGGAGCAGCACCACGCTCGACGAGCTGACGCGCGAACGTCATCGCGGCGGCGGCTTCGGGCGTCGCGATCGCGAGCGTGTCTTGGTCGAGGATCTTGCCGCCATAGCCGAACAGCCACGGCGCGTGGCCGTACAGATCGTGGTTCGCGTACGCGACGGCGTAGCCATCGCGCTTGCGCATCGTCGGCGCGAGCGAGAGCAGCTCGTCGGTCGATGCAGGCGGCGTCTCGACGATGTCGGAGCGATAGAACATCGCGAGCGACTTGACCGCCATCGGCAGCCCCCACAGCGAGCCCTTGTAGGCCATGGCTTCGAGGGACACGTCGCTGAAGCGATCGGCGCGCGCGTCGTCGACCCAGAACTCGAGGGGCTCGAGGATCTGCGCTTCCGCCCAGTCTCCGATGCGATCCTGCGGATAGATGAACAGGTCGGGACCGTTGCCGCCGGGGATCGCCGACGTCAGCTTGTCGCCGAACGAGTTGTACGGAACGCCGACGAGCTCGACGGGCGTCTCGGGATGTGCCGCGTTCCAGCGCGCGACAGAGGCGGACAGCGCCTCGGCTTCCGCGCCTTGATACGCGTGCCACAAGACGACGCCGTGCGAGCGTTCGCAGCCGCTCGCGACGATCAGCGCGAGCACGAGGACCGCGGCGCGGACGGTCACAGCCGCAGCTCCGTCGCACCGTCGAAGAGGTGAACGCCTGCGGGGTCGAGCCACACCTGCACGGTGTCGCCGGGACGCGGCGCGCTGTTCGCTTCGGTGCGCATCGTCAGGGGGCCCGCGGCAGATTCGAGGTGCAGCACGACCTCCGCGCCCAGCACTTCGCGCATCGCCACTTCACCCGACAGCGCGACACTGTCCGGTGCACCGGACAGCGAGAGGCGCTCCGGACGGATCCCGACGACGACGCGATCCACCGCTTCCTTCGCGGGGCGCAGGGCGGGGCGTGTCGCGAGCGGAATCTCGAAGCCCGTGCCGCGCGCGCTCTGACGCTCGCCGCTCGCAGCGAGATCCGCGCTGAGGAAGTTCATCGACGGCGTGCCGAAGAACCCAGCGACGAACCGATTCGCGGGGCGCTCGTAGATGTCGACCGGCGATCCGATCTGCTGCACGACGCCGTCCTTGAGCACCACGATCATGTCGGCGAGCGTCATCGCCTCGATCTGATCGTGCGTGACGTACATCGACGTCGTCTTCGACTCTTGGTGAATGCGCGCGATCTCGCGCCGCATGTCGCTGCGCAGCTTCGCGTCGAGGTTCGACAGTGGCTCGTCGAACAGGAACACTTTCGGCGCGCGCACCACCGCGCGGCCGATCGCGACGCGCTGGCGCTGACCGCCAGAGAGCGCCTTGGGCCGACGCTCGAGATACGGGCGCAAGCCGAGCGAGTCGGCGGCCGCGAACACGCGCTTCTGGATCTCGCTCTCGGGCAGGTGCTTGATGCGCAGCCCGAACGCCATGTTCTCGAACACGGTCATGTGCGGGTAGAGCGCGTAGCTCTGGAACACCATCGCGATGTCCCGATCCGCAGGTGGAACGTGCGTGACGTCGCGACCCGCGATCTTGATCGTCCCGGCCGTCGGCTCCTCGAGGCCGGCGACCATGCGCAGCGTCGTCGACTTGCCGCAACCGGACGGGCCCACGAGCACCGCCATCTGCCCCGACGGAACGTGGAGCGCGAGGTCGGGGATGACCGGGCGAGCGACACCCTCGTACTGCTTCTTGATGCCGGTCAGCTCGAGCTCGCTCACGGCCCGCGATAGAGCAAGCCTCACGCCAGCACAAGTGCGCAAAACCGCGGTGATTCACACGGCGGTGTTGCGTCCGGCAACGCGGCTAGAGATGACAAGGTCGACGGATCCCATGTGATACCCTCCGCTCGATGAGTGACGAGTCGGAGGCCCCCGAAGAGGGCTGGAGAGTCCTCGAGGTCAACGAACGGTTCTCTCGATCCGTGCTGTGGACTCTCATGAAGGAGTACTACGACCGGAAGGGGCCGACGGCGTGGCACGGGGAGGTCCCCAACTACTCGACGTGCAACACGTTCATCGCGAAGTCGTACGCCGAGGTCGTGATGGCATACCTGCACGAGCTCACCCGCACCAACGCGATTGACACCAGCCAGCCCGTCTACATCGTCGAGCTGGCAGCGGGGATCGGCGCCTTCGCGCACTACTTCCTCCACGCGTTCGGTGCACTGAAAGAGCAGTCGTCGCTCCGTGGTCTCGATGTCCGCTACCTCATGACGGACTTCACGCAGTCCAACCTGAAGGCGTGGCGTGAGCATCCAGATCTGCTTCCGTTCCTGAAGGGGGGGCTCCTCGACATCGGCAAGTTCGACGTGGACACCGACGATGCGATCGAGCTCGCGAACGGCTCGCTCACCGCGGGCAGCTGCAAGAACCCGATCGTGATCCTCGCGAACTATGCGTTCGACACGTTCCGGAATGACATCTTCTGCGTCGAGCGCGGACAGCTGAACGAAGTTGGGCTCACCTCGCGTGCGCCCACGACCGAGCCGATCGAGCTCGCGCAGGTGCAGACGCGATACGCACAGCGCTCGATCGATCCCAGCTCGTATTACGACGAGCCGCTCTACAACCAGCTCCTCGCGGACTACCGCGCGTTGCTCGTCGACGCGACGTTCATGATTCCTGTCGGTTCGCTGCGTGCACTCGACCGGCTGCTCGATGTTTCGGGTGGGAGAGGTTTGCTGCTCTCGTCCGACAAGGGGTTCACGCACGTCGACGAGCTGTTTCAGCCGAACCCGCAGGCCATGCAGCTCCACGGCAGCTTCTCGGTGATGGTGAACTATCACGCGATCGGCCGGTACGCCGCTCTTCGCGGTGGCGTCTATTCCGCTACGTCGACGCGGATGATGAGCCTCAAGACTGCGATGTGCGTGTTCAGTCCCGAGAGCGCGCCGTTCGTCGACACGCTGTCGACGTTTCGCCGACGGATCGATCAGTTCGGACCTGGCGAGTTCTTCGAGTTCTTCCGCGTCGAGCGCACCGCGCAGAAGTCCGTCGAGCAGATCATCAGTCTGCTGCGCCTCAGCGGGTATGATCCCGCGCTACTCTACAACTACTCGCATACGATCCGCGAGCAGTGTAGGAACCTTCCCGATTGGGTCGTGTTCGAGCTGCGGTCGGCGCTCGAACGCACCTGGCGCAACTACTTCATCGGGCCCGGGAACCTGCCGTTCGAGCTCGCGCGGATCCTGCTTGGACTCGGGCAGCCCCTCGAGGCAGCGCGGTTCAATCAGATCGCGATCGACTGCTTCGGCGAGTTGCCGGCGGCGTATCTCAACATGGGCATCTGCTACTACAACGCCGAGAATCCACAGCAGGCGCTGGTCTGCTTCGAGCGCGCCGCCGCACTCGATCCCGAGCTCGGACCTCCACGCGAATGGATCGCGCGGATTGCCGCCGAGCGTGGACGCCGTTTGCCCCCTTCCGTCGTGAGGCCCCGCTCGTGATGATCGGAATTGTTTTCGGAGGTGTGTTCGTTCTCACCGGGCTCTTCGCGTTTGTTCTGGCGTGGAAGCGCACGCAGATCAATCGCGACATCCGGACGTGGCCCAAGGCGCGCGGACGCATCATGCATATCACCCAGGAGACACGCGAACGCGCGTTCCGCGATCAGCGCGGCTACTACTACCTCGCGAACGTGCCTATCCGCGTCGTGAAGTACACGTACAACGTGGACGGGCACGCGTACTCGGGCGAGCTGTACGAACGTGTTAAGGAGGGCTCCAAGAACCGGGACGTCGACAGTGCGTACACGGCAGGGCAGGAGATCGAGCTCCCTTACCATCCCGAGAAGCCGGAGGTGGCCTACTTGGAGGGCCCGCGGACGAAAGGGGCGGTCATCGCCGGATGGATGGGCGTCGTGTTCATCGTCATCGGTATCGTTGCCGGCGCGCTTGTCCGGATCTGAACGCTACGTGGCCGCGACGGTCGGCGTCACGATTCCACGTTCCTGCTCCGCCTCGATGCGCGCGATCCACTCGCTCGCGATCGGAGACTCGGGCTTCAGCTCCTTCGCACGATGGAAGGCACGTAGCGCGAGCTGTGGATTCTCGGCGTTGTAGTACGCGAGCCCTAGGTTCAGGTACGCGGGATGGATCTCGCCGAACCAGTCGATCGAGAGCTGCGTGAACCGCGCCGCCTCCATCGGACGTCCGAGAGCCAGGTAGATCCGTCCCAGCTCGAACGGAAGGTTCTGCGAGCTCATGTAGAAGTTGCTCCACGCGCGATCGATCGCGTGACGAAGCTCGCTGACGACCCATTCGGGCGCGCCGCCGCATTGCTCGCGAATGGCCGCTGCGCAGTTGTACAAGAGCCCCGGGTCATAGCCGCTCAGCTTCAGGAGCCGAAGGATCTGCGCGAGCGTCTTCTCGTGTGGGCGCTCGCGCTGTTGGAGCGCGAAGTACTCGCCGGGCCCGAGAGCCTCGATGCGCGAGCGGAACGCGGAGCGCGTGTCGATGAAGTCATCGGGTGATCCGCCGAGGAGGTACATCGCCGTCTTCAGCGAGAGCACGCGCTGAGAGGTCGACTCGTACACACCGCCTCGTCGATGGAAGTACTCGCCGAGCGCGTGGAAGTTCACCATCATCGAGAAGCTGCCGTGGAACGCGAGCGACTGTTGATGTCGCTGAAACAGCTCGTCGAAGTGCGTGAAGCCCTTGTCCGACGCGAGCACCATGCCCCGCCCGCCAGCGAGCGCGAACAGCCGCATCGTCGCCTGGAGGCCGTAATACGGAATCGTGAACGTGGTGTCGACGAGGTTCGCGCGATAGTGGGCGATCATCTCGTTGCAGAGAGCGTCGTCGTAGTAGCGAGACTCGTCGATCTCTCGTTGGGTATATCGCGTGCGCAGATCCGATAGCGTGAACGACTCGCCTGGCACGCGTGTCGTCACGAGCACCTCGTGGAGCTTGCCCTTCTCGACGCGAAAGATATCCTGCCGGAACGTGTCGTACGCGTAGTTGCCCAGAACGATGACCGGGTTCTTGCAGCTGTTCGCTCCGAGCAAGTGGCCGCCGCGCAGCACGATCGCTTCGTCCGTGTCGATGTCGAACTTGCCAAAGCCGAGCAGCCCCTTGTCCGCGAACACGCGCAGGTGCGGATGCTCGGACACCGCCTCGAGGTTGTTCGGCGTGAAGTCCGTCATGATGTAGCGGACCACCACGTCGCGCAGCGAGGACTCCTGATGCAGCTCGCCGAACTTGTGCAAGAAGTACGAGGCGAACGCTCCGACACCGGAAGCGAGCTCGATGATGTAGACGGGCTCGTCCCGCACGAGCTTGTTGGTTCTCGCGAGCTCGTGCAGATAGGCCAGGACCACCTCCGCGTAGCTCTGCGCGATGTACGTGTTGCACGTGATGTAGTGCGGAACCTCGCCGGTGAGCCATGCGCGTGGCCCCATGTCGGCGTAGTACGACTTCATCAGGCGCCACAGCACCGACGAGGAGAAGCGCTGTCCCTCCTCGAGCAAGATCCCACCGTTGTCAGGGCCCGGCTCGCTGGTACTCACGACCGAGCATACTATCGCGCGCGTCAGACCAACACGAGACCGTGCACGCGAAACGGCTCGGCCCAGGCAATCGAGTCGAAGTCGCGACGCGAGGGTGGGCGGCCCTCGACCCAGCGCCTGGGGTGACAGCGCTCGAGATTGTTCGCGGCGTCGCGCGACGCGGTGAACGATCGCACCTCGCCGTCACTCGTTCGCACCGTGAGCTGGCCGCGAGTCCACGTGGGTTCGCCGCCGAGCCAGCACATGCGCTCACGCTCTCGCCATCCTGGATGCGGTTGCTTCATGGTCTCGGCCACGAAGTCGGGGGCGACGGTCGGTGGTGGCACCTGGAGGCCCTCGAACCACTCGAGCACCGGGGCGTCGAGGTGAAGACCGCGACGGAAGTTGTCGAGCGCGAGCCCGAGTGCGTGATGCACAGCGCGAGAGCGAGGCACGCCGTCTTCGTAGTCGAAGGGAAGGAAGTTGCGCGCGAAGCCTTTGAACTTTGGTTCGCGGAGCCGGATCTGGAACAGCTGCGGTTTCTTCGCGAGTGGAGCATGCGCCGTTGCCGAGAGCTGATGATAGACACCGTTCACCAGCAACCCCGCGCTGACCAACTGCCGGATCGTCTCGAGCCCATTGATCGTGTCCTGCAGCGTCTCGCCGGGGAACCCGTAGATCAGATATGCGTGCGTGGCGATGCGCGCCTCGGCGAATGCCTGCAGCACCTTCGTGACCTGAGCGACGGTGATGCCCTTGTCGATCTTCTCGAGGACGGCGTCGTTCGCGATCTCGATGCCACCCGTGACCAGCATCATTCCCGCGGCAGCGAGCAGTTTGCAGCGATCGGGCTCGAACGCGCGATCGTAGCGAACGTTGCCCCACCAATGATAGTTGCGTCCGCGACGCACGAGCTCGAGCGCGAGCTCGGTCAGCAGGCCCGGTGGTGCCGCCTCGTCGGTGAAGTGAAACCCCGACAGGCCCGTCTCCGCGTGCAGCGCATCCATGTGATCGGCGAGCCGACTCGCAGGCATCGGATCGTAGTCGGCGATGTACGGCAGCGTGATGTCGCAGAACGTGCATCGCTTCCAGTAGCAGCCGTGTGCGGCCGTGAGCTTGAGCCAGGGGCCGTCGTTCGCGCGCTGGACCGGACTCGACACGTAGATCATGTGGACGTAGCGATCGAGCTCGAATCCCCTGTACGTCGGAGGAGGGAGGTCGCCAAAAGGAACCGGCGACACCGCGCTGTCCGAGAACACCACATGCCCTGCCTCGCGCGTAAACGTGTTGTGCAGCGGCGCTGCGCCATCGCCGGTGAGACGGGCGCAGATCTGGCGAAGCGGGAGCTCGCCATCGTCGAGAACGACGTAGTCGAAATAGTCAAAGACGTGGGGCTCCGTTAGCGACCTCAACTCGGTCGACGGAAACCCGCCACCGAACGCGCGCTTCGCGGCCGGGCGGTGCGTGGCGAGCCACTGCCCGACGAGCAGCGAGCCGACGAGGTTGCCCGGGAACGGGCAGGTGATGGCAACGAGATCGACATCGGCGGGCATCCTCTCTGCCATGATCTCCGCGAGCATGTCCGTGTACGCGGTCGGCGCGCGCGAGAGCTCGAACGCGAGCGGATCGAAGCTCGACGGGGACTCCGCCAACGACGACGCGTAGCTCGTGAGCCCCACGTGCGGGCTCACGGTCGACTGGAAGAACTCGATGAGGTCGAGGAACATCAGCGAGACGCGATAGCGCGCGAAGTCCGTCACGCCCCACATGCCGGGGGACGCGACGTCCGCGCCCGTACGCGGTCCGCGAGGGATGAGCGAGCCTTGCGCGATGCGCGTCGTCGCGGAGAGGTCGCGAAGCTGCGTGACGGCAACGGCGTCGTCGATGATCCTGATGTACTGATCTCGCGCGGCCCAGACCCGTCCCTGCGAAGCGTTCAACCTGCTCGCGTCGACCTCCGCGAACATCCGCTCCAGCCCTCGGCGACTGAATACGCGCAGGAACAGCTCGAGGCTGAGATCGATCGGCACGGCCTCGTGGCCGAGATGGCGCAGCCAACCGACGAGCCGCGGTGCTGCCGCGTACGGCGTGTTGAGGTTCACCGTCGGCGGAACAACAAAGGCGACCTTCAGTGGCATGGAGCCCCGCATGTCGCGTGGCGGCCCAGGTTGGGTACACTCATCGTGCGAAGTGATTCTGCCATGGCGGTGACGATCGTCGGACTCTCGTTCCTTGTTGCCGGACTGCCGTTCCTCTGGCTCGCGCGGCGCATTCGCGCGCGCGACCGCGCCATCGCACGCTGGCCGCGTGCGCCCGGAACGGTGACGAGCTCGAAGCTCACCACGTCCACACACCGCATTGAGGATGCGAACACCAGACTCTATTCGTACCAGACCTGGTACTCGCCGTCGGTCCAGTTCACGTATGTCGTCGCGGGACAGACCTATGACGGTAGATCGATCGCTCGTTCCCTCGACGAGGGACTTCAGACGTCGGAGAAATCCGCTCGCCGCATCATCGCACCATACCCAGCCGGTGCGAGCATCGAGGTCCTCTACGACCCCACGAATCCCAAGGTCGCGTACCTCGAGGTGCGTGGCAGCGCGGGGCCGATCATCATCGCCGGTATCGGACTGCTGCTGATGGGAATCGGAGCGCTCGTGCTCGTGGTGTCTCTCACCTGAGCAAGAGACCCGGATTGCAGCGGTGGTCCGGATCGAGCTCCGCCTTGAGTGCGCGAAACCGACGTGCGATCGGTTCGCCGAACTGGCGCTCCGGGAAGCGATCGCACTCGAGGTCTTGCGAGATGAGATGGATGCGTCCTCCGAGTGCGAGCGCGGCATCCCCGAACGCGCGCAGCGTTGGCAGCACCTCGTGCAGATGTGCTGCTGGGACTTCGGGGCGCAGCGCGACCAAGAGAGAGAGAGCTCGCGGGGCAAGGGGGGCAAGCGGCAGATCGGGCTCCGGGGGAACCACCATCACCGAGGTTCCTCGCGACAGATACGGGACGAGGCCGCTCGCGATGATGCGCTCGCGCAAGCGCGACCACATGCGAAGTCCGTCCGGCAGCGGCAGCGCGACCTCCATCGCCGGTGTCGGTAGCTGCCACTCCTTTCCCTCCGGCTCTCGACGCAGATCTGCGAGCAAGTCGCGCATGGTCGGAGGCGAGATATGGCTCGCGCGCAGCAGCGCGACGTGATCGCTCGCGCCGAGCTCGCTCGCGAAGTTGCCGACCGCACCGTCGACCCATCCTGGCTTCTCCCAGGAGATACGCGCGCGCACGAACGTGAACAGTCGATGCTTCGCGATGACTCCGGCGTCGCGCACGAAGTCCTCCAGCGTGGCCCAGCGTACGTACCGGAGCGCTGCCGCGAGCGGGCGCTTCATCGTGCGAATCGTCGCGTCTGCGATCACGCCGAGCTGTCCCTGCCCGCCGAGCACGTACGCGAACAACTCGTCGCCGGGGCGCAGGACATGGCGTGCGCCGTCGGGCGTGATCAAGGTCAGCGCTACCACCGAGCGAATCGCGAGCCCTTCGAGGTGCGTCGTGTCGCCAAAGCCGCCGACGGCCAACGTCCCTGCAACGGAGACGCGCGGATTGCCCGTGAGGACGATCGGGCGCCGACCCTGACGCTGGAGGTGTTCGATGACGGTGAGCCACCACGTGCCGCCCAGGACCGTGATGTGTTCGGACGCGGGATCATCGTCGACGATGCCCGTGAGATCCTGCGTGTGGATCACGAATCCGCCGTCGCTCAGCGACTGGCCACCCGAGCTGTGCCCTGCACCGCGAACGTGAAATGGGATGCGGCCCTCGCGCAACATCGTGACGGTGTCGACGAGTTGCGGCGTCGTTCTCGGTCGCACAACGGAGAACGGCTCGCGCACCACGACACGACCGAAATCGATGCACGGGTTGCGATGGAAGTTGTTGGAGTCGCGAACGTAGCCCTCGGGCCACCGCAGCTCGATACCACGGGCGGTCGCCCACGCGATGAACACGTCGCGTTCGGGTCCGCCTACGACAGCCACGAGCGATGTACGATATCCTACCGCTACGCATGACGGAACCTGGAAAGCACGCGGCCCTGCGTGCGGCGGTGGTCGAGGTGATCGAGCGCAGCGCGACGTTCGAGGAGCGCGTCGCTGCGAAGGGAATGATCGCCAAGCCCAGCTCGGACGATGAAGTGCTCGCGATCTGCCGCGCGGTGCAAGCGATGCCTCGAGACATGAGGATCCGAGGGACGGTCTCGGCGCTGTTCGCGCGGCTGTACGCGACGGACGCGCTCGAGATCCCAGCGTGGGCCACGGCGCTCGAGTCATTGCTCTCCGATCCATCCGCGCAGCCCGACGACGAGCTCGCGCTTGGCGACCAGGACGATCACGCGACACGCGGGCTCGCGAACGCGTTCTCGGGATTTCTCCGGACGGCCAGCGCGTGGCTCGACGGTCTCGCATCCCAGACGCGCCTGACACCTGCCGCACGCAGCGGTCTGCTCCGGTGGCTACGTCGAGCGTGGACCGCGCCGGCACGCGCGGTCCTGATAACGGAAGGGAAGGAGAGTGGCGCAGCGTCACTCGACGAGTACCTCGCGAAGGTCGCTTCGCGTGCGGGGTGGCTCGGGCTCCTTGCCACGTATCCCGTGCTCGGTCGGTTGCTCGGCTCCGAGTACGAGCTGTGGCAACGCGAGTGCAGGTTGCTGCTCGAGCGTCTCGCCAGCGACTGGACCGCACTCGGTCAGAGCGGAGATCCAACGCTCGTCGAGTTGGAGATCCTCGCGCTCAAGCGACCGCCGACGTCGGCCCCGCCCCTGCTCGTCACGCTCGCGAACGGGCGGCGCGTGGTCTACCAGGGCAAGGACCTGCGAATCGTCGTGTGGTTCAATGAGCTCGTCGCGGAGCTCGGTCGTGCGGGGCTCTCACCCACGCTCGCGCCGTTGCCGCTTCTCGCTCGCGAGCACCACGCGTGGGTCGACTTCATCGAGCCGGCGTCATGCACCGACTCCGAGCAGGTCGGCCGCTACTTCACTCGCGTGGGAATGTATCTGCGTTTGTTTCAGGCCTTGGGCAGCGCGGACATGCACGGCCGCAACTTGCTCGCCGTCGGCGAGCACCCCGTGTTCATCGATCTCGAGACGCTGCTACAGCCGCCGCGCGCGTCGCTCCGCGGGACGCGCATCGCGCAGGCCGCGCGTGATCGATACGATGCATCGCCGCTGTCCGTCAGCCTGCTTCCGCTGTGGCTCACCGGTGCGCCCGGGTCTCGCGCTGTCAACATCGGTGGGCTCAACCGTGGTGGGATGTTCGCCGTCCCCAACACCACCAAGCTCGCCCCCGTCCCATCGACGATGCCGACGGTCGCAGACAAGACGCACTCGCCGGGCGAGTACCTGCCTCAGCTCGTGGAGGGATACCGCGCCATGAGTGCTGCGCTCGCGACGAGCGATGGGATTCGTGCCCATCTCGCGCGTGCGGCCGAGCTCAGGATCGCCGTGTTGTGGCGATCGTACATGGTGCACAAGCCCATCGCAGACACGAGCGTCGTCCCGCTGCTCCTCACCGATGGGCGACTTCGCGACGCGTTCCTCACGCGTCTCGTCATGGGGCTGCCGGACGAGCGTTCGTTCGTGCTCGGCCTCGACGAGCTGCGCGCAATCCGGGAGGGCGCATACCCGTCCTTCTCGGCGCAGCCCGGCAATGACGCGATCTTCCTCGCGGACGGCACGCGGGTGCCGGGCGCGTTCGCGACATCCGCACTCGAGCGAGTCACGCTCGTCCGCGATCGCGAGGACACGACGCGCGACCTCGACACCATCGTGACCGCGATCGGTTGCGAGGCGTTGTTCCATAACGATCCGCCGCCGCCGCCATCGGTCACGGTGACGACGGCGCCGCCCGCTGCGTCCGATGCGCCCACACCGCTCGCACATGCGGTCGCGATCGGCGACTTCCTCCTCGAGGAGGCGGTGGTCAGTAGTGACGGGATGATGTGGGTAGGCGCGGCATGGCTACCGATGTCGGCGGCTCGCCGGATCGACATCCTGCCAGCCGATCTTCTCTCCGGCTCCGCTGGCATCGCCGTGGTGCTTGCCTATCTTGCTCGGCGCACGAACGAGGTACGGTTCCGCGACGCAGCGCGGCTCGCACTTGCACCGATCCAGGCCGAGCTCGTAGCGACGCTCGAACACAAGCAGTTCGCTGGCGGTGCGTTCATCGGTGTCGGAGCGCAGTTCTTCGCGCTCGGGAAATGTGCGGAGCTCCTCCGCGACGACGACCTTCACGCATTCGTGATCCGCAAGCTCTCCGAGGTTCCGTCGACGATCATCGGTCCCAGCTCGCCACGTGACGTGGTGTTGGGAACAGCTGGGCTCCTGCTGGTCGCGGCGAACCTGCTCGAGCCGTTCTCGCGTCCTGCCAACCTCGGTCACATCGCCGACGATCTACGCAGACACCCGGCAAACCCGCACCCGTTCTACGCGGGCGATGGGCGCTGGGCGCCTGGACTGCCGAGCGAGGACGAAGGCATCGCGTGGGGCTTGTCGCGTTGGTACGGCGTGGAGAATCCGGCCGTGTTGCCGTCCGAATCGTCGCTGCTGACTCACCTCGCCATCGCACCGAAGGCGACTCCCCTCGACGCCATGAGCCCGGAGCCCGTGCCGAGCCTCGATGCGCTCGTTCTCGCGCTCGCAGCTCGCGATGCTCGCCGCGATCGCGCGATAAGCGAGCACGCGCGCGCGATCGCAAACGCCATCGTCTCGCGCCGAAAGGAAACCGGGCGTTGGCTCGAGGACTCGTACGTCGCCGAGCGCCACCACCTCTCGGCGCTCACGGGCCTCGGCGCGCTCGCGCTCGCCTTTGCGCGGATCGATGCCCCCGAGCTTCCCTGTTGCGCGCGCCTGGTCTACTGACTGCTTGCCCAAAAAGCACGCTCCACGAACCGCAACGAAGATCAATCATGTCATCATCCTCGCCATGCACGAGGCGAATAAGGCGATCGCGCGGCGAGTGGTCGAGGAGATGCTCGTCGGGAACCCGGAGTTAGCACACGAGATCTTCGCGCCAACGCTTGCCGCGCGGCAGGCGGATCTCGCGAAGATGTTGCTCGCATCCTTCCCCGATCTGGAGATGAAGGTCGACGATCTGATCGCGGAGGGCGACAAGGTCGTCTGCCGCTGGTCGGCACGCGGCACGCAGCGAGGTCCGTTCCTCGGCATTCCCGTGACCAACGCCCGCGTGAGCTGGAGCGGGACCACGATCGACACGATCGACACCGGTCGCATCGTCGACTCGAAGACGAGCTGGGATCTGTTCGAACTCGTCCAGCAGCTGCACAAAGCCGCCAAAGGCGCGTGACCTGCGAGGAGAGAAGTAGATGCCGTTAAAGATCGCGATGGTGATTCCTCCGGCGGTCGATCTGAACACGCCGTATGCGGCCGCACCGCGCCTCGCTGGGTGGTTGCAACATCTGGGGCACGAGGTTGTCTCTCTCGACCTGAGCCTCGAGATCTTCCTCCGCGTGTTCTCGCTGGCGGGGTTGCAGCGCATGTTCGATGCGATCAACCCGTCGACGGTGAAGAACGAGTATCGCAGCGTCTACGACAATCGCGATCGCTACATCGCCATCATCGACGATGCCATCGCGGTCTTGCAGCAACGTGACATGGCGGCGGTGTACCGGATCACCGTCGGGAACTACCTCCCCGAGGGGCCGCACTTCCGCCGGCCCGACGTCGTGTTGAGTCGCCAGCGGGCCGGTCTGTGGAGCCACGGCGATCTCGCTCGTCACTTGGTCTCCGTCATGTGCGCGGACCTCACCGAGCTGTTTAAGGAGACCATCTCGATGCACTTCGGGATGCATCGCTATGCGTACAAGCTCGGATGGACGTCCGGGAGCTACACGCCGATCGCGGAGGAGCTCGAGCGTCCGCCCAACGTGTACGAACAGATGCTGTTCGAGCTCGCCGAGGAGAGATTTCCTCGCGACATCGATCTCGCGTGCTTCACGTGCCCGTTCCCGGGCAACCTGATGGGGTCGCTGCTGCTCGGCAAGTGGATGGCGACCGAGCGTCCCAACACGAAGCGCGCTCTCGGTGGCGGGTTCCCATCGACCGAGCTGCGCCAGCTCGAAGAGCCGCGCGTGTTCGACGTCGTCGACTACGTCGTGATCGACGACGGCGAGATTCCACTGCGTCAGATCTGCGCGCGGCTGCAGGGCGAGACGGACGCCCCTCTCGCCAACACGTTCGTGCGCGAAGGGGACCGCGTTGTCTTCCACAAAGGCGAGTACGAGCCGATTCCGTTCAAGGACTATCCGACTCCGAGCTACGAGGGCTTCCTGCTCGGTCGGTACATCCACTTCATCTACCGCGAGAACATCGTGCAGCGGGCGAGCGAGGGGACGTGGCTCAAGCTCACGGCCGCACACGGCTGCTATTGGAAGAAGTGCACGTTCTGCGATATCAGTCTGCCGTACATCGCGGACTACGATCCGATGCCGGCGCAGCAGCTCGCCGATCACATGGATCGGTTGCACGAGCAGACGGGCCTGTCGGGGTTTCACTTCACCGACGAGGCGGCGCCACCAGCGCTCCTCGTCAACCTCGCGCTCGAGCTACTGCGCAGGAAACGCAGCTATCACTGGTGGGGCAACATCCGCTACGACAGCGCGTTCGAGCCGGATCGTTGCAAGCTGCTCGCAGCGGCCGGGCTCATCATGGTCACGGGTGGAATCGAGACGGCGAGCGACGCCGTGCTCGAGAAGATCGAGAAAGGTGTCAACGTCGCGCAGCTCGTGAAGGTGTTGCAGGCGTTCACCGAGGCGTCGATCGGCACGCACGGATACCTCATGTACGGGTTCCCCGGGGAGACCACCCTCGATGCCATCAACGGGCTCGAGGTGCTCCGCCAGCTCCTGCGCGCGAACCTGTTGCACAGCGGCTTCTATCACCAGCTCTCGGTGACGGCGCACGCGCCGCTCGGGCGAAAACCCGAGCTGTTCAACATTCGCCTCAAGCCAGAGACGCATCGCGGCTTCGCGCGGAACCAGCTGCCGTTCGAGTACCTCGACGACGTCTACCGCAGCGAGAAGATCTTCGAGTGCCTCGTGGAGGCCATGGAGTACTACCAGCGCGGCCGCGCTCTCGACGCACCCGTGCACGAGTTCTTCAAGGGCATTCCCGTTCCCGCGCCGACGGTGAAGGACACCTTCGTCGAGGAGACGCTCTCGTTGCCCCATCCCGGAGCCAAGGTGCGTAACCGTCTCGTGTGGCTGGGCGGTGTGCCGCGATGGGACCGAGGCCAGCTCTCGGTGCGCGCGAAGGACGGCATGGTGTATTCGCGTGCGGCGCCGAAGTGGATGGCGGAGAATCTACGGCGCTGTCACCCGCAACATTGGGACGGTGACCAACCGCCATCGCCAAAGGACTTCGAGTCGCAGGACTGGTACGAGGAGTTTCGCTGGGGAGGGATGGTTCTCGTCTGAGCGGTCACTCGGCCCACTCGGCGAACGCCGAGTGCGCTTCGGGGGCGACCGTCGGCGAAGGGCGGGGGAGAGGGATGATCGTCTTCACGACCTCTTCGAGCAGCGTCATCGAGTCGGTGAACAACCGCGGGTCACACTCGATGCGGAACGGATAGCAGTAGCTCTCGTCCATCACGGTCGCGTCGAGGACGCTGAGCGTGGTGTCTCCAAACGTCCCCGAGCACGCGAGCACCCGCACCTCGAGGTTATCAGGCCGATAGTAGACGGCCGGTCCGAGCGGAGGCTTGATAAAGAACTCCGACGCGAGCGTCTCGAAGCGCCGTCGACGCATGAGATCGGCCTTGTCTCGAGGATAGGCTTCGAAGACCCGGAGCACGTGATAGCGATGGGCGCACGCGGGGCTGACCCACAGCGTGGAGCCGGAGCGCACGAGCGCGCTCCACCCGCGCGGCGGCAGGTAATAGTACGGACGCATGCGGTACGCGCCGTAGCCGAACGTGACCTGCTGCGCCAGCGTCAACACTGCCATCGCGAATGCGTGGGCACGTTTGTCGCCCACACAGTGTGACTCGATGCGCGTGTAGCTCGTGTCGCCGAAGACGAACGCGAGCGTGGTGCGCTTGTCACCGGTACGCGAGCTCGTTCGTCCGCTCGCGATCGCGAAGTACTCGCCCTCGTTCGTCACGCCGAGTTGGGGGCCATGCTCGATCGTCTCGAACTCTTCGAAAAGCTCGGGCACGCTGCGAGTCGGTCCGAGGTTTGCCGTCTGGCGAATCCAGCCGCCGTCCGGATCGTCCGCTCGTGTGAGAACCACGTCGCCACCCGAGAACGCGCGGCGCCAACCGTCCATGGAGAAGTCGACGTGCGCGGACGCTGTCGGCGCTGGTGCGTCGAGTAGCTCGGCGATGCACGTAATCCGGTCGGGGGTAAAGTCGGGGGCGGCGCGGTAGAGGATCTCGATGATCGGCTCGCGCCACATATCGACGGGCAGCGGAGAGTGGGCGATGACCGTCGCACTCAGATCGAGAAACGTGAAGTACGCGACGAGCGTGTGGACTCCGCCAACGTCTGCCTCGATCGTCAACGCGGTCCACGCCGCTGCGGTCGTGAGCTGACCTTGGACAACATTCGTCACGACGGGTTCGTCCCACTCGATCGGGGGGCGAGCACCTCCACGATAGAGCAGCGCCTGATAGAGCCAGTTCAGCGGCTCGATCCTCGCGCCTTCGATTGGCAGGACCAAGACCTCGATCTCACCTTCCGGTGAGCGGAGGAGTTGACCCTGCGCGACGCGCCGGCGACTCCACTCTGCAGGAGTCGGCACCGCGAGAAACATAGGCCGTACCGTATCGCTGAAGCCTCCGTCAGCTCAACGCAAACGGCGACTTACCAACTCAGCACGGCGGATACTGCGCTCCCACCGGCGTTCCACACGGCAGTTCCCGCGTTTCCAATTCCGGAGACCACCGCCGAACCCACGTTCCCGACCGTCGATATGACCGCCGAGCCCGCGTTTCCGATTCCCGACACGACCGCCGAGCCTGCGTTGTAGATCGTTCGGCCTGCAGCACCGACGTCGATGGTGAGATCGGCGGACAACGAACCGCCGTAGCCCAGAGCAGCGAACATCTTTCCACCGACGTGGAACTTGCCGTCCTTGTAGCTGATGTCGCCCTCGGCGCCGATGCCGGCGCCAGCCATGAGCGATCCACCGGCCTTCGCGCCGAGAGGTCCGAGGTTGCCGTGAACGTCGCCCGCTGCTTCGAAGCCAGCGAACGCACCGATGTCACCCTTGGCGCCGATGAAGTCCGGACCGAGGCCGATCTGACCGCTCGCACCTGCCTTCGCACCGAGGAAGGTGTCGCCATGCAAGCCGATGCCCGCGTCGTAGTCGACGCCACCGAGAGTTCCGAGCTTGGTCTTGGTGTCAACATCACCCTGCGCGTAGACGCCGACTTTTCCGCCGACACCACCTTCTGCGTAGGCGCCCTTGGCCGTGTCGAGGCCGTAGCTACCGCTCGCGCCACCGCTCGCGACATAGCCTGCCTCGGCCTGGTGGGTCGTCATTCCATCTTTGGAGACGCCCGTCGTACGCCAGCCGCCCTTCTCCTCGAAACCGTACTGACCTTCCCAGCCAGCGATGCCCATCGAGCCTTTGCCGCTGTGGCCGATCTTGAACTTGCCTTGCGGATCCTGGACCAGCTCGCCGTCTTTGTACTTCTGCGCCGCCATTCCGGTGTAGCCGGAGTAGCTGCCGTACTTGCTCGAGCTAAACGAGCCCGACTCCGAGTACGCCTCGCCCGTCTCCTTCACCTTCGCAGCAGCGTCACTCTTGCTGAGCACGCCCGAGCGCTCGTTGTAACCGGTCGAGCGCGGATCGTAGCCGGGCTTCGTGGGATCGCTGTTGCCGATCTTGTCGAGGCTCGGCTGCCACACCTTCGGAGCAGAGGTCTGCTTCTTCAGCTTGCCCAGCTCGTCGTTCTCGATGTCCTCTTTGCGGTTACCGTACGTGCGGCCGCTCGTCGCCCACTTATTGTACTCGGGAGTCTTGAAGCCGCCGGCATCGTCGCGGCCAAAACCGGTGACCTTCTTGTTCCAGCCCGACGCGAGTGGGTTCGAGCGGAAATCGCCGTTGCCGGTCAGGATGTCACGAGCGCTGTCGCCACCCGTCGGTCGCTCTCGCGTCGGCTTACCGTTCTCGTCCGCGCCGGTCAGAAGGGCGTGGTCGACGCGGGTCTCCATCTTCGAGCTCTTGGCCGGATCCGGCTCGGGACCCTGTCCAGCGCCGAACGCCTTTGCCCACGGAGCGAGTCCCGACGCGCGTGCCCACCAACTCTCTCCCCACGGAGTGTCCGATGCGGGAGCGGACTTTTCACCACCAGCAGCAGCGGCAGGAGCGGGTGCTTGCGCAGGAGCCGCCGTCGCTCCACCACCGCCTCCTCCACCGAGTCCTTGAAACCACGTTGCTACAGAACTCGCGCCTTCGGTGATGCTGTCAAACCAAGACATTGCCACTCCGTAAAAGGGACCTACGCCGCCACCATCCTACGCGACTTCGCGTCGTGAGCTTCCCAAAAATGTCAGGACGTAACCTCGAGTGCGCCGAGGCGGTTTCCGAACGGAT
This sequence comes from Pseudomonadota bacterium, assembly GCA_023428295.1. Classification (GTDB taxonomy): domain Bacteria; phylum Myxococcota_A; class Polyangia; order Haliangiales; family Haliangiaceae; genus JABFXX01. The sequence continues at coordinate 19,221 of JAEYYV010000154.1, forward strand.
CTGCGAAGATCAGGTAGCGCCCCTCATTGAGGAATGGTTCGGGGGCGACGACGATCTCTCCGCCGTTCGCCAGGATCTTCAGACGGGTCTCTTCGAGGTTCGTGACTTGGATGTACGACAAGACGCCCGGAGTGCTCGCGTTGCCGTAGATGCCGATCCCGCGCTTGAGACCATAGCCTTCTGCGATCGCGTAGTTCTCTGCAAACGCGACGTTCCAGAACGACCACGCCATGAGCTTGTTGTAGTACTCGACCGTCTTCTCGAGATTGGGGGTGGCAATCTCGACGAAGGCGAACGGTGCGGGCGGCGTCTGTTTGAGCTTGGGCTCACCGTGGACGGCTTGCTGCCAGAAGTAGATCTCGTTGCCCCATGGATCGAGCGCTGCCGTGAACCAGCCCGCTCCCGGGACCTCGGTCTTCGTGAACATCACACGTCCGCCGAGCTCTTTGGCGTGGTCGGCCGCCGCGACGCAATCTCCGACGAGATAGAGCGGAGAGACGCCGTTTCGGAGCCGGGGGTCACTCATGATGCCGATGACCGGCATCTGCCCCGCGTCCACGAGAGCGTACTGCGGGGATGCCTGATAGACGCCCCAGCCGAACGACTCCTTGTAGAACCCCATCGCCCGAGTCAGATCGTTGACGCGGATCTCGATCTGAAAGCACTGCACACCCTTGCTCATCGCAGGAAAGTCTCGCTGCGCCTCGGCAGAGTTGTCAATGGAACCCTGCCGTTTGTGGACCGGGTGTTATCGTCGAAATCGTGAACGTACTGTCGATGTACCTTGCCGCGCACGATAGTGCCGCGGCGTTGATCGCGGACGGGAAGATGTATGCGATCGAGCTCGAGCGCCTGAGCCGGATCAAGCACTCCTGCGACCACGAGATCCTCACGCGCGAGTACCTGGAGAATCGCGTCGCTCACAAACCGGAGCACGTCCGAGCGACGGGGACGGAAGCCATCTCCTACTTGCTGCGGGCCGCGAACAAGACGCCCGCGGACGTCCACATGACGATGACCTGCAACATATCGGGCGCGAAGCGGCTCGACGATTCGAAGGCACCTCTCCTGCGGCCGTCTCATCACGAGCAACACGCGGCGAGCGCCTTCTATCCATCAGGGTTTCGCGAGGCGGCGGTGCTGGTCGTCGACAACTTCGGCGATCGTGACCCCCACGATCTTTCGACGCGGGAGACGATCAGCCTGTGGCACGGCCGCGGTCGCGAGCTGCGACACGTGCGGACAGTCCATTCGCCGGCCTACCAGTTCGCCGACACCACGAGCGAGGCAACTCATCACTACTCGCCCGGCAACTTCTACACGGACTGCACCGTCTACGCGGGATTCAAGGTGCTCGATGGCGGCAAGACGATGGGGCTCTCTCCCTACGGAACCGATCGCCTCGTGGAGCCGCTCATGGCGTATGTTCGATTCCTCGACGACGGTCGCGTCGAGTTCGATCGCGCCTACCAGCAGTTCTTGCGCGATGACCTGGCGGCACACGGCGACACGTTCGAAGCGCGCGCGGACGTCGCCAATGCTGCGCAGAAGATCCTCGAGCGCTGCATCATGCACTTCGGTCGCTTGGCCCACGAGCTCGTCGGCTCGCCGAACCTGTGTCTCGCCGGTGGCGTCGCGCTGAACTCGGTCGCGAACGGGAAGATCCTCGCGCAGACACCGTTCGAACAACTCTTCGTGCAGCCCGCCGCGAAGGATTCGGGGCTCGCCCTCGGAAAGGCGCTCGTCGCGTTCTATCACTTCAGCGAGAACCACGGCATCGATCTGGACTACCGCGGCTACTATCTCGGCGGCGAGTACACGTACGACGCGACGATTGCGCGTGCGCGACAGTTGCCCGCGCTGACCACGAGCACGCTCGCCGGCGACGAGCTGCACCAGACGGTCGCCCGCTTGATCGCGGACGGGAAGATCGTCGCGTGGTACCAGGGTGGTTGCGAGTTCGGTCCGCGTGCGCTCGGCCACCGCAGCATTCTGTGCAACCCGATGATCCCGGACATGAAGGATGTCCTCAACAAGCGGGTGAAGCATCGCGAGGCGTTCCGTCCATTCGCGCCATCGGTGCTTGAGGAGCACACGAAGGACTACTTCGACATCGCCGGACCGTCACCGTACATGTTGCTGTGCTCGAACGTGACGAGCGATGCGATTCCCGCTGTCACTCACGTCGATCGATCGGCGCGGTTACAGACCGTGAATCGTGGGACGGACGAGCGCTTCTATCAGCTGCTCTCGGCGTTTCATGCGATCACGGGCGTGCCCGTGGTGCTGAACACCTCGTTCAACGTGCGCGGAGAGCCGATCGTCGAGACACCCGACAACGCGCTCGACTGCTTCCTCGGAACCGAGATCGACGTCCTGGTGCTCGGGGAGCACGTGATCGTCAAGCGCACCTAGCTAGGTGAGCTCGCGGCGGTCGCGCGCTTGGTGCGCGCGATACGCATCGACGTACTCGCCGAGCAGGTCGAGCGAGCGCCCGCGCGTCTCGATCTCGTCGAGGAAGGCATAACGATCCAAGCAGAGGCAGGCGGGCAGGGGACAGCTCACCGACGTCGGCAGCGGCGAGAGCGTGTGCGAGTCACGGATGAAGTCGAGGGTGCGTGGCTGACCCGGGACCACGACGCGGCACGCACGCTCCGCAGTTCCGTCGGGAGAGATGAAGTAGGCGATCGACGGAAAGAAGCAGGGCTTGCGCGCGGTGACCTCGCCGGTCTTGCGCGCGAGATCGATCGCGGGAAGGAGTCGGGTCAGCGCCGCGCGCGCCGACGGTCTGTGATCGAAAGCATCGGGGTTCGGGTTCACGTAGATGCCGTGCACGCGCTCGAAGTGGTCGCGAACGCGCTCGTAGTCGGTGGCCTGCTGTGCCTCCATGACGTAGTTGATCATCGCGACGTTCCATCCCGACTCCACGATCCGCGCGAGCTTCTTCTCGAACGCCTCGACGGTGATCTGCGTCGGATGGAAGGAGACGTTGAGCCGGATCCGCTGGCGCACGTCTCTTGGCACCGTGGCGTAGCGATCGGGTGACCACGAACCGTTCGTGTCGACACGCACGTAACGCAGCTTCGGTTGCCCCGCGACCGCGGCGAGGAATGGCGCGAACGACTCGTGATCGAGGAACGGCTCGCCGCCTCGACACAGGAGCGCGATCTCCAACGGGATCCGCTCGAACGCGGCGATCCATTGATCCACCGGATGTCGATCGAACGCGTGGACGGCAGCGTCGCGCTTCGCGTGCACCGAGGTCACGCAGTAGGCACACCGATAGTTGCACCAGGAGGTGATGCTCAGCTCGACGATCATCACCGGATTGCTCGTTCCGAGACGGTACTCGCCGGCCTTGGGCATCACTGACGATAGCATCGCGATGGCTATGATACCGTCGCCCGCATGAGGACGGTCTTGTTGCTCGCGACGGTGGTGGTGGTTGGGTGCAAATCGAAAGATGTGGCCGAGCCCGACAAGGCTGGCTCCTCGGGGACCACCACCACCTCCGAGAAGAAGGTACCTGCCGACGAGTTGGGAACGTTCACGTGCAAGGACCTGCAAGCGGATGTCTGCATCGGTCCCACGGACACGTTCGAGGCGACGACCGCCGTCATCCACATAACGTACAAGACGAAGAACTTCCCGCAGAATGGCGATGTCTACGCGATCCGGTGGATCGCGGAGGACGTGGGAGAGTCTGCTCCGGCCAATACGGTGATAACCACGATCGAAGAGCCCGTGAAAGACATGGCTCCCGAGATGGTCAACTACGTGGTGAACAGTCGCATGAGCCAGCCGACGAAGGGTTGGCCCATCGGCTCGTACCGCGTCGAGGTCGAGCGCAAGGGAACCATCGAGACCGTCGCCCGCTTCACGATCCAGTAGCGAGGAGCCCGAGCCGCCCCAACATGTCGCGGTAGTGCGCGGCGAGCCGGCGGCGATCCTCGGCGAGCTGGGGCGCGAACGAGACACGCGCGCGATCGCGTACGACGCCAGCGATCTTCCACAGCGATGCATCGGGGAGATACGGGCAGAGGTAGTGAACCTCGAGGCCTCGATCCACGAGCAGCTCGCGAACCTTGCTTGACGCGGTCGCGTCGCGAAGATACTCGTCGATCGCGACGAACGGCACGTTCTGCGCGTAGGCGGCGACGATCGCGTGAAACCGCGTTCCGATGTACGCGTCGAGCCGACCGATCAAGCCCCATAGAACGAGCGGGGACATCACGTCGCGAATGATGCGAGCGCCGAGGCGTTCGGCCAGTCGCGCCTGCGCGGCGACGTCGTCCTGCATCGAGCTGAACGGAAAGAACACCAGGTCGCAGTCCGCGGCGAGCTCGCGTAGCTCTGCTTCGAGCGCCACGAAGAACGGCGCTGTTCCCGGCGACGCGGTGGTCGCGCCGAGCGAGATGCCGACGGTCGGGCGTGGTCGATCACGCGTCGTGGTGAGCTGGATCTCGGCGAGTCGTCCATCGACGTCGCGCTCGATCGCGTCCGGGAGCTGGGTGAGACCGATCGCGGGATCCGGCACGACCTGGACCTCTCCTTGGACTCCGCACTCTCTGAGAAATCGCAGCGTGGTGTCACTGCGCACGCTCGTGTATGCTAGGCGCTCGCAGCACTGCTGAATGCGAACGTAGTCGTCGCGGTGCGCGGTCAGGTACCAGGGTTGGTTCTGCGAGCCGACCGCGTTCCACGCCGCTTTGCATCGACTCGGCCACCGTCCGGGCTCGCCGAGTCGAAACGGAGCGAAGGAGGGATCGAGCATGACGAGGCCGCCGCCCCCGATGATCAGCGCATCTAAGTCGGTCGCCCAGCGGCAATCCTCGCTCGCGGGAATCGCACGGATCGCGTCGCCCAGACCGCGCTCGCGATCCCATCGATGGCGCCAGAAGGGGTGGGGCAGCTCTGGCGATAGAACCGCGTACTCGACGCTCGGCACGTGCTCCAACACTGCGCGACGTGTCGCGTAGCCGACGAGCGCGTCGCCTGCGTTGTCGATCGAGTAGGCGCCGAGAAACCCGAGCATCCAATTCATCGAGTCGGACCTGACGCGATGAAGCATGATGCTACCACGCAGATGAAGTTCCTGTTCCTGGCACCTCTTCCGTCCGCTTTCGGCGAAGCGCTTCACGGAGCGCGCCTCGCGAGTGGGCTCGTCGAGTGCGGTCACTCGGTGACGTTCGCGGCACCGTCGGCCAGCGCGCCGACGTGCGCCGGGCGACCGTTCGAGCTCGTTCCGATCGACGCTGCACTGACTCGTCTGGATACCGAGGTCGAGACGCTGGTGACGCGGCTCGGGGCCGATGTGCTCGTCCTCGTCGATGCGGCGGCGATCGACAAGGTCACGCGGGCGTTCCGGCGGTCGAGCCAGCGCATCGCCGCCGCAGCACCGCAGGTCGTCTCGATCGATTGCTGGAACCTCCAAGCGACACGACGCGCGTGGGACTACGGCCCCGTCGCCGAGCCGATCGATCGCTGGCTGCTGGAGCACACGCCGGTGATCCGACCGGTGCCGAACGCGCCGTTCGATGCGCCCGGTGGCTACGCAGCGCTTCCTACACGTACCCTCCCGTCGAAGGCTAGGCGCGACGAGACCCGCCGACGATGGGGCCTGCCCGAGCGCGGCGGCGTGATCGTATGGCCGACGGCGCGGTGGCAGCTCCCCGAGAGCCACGATCAGCCTGCACTGGCGTCGATCGCGAGGGTGTTGCAAGAGCGCCTGGCGCCCATCGTTGCCGCACTCGACGCGACGATCGTCCATGTCTCTTGGGCGCCGATTGCCGACCGACATCGCTCACCGAACTATCGGCACGTCGACGTGCTCGCGGCTGCGGACTTCGAGGAGCTCGTCGGTGCGGCGGATGTTCTGCTGAGCTTCAACGCCGCAGCGACCAGCCTCGCGACCGCCGTCAGTCTCGGCGTGCCCACCGTACTCTGCACGGCGCGTGATCCCCACGGACATGCGCCGCCTCTGTGGGCCTGGCCGCTCAGCCTCGACGAGATCCTCGCGCCCACCGTGCGTGGCAATCCGTTCTACGAGACCATGGCCATGGTCGATCTCGAACGGGATGGCGAGCTGGTCCGCGGCCTCGAGGCGCTGCTCTTCGATGTCGCGATTCGCGAGCAGCACCAGGCCGCGCAGGAGCGGTACCGAGCGATGGTGCGAGAGCTTCCGGACGGCGTCGCACGGCTCCTCGCGATGGTGCGAGAGGTTCCCTGATCGCGGAGTCGCCGATGTAACACCGCGTCATTGCCGGAAGATCCGGATCATTGACCCACCGCGGCTGCCTTGGTACCCGTATGCAGTTCAAATGGCACGCCGTACTCCTCGTCGCCGACCGCTGTTTGCCGGCAATCGAAAGGCGCGCCGCGTGAAGCACCAGATGCTTCCCGTCGGGCTCCCCGCACCCCTCGCGGCCGCGTCGAGTCCCGTGGACGGCGCGAAGCTGCGCGTCCTCGGCTCGGGCGATCACGCGTTCCAGCAGATCGTCGAGCGCGTTCGCAATGCGGCTCGCACCGTGGAGATCCGCGCGTTCCTGTGGCGCGACGACGAAGCTGGCAACCAGATGGGCGAGGCCGTGCTCGCGGCCGCCGATCGCGGCGTGAAGGTCACGATCCACAAGGACAAGATCGCCGCCGTCTACGAGTACACGGGCGGCAACAAGCAGAGCTTCTTCCACAAGCGTGTCGAGCCGATCCGCGCATTCCAGGCGTGGTTCCTCGGCGCCGTGTATCGCGCGCCGGGCTCGTTCAAGCAGCGGCCCAACGCGTTGAGCCAACGGATCCTCGCGCATCCCAATGTCGACGTTCGCCACCACGCGAAGCGCTTCGATCACAGCAAGGTCTACATCATCGACGATCGCTACTTGATCCTCGGCTCGATGGGCGTCGGTGACAATCATCGCCACGAGTGGGTCGACGTGATGGTCGAAGCAGAAGGCGCCGAGCATGTCGCGCGTCTTCGCGAGCGCATGGCCGGCAACGACGAGTTCGATCCGTCGCGCGGCGTGGACTTCCTCGTACACAGCCGCGAGGCGCATCGCAAGAAGAGCTGCCCGATGATGAGCCATCGCCTCGCGCTGATCGACAGCGCGAAGCAGTCGCTCGTCGTCGAGATGGCGTACTTCAACGATCGTCGCTTCACCGCCGCTCTCGCGCGCGCCGTGCAGCGCGGCATCGACGTCACCGTGGTCACGGCCGATCAGGCCGACGTGCTCGCCAACATCAATCGCGCCACGTGCGACACGCTGATGCGCCTGACCGGTGCTCCCGAGAACCTGACGATCGTGCTGTTGCCGCGCATGGTGCACAGCAAGGTCGTCGTCATCGATCACCGCTTCAGCGACATCGGCAGCGCGAACTTCACGTCGCTCTCGCACGGCGTCTACGACGAGATCAATCTCTACGCGGACTCCGAGCCGTTCGCGCGCGCCCTCGAGGAGGAGATCGAGCGCCACTGCGCGGACGGACGCGTCGTCACCGAGCGACTCACGTATCGCAAGATGTACTCGGGCATCGAGGCCGCGATCATCGCGTACCAATCGCGGCGAGGCGGCTGACCGTGGTTTCCGTCGATACCGGAGAGCGCGCGAAGCAGGAGCGTCGCCGCCAGATCCTCGGCGCGGCGAAGGTGGTGTTCGCGGAGGCCGGCTATCACGGAGCGTCGATCCACGCGATCATCGAGCGCGCTCAGATCGCGCGCGGCACGTTCTACTTGTACTTCGCGTCGAAGGCTGCGGTGTTCGACTCGATCCTCGATCAAGCGCTCGCGGATCTGCGCGGCCTCATCCATCGCATCGAGGTCGAGGATCCGAACGCGCCGCCGCCGCAGGTGCAGCTGCGCGCGCAAGTCATCGCGACGCTCGAGTACATCGTCAAGGATCGCCCGCTCGCGACGATGTTGCTCTCGGCGGGACAGACGCCTGACGTCGAGGCCGCGGAGCGCATCGATTCGTTCTACGCCGAGATGCGCGACCTGTTGCGCCGCGCGCTCGAGAGCGGGCTCGAGATCGGGCTGCTGCGCAAGTGCCATCCGAACCTCGTGTCGGCGGCGATGCTCGGCCTCATCCGCGGGGTGATCGAGCAGCTCGTGCTTCGCGACAACGAGCTCACCGTCGAGCAGGTCGTCGACGAGCTGCTCATGGTCGCGCTGCGCGGCGTGCTCAAGTAGCTCGGACGCCGACAGGCGCGACGGGCGCAGGGGTGGCGGACGACGAGGACGGGACGACGAGATCAGAGGTCGATGAAGCGCAGCGTGTCGACGCCCATGGCCTCCGCCTTCTTCTTGAGCTTGTCGGAGACGATCACGGTCGACAGGTTCTCGGCCAGGATGAAGATCGGAAGGTCGGTGCTGAGGTTCGGGTCGAGCACCAACTCGTCGAACAGGTTGGCGCCCGGACCGCCAAACGCCTTCGTGGATCGCGCGGTCGGTGCAGCGGCGGCGATCTTGCCGACGATGTTGGCGGCGAAGTACGTCGGGAACGCGTCGAACTCATCGGAGCCTTCGATGGTGACGGGGTAGTAGTCGATGTTCTTGACGCCTACTGCATCGAGCACGTCACGGAAGCGTTTGGTGACCAGCGGGATGGGCCCGACGATGAAATCGGCGAACTCGCCGGCATTGTCATCTTCGAGGTCGACCTTCAGGGCCAGCGGTGCGGTCGGTGGGTTCTTCAGCGCAGCGCCGTGCATCCACGGCCACTCGAGATCGTCGTCGTTCGTGGGGCTGATCTCGTAGTAGCCGAACTCGTTCCCCTCGGGGTCGAGGAGGATCTTGAGCGTGAGCTTGTGAAACTTCATCTTCTTCATCGGGGTAACTTGAACTCCAACCACCGATAGTACCCTGGACCACGCGCGTACCTGCAAACGGCGCTGGAAGCTGCGAGCGTCGTGCACGTCGAGGATCTGTACTGCGCGCGTGAGCGGTGATCGCGCAGCGCTGCGAGTGATCACGAGGCCGCTGCCACGCTCGTTGCGCAGTGACCCTCACGTGCGCGTCCGAGTGCAGGGCGGAATTGGTCCGATCACGCGCAGCGAATTACGCGGCGCGACGCATCAAGTGTTGTCGCCCGTACAATTGACTGCGAACGGGGCTACACGGCAAAGAGATCATTCCCTACGAGGACTTAAGACTGGACTGACACGTCAGTCGCCCCTAGAATGACGCGTCAGTCTAGTCCTGTACTGGCTCGTAGGAGACGTAGATGAGCAACACGCCCGAGAACGTAGTGATCGGAATCGATGTCGGTTCCACGACCGTGAAGATGACGGTCGTCGATCCGACGACGAAGGAGATCCTGTGGTCGAAGTACCTTCGCCACGAGACTCGGCAGCCCGAGATGACGCGCGAGATGCTGCGCGAGATCCATGCTGCGTTCCCCACGCTGAAGAACGAGAACATTCGTTGCTTCATCACGGGCTCGGGTGGTTCGCCGCTCGCCCCGCAGCTCGGCGCGAAGTTCGTGCAGGAAGTGAACGCGGTGACGATGGCGGTGGAGAAGCTCCACCCCGACGTCGGCAGCGTGATCGAGCTTGGTGGTCAGGACGCCAAGATCATCATGTTCAAGAAGAACGAGGAGACGGGCGACAAGACCGCTCAGACCTCGATGAACGACAAGTGCGCGTCCGGTACCGGCGCCACGATCGACAAGTGCGTGCTGAAGGTCGGCATGCCGCGCGAGGAGGTTCCGGGCCTCGTGTTCGATCCGACCAAGCTGCACCACGTCGCCGCGAAGTGCGGCGTGTTCGCCGAGACGGACATCGTGAACCTCGTGAAGAGCGGCATCCCGCGCAACGAGATCATGAACTCGCTCGCCGACGCGATCGTCAGCCAGAACCTCGCGGTGCTCACGCGCGGTAACACGCTCAAGAGCAAGGTGCTCCTGCTCGGCGGCCCCAACACGTACCTGCCGTTCCTCCAGCAGTGCTGGCGCCTGCGTATCCCCGAGGCGTGGGCCGAGCGTGGCTACGAATACGACAAGACGGTTCCGATCGAGGAGCTCATCTTCGTCCCCAAGAACTCCGACCTCTACGCCGCGTACGGCGCGGTGCTGTTCGGGCTCTACGAGCCGGCGCACGTCGGCAAGTACCGCGGCCTCGAGCCGCTCGAGGTGTTCATCAACCACGGCCGCAAGGCCAAGCTCGGCGAGTCCGCCGGCCCGGGTCTCGTCGAGACGCCCGACCAGCGCGATCAGTTCGTCGAGAAGTACAAGACCCCGGACTACGACGACGCGAAGCTCGAGGCGGGCAAGACGTATCGCGGCGTGATCGGCCTCGACGGCGGATCGACGTCCAGCAAGTGCGTCTTCATCGACGAGAACGAGAACATCTTGAAGAAGGTGTACACGCTCTCGAAGGGCAACCCGATCCAGGACATGAAGGACATGTTCACGGAGATGCGCCAGTGGGCCACCGACCAGGGCGCGACGCTCGAGGTCACCGGCTTCGGCGTGACGGGCTACGCGGGCGACGTCCTCGAGAAGTCGCTCGGCGCCGACGCGAACATCGTCGAGACGGTCGCGCACATGATGAGCGCGAAGCGCTGGTTTCCCAGCGTCGACGTCATCTGCGATATCGGCGGGCAGGACATCAAGGTGATGTTCATGCAGAACGGCGACGTGAAGAACTTCCGTCTGTCGAACAGCTGCTCCGCCGGTAACGGCATGCTGCTCCAGGCGATGGCAGATCAGTTCGGTCTGCCGGTGAAGAAGTACGCCGAGGTCGCGTTCGAAGCGCGCCTCGCGCCGAAGTTCTCGTACGGCTGCGCCGTGTTCCTCGACTCCGACCGCGTGAACTTCCAGAAGGAGGGCTACTCCAAGGAGGAGCTGCTCGCCGGTCTCGCGCTCGTGCTGCCGAAGAACGTGTGGCAGTACGTCGTCCAGATCCCGCGCATGAGCGAGCTCGGCCGCGTGTTCGTCCTCCAGGGCGGCACGCAGAAGAACGTCGCCGCGCTCAAGGCGCAGGTCGATTACATCGAGAAGCGCGTCCCGAACGCCGAGGTCTACCTGCACCCGCACTGCGGCGAGGCAGGCGCGATCGGCGCCGCGTTCGAAGCGCTTCGCGTCACTCGCCGCCGCGGCACGACGACGTTCGTCGGCCTCGGCCAGGCGATCGACATCGAGTACGTCTCGATCAACAACGAGGAGACGCGCTGCAACTTCTGCCCGAACAACTGCTCGCGCACGTTCATCGACACGAAGACGCTCGACGGAAAGACGGCTCGCTACATCTCCGGCTTCAGCTGCGAGAAGGGCACCGTCGAGAACATGGACGCGCTGAAGAAGCTCAACAAAGAGCGTCAGGCGCGCATGAAGAAGTATCCGAACCTCGTCGACTACGAAGCGAAGCTCGCGTTCAAGTCGTTCTACGAGCCGGCCAAGATGCCGGAGCACGGCGCGCCGGTCGACGACGTCGTCGTGAAGCGCACGCTGCTCGGCGCGATCCGCCACAAGCCGGTCAAGCGCGAGTTCCAGCGCGCGAGCGCCGAGGTGTGGGCGAAGCGCCGCGACGTTCGCGTCGGCATTCCGCGCGTCCTCAACATCTACTCGACGGGCCCGTTCTGGCGCGCCTACTTCGAGACCGTCGGTCTCGATAGCCGCAACGTCGTGTTCTCCGACGAGACCACGGAAGAGCTGTGGCAGGCCGGCTGCAAGTACGGCTCGGTCGACCCGTGCTACCCGAGCAAGGTCTGCCAGGCGCACATCCACAACCTCCTGTTCAAGCACCACGAGAAGAAGCCGCTCAACTACATCTTCTTCCCGTCGATCACGCACATCCCGACGTTCATCGTGAACCAGATGGACACGGCGAGCTGCCCCGTTGTCTCGGGTACGCCCAAGGTGATCCGCGCTGCGTTCACGAAGGAGACCGACTTCTTCGCCGAGCGCGGCATCAGCTACCTCGACACCGCGGTGACGCTGAACGAGAAGCTGATGTGCAAGCAGCAGATGTTCAACGAGTGGGGCCCGCTCCTCGGACTCACGCAGGACGAGTCGGACTTCGCGATCGATCAGGCGTTCAAGGCCGTCGACGCGTTCGAAGACGAGATGCAGCGCAAGGGCAAGGAGATCCTCGGCGAGGTCGAGCGCGAGAACCGCGTCGCTCTCGTCATGCTCGGCCGCCCGTATCACAACGACCCGGGCCTCAACCACTCGGTGCTCGAGGAGTTCCAGGCGCTCGGCTATCCGATCCTCTCGCAGCGCTCGCTGCCGCGTGACAAGCCGACGATCGATCGCCTGTTCGCGGAGGACATCGCCAAGGGCATCATCGACGACGGCCTCGACATCTCCGACGTGTGGCCCGAGAACTACTCGACGAACTCGGTGCAGAAGGTGTTCGCGGCGAAGTACGCCTCGCGCCACCCGAACCTCGCGTGCCTCGATCTCTCGAGCTTCAAGTGTGGTCACGACGCGCCGACGTACGGCCTGATCGACTCCGTCATCGCGAGCGCCGGCAAGGCGTACTCCGCGTTGCACGACATCGACGCGAACAAGCCGAGCGGCTCGATCAAGATCCGCGTGAAGACGTACGCGCACACGCTGATGCTCCTCCGCGAGAAGCTCGAGGATCAGGCGATCAAGAAGGTGGAGCTCGACAAGAACGTCACCATCAAGAAGCTCGAGCTGATGAAGGTCCTCCAGCAGAAGCTCGCCGGCGTCGGTCGTACCGACGACAAGCTCGACGCCGAGATCAAGGCGCTCGACGAGCAGGTCGCCGCGTGGCGCGCTGCCGACGAGGCCGCGCGGCCGAAGGCCAAGCGCGCGAACGCCCTCAAGGTCATCGACGCAGCCACCATCCCGGCGCCGACCACCGGCGCAGGATCCAGCCAAACCCTCCCGCAATCGGCCGTGAAGTCCGGCCCGGCCAAGTAACCCCACGTAGACGCACGAAGAACGAGAACAACACCATGAGCACGACCAACAACAAGTCCGGAACCGACCTCGACTCCCTGTCGCTCGAGGCTATCGAGCAGCAGCTCAAAGACTTCGAGATCGAGGAGCGCAAGCGCCTCGGCCTTCCCGTCGAGAACGCGAAGCAGTGGTTCGACGAAGTGCCGCGCGAGTTCACGCGCGAGCAGCGCGCGCACACGACGATCCTCGTATCGGGTCTCACGATGGCGCACGACCTGTTCATCCAGGCGGCGCTTCGCGGCATCGGCTACAAGGTGATGGCGCTCGACGTGCCGGACAACGACGCGCTCCAGTACGGACGCGAATACGGCAACCGCGGTCAGTGCAACCCGACGTACTTCACCGTCGGAAACCTCGTGAAGTACCTCGACGGTCTTCGCGATCGCGGCATGAGCAAAGAAGAGATCGTGAAGAACCACGTGTTCATCACGGCCGGTGCGTGTGGTCCGTGCCGCTTCGGCACGTACGTCACCGAGTACCGCAAGGCGCTCCGTGACTCGGGCTTCGACGGCTTCCGCGTCCTCCTGTTCCAGCAGACGGGCGGCCTCAAGCAGGCGACCGGTGACGGCGTCGGCCTCGAGATGAACCCGCAGTTCTTCTGGGGCGTCGTTCGCGGCATCCTCATCGGCGACTGCCTGAACGCGCTCGGCTATCGCATCCGTCCGTACGAGGTCGAGGCCGGCGCGACCGATCGCGCGATCGAGCAGAGCAAGCAGATCGTGAGCGACGCGCTCCAGCACAACACGTCGCTGACCGTCGCGCTCTACAAGGTGCGCAAGCTCATGGGCGCCGTGAAGGTGGACCGCACGCGTCCCAAGCCGCGCGTCGGCATCATCGGCGAGTTCTGGGCGATGACGACCGAAGGCGATGGCAACTACGGTCTGCAGCGCTTCCTCGAGGCCGAGGGGGCCGAGCCGGACATCCAGATCGTCACGTCGTGGCTCCTCTACATGATCTGGCAGGGGCGCTTCGACACGGAGCAGCGCAGCAAGCTCCGCGGCGTCGACGCAGCGAAGGACGAGCACGGCGGATCGAAGTTCAGCCTCAAGGGCGTCGACGTTCGCAAGCGCAAGGCGTCGCTGTGGGCCGGCGAGCAAGTGCTGCGCGGTCTGTTCCAGACCTTCGCGCACGCGATGGGTCTGTACGACTACCACCTGCCGGACATGGACGCGATCGCCGAGATCAGCCACGCGTTCTACGACAACAACCTCCGTGGCGGCGAAGGCCACATGGAGGTCGGCAAGCTGATCCAGAACGTCGCGTACTCGAAGGTCAACATGACCCTCTCGGTGAAGCCGTTCGGATGCATGCCGAGCTCGTCGGTGTCGGACGGCATCCAGTCGTTCATCACCGAGCTCTATCCGCAGGGCATCTTCCTGCCGATCGAGACCAACGGTGACGGCGCGGTCAACGTGTACTCGCGCGTGCAGATGCAGCTGTTCAAGGCGAAGCAGCTCGCGCAGAAGGAAGTCGACAAGGCGCTCGCCGACGTCGGCATGACGATGGATGAAGTGCGCGCGTACCTCGACAAGCACCCGTCGATGACGACCGCGTTCCACCGCGCGCCGCACATGGCGGGCTGCACGGCCGCGGATCTCGTCTACGAGGTCGGCGCGAAGAAGAAGAAGCTGACCTACCTGAAGAACAAGGTCATCAACGCGGTGACTAACCGCGAGGCCAAGCAGCACGCGGAGGCGCACGATCGCCTGCTCGAGATCGCGCGCAAGGCCGCCGCGAAGACGAACAAGAAGAAGAGCGTCGTCTCCGTCGCGCCCGAGGTCGATCCCGAGGATCAGGCGGCGCCGCCGATTCCGGCCGGCCGCAAGAGCCTCCGCGTCGTGAACTAGGACGCGCGAGCCTCTGGCTTCGAGACGCCCGCAG
>JAEYYV010000015.1 GCA_023428295.1 Pseudomonadota bacterium
GCCCCCGGCAGCACGGGCGCGCGCGGAACGATCGCGACCGCGGCGCCGCGCATCCAGCGGTGAAGACCGATCGCCTCGATGCGCGTTCGCAGGTGCTCCCATGCCTCCACACCGTCGGGCAGCGGAAGCGTGAGCTCGAGCGCCGGCGTCGGCTGGGTCACGGTGTCGATGTCGCCTTGCGTCGCCGTCACGGCAGCCATGAGATCGATGCGGCGCGGCGGCGAGATCACCGCAGGCGCGATCGCGAGCAGCGCCGGATCCATCGCGCCGATCGGCGGATCGTCGTCGCGAAGATCGCCACCCATCGCTTCCACGAACGGCGGCTCTCGGTCGCGCCACACGAGACGTGCGCGCGCGATGTCCCAATAGCCACCGTCGATGATCTGCGCCATGTCGCGCGCGAACGCTGCGAGGTCTGCGAAGTGAAAGCCGCGACCGGCGAGCATTCGCGAGCGCCGAACGGTTCGCAGCGTCACCTCCGCGATCACACCGAGTTGCCCGAGTCCCGACAGCGCGTAGCGAAATCGCTCGTCGTCGGGCGCGAGCGAGTCGCGTGCTCCGTCCGGCGTGACGAGCGTCAGCCCGACCACCGTCTGCGCTTGAATCCCGTAGCGATGCGTTCCGTCGCCAAACCCGCCGACCGAGAGCGTCCCGGCGACGGTCGTGCGCAGGTTGTCGGTGAGCACCGGCGGCCGGCGTCCGCTCGGGCCGAGCGCATCGACCACCTGTTGCCACGTCGCTCCGCCCTCGACGGTGATCGTCTCGCCATCGTCGTGGACGATGCGCGAGATGCCGCGGAGCTCGACCACCGCGCTCGTCGTCAGTGTTTGCCCGCCGGAGCTGTGCGCCGCACCGCGGACTTTGTACGGCACGCGTCGGTCGCGCAGCCAGACAAGCGTCGCCTGCAAGCCGTCGATCGTCGTCGGCGTGAACACGACGGACGGGATGCGCACGTCGAGCCGACCGAAATCGATGCACGGATTCTCGCGAAGATCGATCGCTGTTGGATCGACGTCGGATCCCACACGGATCCCCACGCCATGTTGTTCTCCCCAGACGCGCAGCCCGACTTGGTCGATCAAGTGCGTGATAGCGTCATGGCCGTGGGGCTCAACGTCAAGGTGCATCCAGACGTCTCGTTCTATCTGGACGTGCAGGCGGTCGCGTATGTGGTGTTGGCGATCTTGCTGCTCACGTTCCTCCTGACGATCGCCGCGTTTCCCTACAAGCGACGACGGCCGCAGGACATCGTCTTCGTGCTGGCAGGAATGGCGCTCGTCGCGTTCGGTGCATATGTCGCCGTCGCGAGCTGGGTGCTGATCCCGCGTGACGACATCGCGCTCTCCGAGACCGAGCTGCGCGTCGGCGATGAGCGCCTCGCGTTGGGCGCGGACCTCGACGTCTCCTTGCAGAACACGCCGCCGGATGTGGAGTACGGCGATCAGGGATACTTCCGCCTTCCGTCGTCGGGTGGGAGAGCGCTTCCCTTCTTCAATGGTGGGCCTGCCATGCTCGTGAAGTCCGGCGGGAAGGAGCTCCGCCTGTTTCCCGTGATGTACGGACCGTCCGCGTACTTCGGCACGAACGGCAGCCAAGACGCGACGAAGCTGTTCACCGCACTCGCCGCGCGCGCGAAGTCCGGCGATGGCGGCACGTGGCTCGAAGCGATCTATCGTCCATTCGAAGGCGATGCGAGAGCGACGACGCCATCGCGCACTGCATTGTTCGTCGTCGGCGGTTTGATCGGGCTCGTGCTTCTGAGTTTCCTCATCGGCCTCCAAGTCGCGATTCGCCGCAAGCGACATGCGGATGCCAGCAAGGCGGCAGCGTCGTGATCATTCCTCCCGCAGGTTGGGTCGTCGTCCCTGCCATCGATCGCTACACGCTGTATCCGCCCGAGGGACCGCTCGCCGGCATGCTGCGCTATCAAGAGCGCGTGCGACCGCTCGCGCGTCTCGGCGAGCTCGTCGAGGGTGCGCTCGGCCGCATGACCGCGTTCACGCGCACGAGTGATCCGGTCGTCGAGCGGCTCGTCACGAACGAGGGCGAGCTCGCCGCGCTGTGCAAGATCACGGGCACCATCGGTGGCCAACCGGCGCAGCGCTCGCTCGGCTACGTGTTCGGCGACGATTACTACTCGCGCTTCGACGGACTCGCTCGCCAGGCCGAGTTGTTCGACTCGTTCCACGGCTGCGTGCGCGACCTCGTCGTTCGAGATGATCAAGCGCTCGGTACACGGCGTCGGCGATTCATGTACGAGCCGCCGCACGGCTGGCAGCCGCTCGTGCGTGGCTTCATCACGGAATGGATCGCTCCGCGTTATCCGCGCGACAACGCCATGCTGACCGTGTATCCGGCGACACCGGCGGTTCCGAACATCGAGATCTCCGAGCTTCTCCACGGGATCGTCGGCAACCTCGAGGTCGAGGGCGGGAACGAAGTGACGACGATCCGCACGGCGCGCGAGATGTCGGGACTCATGCTCGCCACGATCGGCCGGTCGCAAGGCAAGCGCCGGCTTCGCGTGGCCACCGTGCTCGTCGCCGACGGTATGTGGTACCTGACCGATCTGAGCGCGTTCACCGTCGAGCAGTGGGAAGAGCACCGCGCCACGTTGAAGAGCTTCCTCGATAGCATCGAGCCGCTTCCCCGCGGCGGCAGCGGGGTCTCCCAAGCGTCCAGCGTGTGGGCCGAGTGACACCACTCCCGTTCCGGCGGATCCCATCCGCCGGGTTCGTATGATTCCCACAGCTTGCGCTCGATGAGCGATCCCAAAGCGTGATATTCGGGAAGACGCGGGGCAGGGGATTCGTAGAAGGCCCCACAAGGAGACATTCATGGGCGGAGCTCTAGGTATTGGACTTGGTCTGGCGGACATGGTTCTCGGCGGAAACCACCTCCGCCACGCTCATGGCGCGTCGGACTGGATGGAGGGTCTCGGCGGTGTCATCGGCGGCGGCGGCGAGGTCGTCGCGTCGCTCGCGCATGCTGCTCCTGGTGTCGGCGGAGCATTCGGCGGAATCGGCGCTGGTGCGGGCCTCGCGGCCGGTATCGGCGACTGGTACAGCTCGATGTCCGGGCATCACATGGACGAGACGGCCAGCACTGTCATGGCCGGCGGTCTCATGACGGCGGGCGGTGTCGCCGGTGCGATGTGTCCGGCGCTCGCGCCATTCATGGCCGGCGCAGGAATCATCGGTCACCTCTCCGGTATGGCCGCGCACTCGCTCGAGGAGAGCGGACACACCACGGCTGCCGAAGGTGTCTCCACCCTCGGCATGATGGGCTCGGGCGCAACGCTCGGTGCTGGCATCGGCTCCGTCGTTCCCGCCGTCGGTACTGCACTCGGTGCAGCGGTCGGTGGTGGCATCGGCGGTCTCGTCGGCGGAATCTCCGGCATCTGGGGAGATGATGCGGCAGGCCCGACGCCTGGCTCCGTCAGCGGCGAAGAGGGCATGGGCATCGCCGGCATGGCTGGTGGTGGCGCGCTCCTCGGCGCAGGCATCGGATCGATCGTCCCGGCGGTCGGCACGGCGATCGGTGCTGGCGTCGGTGGTCTGATCGGTGGCGCGGCGGGCCTCATCGGCTCGCTCTGGGGCTGACCTCCTGTCGGGCGGTTCCGCGAGCTACATCGTGTAGAGCTCGCGGACGCTCGCGACCGGCCCACCCGTGAAGTCAGGATGCACATCCATGATCGCCTCGGCGATCGCGGGTCGTAGCTCCTCTTCGTATCGCTTGCTCTCACCGCGAGGGATACGACACGTGATGACAGCTCCGTAGTAGACGAGCTCGAACACGTAGTTCATCTCCGCGAAGAGCGGCTGTCGAGCGGCGTCTTGCACGATCGTGGTCACCACGGTCGCGAGCCAGCCGCGTGTCATCTCGGTGGTGAGGATGTCCGTCTGCTGGACAAACCCACCGGGCGGAACGCTTCGATAGACGATCTTCTCGCCCCACGCTTTGCGATCATCGGGGAGCGGTTCGAGATCGGAGACCTCCACGACGACGCCGGTGTCGGGGCGCTCCCAGCGATATCGATCACCGACCCTCTTCTCGATCCACGGTTCCCCAAGCGTCAGGTTGAGCTTCATCGCGCCTTCATGAGCTTATCGGAAGCGTGTTATTCAGGGAGATGCGGGGGGTGTTGTTTGCGTTCGATTCTCGAGTTGGAAAAGCACCCATTGGTCGCTGCCGCTCGCGAGATCGCAGAGCGGATCGACATCACCACTCTCCCCCCAGCATCCGCGAGCGCCGCGCGCCTTGTCATCGATCTCGCAGCGATCTCGAGCGAAGGTCCCTCCGTCGTCGAAGCAGTTCCCGAGCTTGTCATTCGGGCACTCGAGCGCGGAGCACCGCTGACCGAGGACGAGCTCGCGCAGCCCACGAGCCGCTTCATCACGATGCCCGTGTCGATGGAGGATATCTGGGCGCAAGCCGAGGACCTCGCTCGTCACCTGTCACCTCTCCTTGTCAGCGGCGGAACGCTGCTCGATGTCGGCGGCGGGATGGGCGGCTACACGGCCGCCGTTCTCGGTAGCGCTCCTCGCGCGCGCGCGGTGCTGTTCGACGTTCCCAGCATCGCGAACACGGCGCGACGTTTCCTTCACGGCTTCGGCTCGCGCGCGAGCGTTCGCGAGATCGATCTCCTCGGTGAGAGCCTCCCGCAGCTCGGTGGTCGCGTGGCGCTCGTCGCCGACGTGCTGCACGTTCTTCCGCCCGACGCGACGCCACGACTGCTCCGCGAGATCTTCGCCGCGCTCCAACCCGGTGGTCAGATCATCATCGTCGAGATCGACGCGGAGAGCCTTCGCGGACGACTGTTCCGCCTCGTCGCGTGGCTTCGCGGAGCGGGCGTTCGTCTTCATTCGGAAGCGGCGCTCGCGTCGGAGCTTCGAGCCGCGGGCTTCGAAGCGATCACGCGCCTTCCGTCCAAGGCTCCGTGGGAGCCGCTCGTCCTCGCGGGTGCGAAGGGTCAGGGCGTCGACATCTTCGGAATCGACTGATCGCGCAGTGACCACGCCATCGCGGCGACGAGCGTCGTGTGGCGACGAAGAAGGAACGCATCGTCGGGCATCGCCGCCGCGCGAACATCCACCACCCGCGGTGGCGGCGTGACGCTTCCATCCTCCGCTTGCGCGCGCGCGATCACCGCCCACGCACTCTCGACAGGATCCGCTCCTCCGAGTAGCTCGTGACAGCACAAGAGCTCCGCGACGAGATCCGTGTCCGACGATTGCGCCGCGAGCTCGATCCACATGGGGATCCAGCGACGCGCGTAGTGAAGCGCGCGCTCGTCGAGATCCGGCGCTCTTGCTCCCCACTCGCTCGCGTAGAACAGCTCGTGCGTGAGCTGGTAGAGCGCGAGCAGGTTCAGACGCCACGGCGGCGGCCGCTGGATCAGCACGGTCGAGCGCGCTGCTCGGTTCTCCACGTCGGGCGGAAGCGAAACGCCCAGCCTGCGGAACGACACCACGGCGTAGAGCAGCTCGGCACCGTCGAGCGGCGCACGCAACATCGCAGCGTGCAGTCGCGTGATCGTCGCGGGCTCGATCCATCCACGCTGATGGAACACCGGCAACAGCGACGCGGCGAGTGCGAGGCGCGGTGTGGACTCGAGGAGCGGCAGGATCCACGCGACGCCCTCGAGCGCACTCCACGCGTGCGAGAGCCAACGCTCGCCGACCTCGCGAAGAGGATCCTCGCGACGAGCGAGCATGTCCGCGGTGTGCGCGAGCTCGCCGATCGCCTTTGCCGATGCGAGGCGCCACTCGAGCGAGGCGTCTCGATCGATCGAGAAGCGAGACAGATGCGTCTCGACCCAGCTCACGGCGCGCGCGAGCGTCATGTCGCGATCTTTCGTGCGACGAGCAGGTGGAATCGCGCCTCGGCGAGCATCGTGCCGAGGCCGCCGGCACGCGCGCACGCTTCGTCGAACAGCGCGCGGTCGTCATCGGAGATGCCGAGCACTGCGATCCATCGAAGCACGCGAGCTGCGGGCACGACAGCGCCGAGCGCGTTCTCCGCCTCGACGAGTGCGAGCCCGAGCCCGCGCCACAGCCACTCGACGAGCTCGGGTGGAGCGTCCGTCACGCGGACATCGGGCAACGCGCGGTCGGCGGCGCGTGCGGCCCAGCGCACCGTCTCGAGCCAACCGCGCGGCTCCAAGGACCAGCGGCAGGGAGGTACGTCGTTGGCTGCGAGGGCGCGCGCGTCGTCGGCGTTCTCGAGCTTCTCGAGCAACACCGGTGGAACGGCGCGCTTGCCAAGCACCCACGGCGCGACGAGATCGAGGGGCGAGCGAGTCAGGAGCGGCGCGCCGTGCACGGCGAGCGCGAGCGATCGCGCGTCGTCGTCGGTCGGCGTCGCTAGTGTCAACCGAAGGAGCTCGGCGTACGGCTCCACGTCAGTTGGCGGGCTCGTCGGTGTCGAGCTGTTGGATCGCCGTGACGAGCGCGACGCGCCACGTGCCTTCCCACGGTTCGATCTCGGAGTGCGGAACCACGATGCTGACGACGCCGCCATGCGCGCCGATCTCGCTGAAGAACACCACGCGAAACTCGCTGCGCTCTTTCTCCGGCGTTCGATACACGAGGCTGACCATCGTCGTCAGCCAGCCTCTCCCCAGCTTGGTGTCGACGATGTCGACCTGCTGCACGCTGCCTCCGGGAGTGACGGGCGCGTAGCAAACGCGCTCTGCCCACGCCTTGCGATCGGCGGGGAGAGGAATCAGCGGCTCCACTTCGACGCGGATCCTCGTGTCCGGGTGGGTCCACGTCGAACCATTGCCGGTGTTTGATTCGACCCATGGAGCCGCGAGGGGAAGCACGAGCTTCATGGGCGAAGCTTACGCCAGCTAGCGCAGGAGCTTGGGGGCTTCGGCGTGTTCGTCGCGCACGACAGGCGCTGTCGACGGGGCGGTCGGTGGACGCTTCACGATGATCGGCGGCGGCTGCGGTGGCGCGCGAAACGGATCCTTCTCGAAGCTCGGCGCGGGAGGCAACAGCGGCCGGCTCGATCGCTCGTCGGCTGGCTTCTTGTACGGCGGGTCTTCGTCGCTGCTCTTGTCGTCGGCGACGAGAGGCTTCATCGCGAGCGCAGCTTCGACGTTGGATGCGGGCGCGAAGATCGGCAGCGCGCTCACGATGTGAAACACGCCGACGACCAGCGGGAACGCGCACTGCCACGTCATGCCGAGCAGGAACAACACACCTGCGAACACGACGAACCCGATGCCGAGGGCGAGCACGCGCTTCGCGTTTCGCCGCTTGCGCGCGACGATCGCGAGCTCGACCACACATGACGCGACGAGCAGTCCGACCGGTATGCGGTACTCGATCGGTGCTTTCCATCCGTACGCATCGGCGACGTCGTCGTCGATCTCGGTGAAGTAGGTGGTCTCGATCGTGCGAAAGCCTTGGAGCGAGATCTCCGGTCGCTTGCGATAGAACACGAGCGAGCCGGACCACGACCACACGTCTGCGCTGAGGATCGCGAACCGCTTGTAGTGGAACCCGACGGTGTCGAAGTCGCCGTCGCCTCGGTAGCGCTCGCGCAGCTCGTCGGGCATCACGCCGAGATCGACGATCTGATCGTCGCTGCTGAACAGCCGGACCCGCGCCTCGGCGGTCTGGGCGGTGGCACAGAGGGTGAGAAGGCCGATGAGAAGGCCGACGAGAACACCGACTCTCATGACCGTCCGGACGGTACACGACCGACGCAGTCGCAGGTTCACCGTTAGCTCGAAGCAAGAGCCGGGCCACGAGGCCTTTACTTTCGGCGTTTGCCCGCGTAGGCTTTCTTCAAGCCTCGTACCATGGTGCTTTGTTGCTCCAGCGGTGGCTTAAGTTAACGGAATTACGAAGGAGTCCTCCATGGGCATGGAGATGCGCCAGGAACTGAAGCTGTCGCAGCAGCTGGTGATGACACCGCAGCTGCAACAGGCGATCCGTCTCCTGCAGCTGTCCCGCATGGAGCTGGCCGAGCTCGTGCACGACGAGATGCTCGAGAACCCGATTCTCGACGACGAGCTGGACCTCGACATGGAGCGCTCGCGAGAGCGCGACGAGGCCGGCAGCGATATCGAGCACCAGCACCAGCTCGAAGGGGCCGGTTCGACGGAGACCCCGATCGACGGATCGGTACAGGACGGAGTCGCCCAGACCGAGATCAAAGGTGACGCCTCGGCGGTCAACGAGATCGACTGGGAGAACTATCTCGACAACTACTCGATGGGCCCGCCCATGCCGGCGTTCCGCGGCGATGGCGAAGAGATGCCCTCGCTCGAGGCAACGCTGACCAAGCCAGCGAGCCTCTACGACCATCTCGCGTGGCAGCTGAAGATGACGAACCTGCCGCAGGAGCGCCTCGAGATCGGACTCGAGATCCTCGGCAACATCGACGCGGACGGATACATCAAGGATCCGCCGATCGAAGAGATCGCAGCCGACCTCGGGGTAGATCCGATCGTCTGCGAAGAAGTGCTCGAGAAGATCCAGAGCTTCGATCCGATCGGCGTCGGCGCGCGCTCGCTCGCGGAGTGCATGCTGATCCAAGCGGTCGCTGCGGGCCAGGACGACGACCTCGTCGTCAAGATGATCAAGAGCCACCTCGGCAACCTCGAGAAGAAGAACTATCCGGCGATCGCGCGCGATCTGAAGCAGCCGCTCGACGAGATCTACGAGGCTGCCAAGGTCATCATGGAGTTCGATCCGCGCCCGGGGCGGCAGTACTCCACCGACGATCCGCACTACGTCACGCCGGACGTCTACATCCACAAGGTCGGCGACAAGTACTTCGTCGTCCCCAACGATGACGGTCTGCCGAAGCTCAAGATCAGCGGCTTCTACAAGAACGCGATGGGCAACTCGGCCGCGTCCAAAGACTACGTCCAGGACAAGCTGCGCAGCGCGCAGTGGCTGATCCGGTCGATCCAGCAGCGCCAGCGCACGATCATCAAGGTCGCGGAGTCGATCCTGAAGTTCCAGCGCGACTTCTTCGACAAGGGCATCGCCCACCTGAAGCCGCTCATCTTGCGCGACGTCGCCGAGGATATAGGCATGCACGAGTCCACGGTCTCGCGCGTGACGACGAGCAAGTACGTGCACACGCCGCAGGGCATCTACGAGCTGAAGTTCTTCTTCAACTCGGGCATCTCGCGCACGAACGGCGAAGACCTCGCGTCGCAAGCCGTGAAGTCGAAGATCAAAGAGCTCGTCGGCGGCGAGGATCCGAAGCGCCCGCACAGCGATCAGAAGATCGTCGAGCTGCTCAAGAAGGGCGGCATCGACATCGCGCGGCGCACGGTCGCGAAGTATCGCGAGCAGCTCGGCATCCTCAGCTCGAGCAAGCGCAAGCAAGTCTTTTGAGCCGGTAGCCGGTGGGGTAGGGCCGGGCGTGTCGCGCGTGACCGAGCTCGATCGCCCGTTCACGATCGAGCCATGCAGGACGAGGTCGTCGCGGTCGAGCGCGCGGGCGTTTACGAGCAAGCGCTCGCGCTGACGAGCGCGATCGATGCCGTCATCGAGAAGTGCGAGGCGCGGTTCCACCTGAAGGACCTGCTCGACAAGAGCGCCACCGTGGTGACGCTCGCGATCGCGCGAGCAGGCGGGGAGACGCTCAAGGGCGATCGCCGCAAGCACTATCGAACCGCGCGCCGCGCCGCCACCGACTGCGCCGCGATCCTCGACATCCTCGCGCGCCGTCCGAACTGCGACCACGCGTTGCTCGCGCCCGCGCGCGCGCTCATCCTCGCGCTCGTCACGCAGCTCGCGCATCTCGCGGCGCGCTAGCCACAGCGATGTCCGAGATCGCGTCGTCATAGTACGCTCCGCCGCACGTGACGCTGTTCGTCAAGCACCGAGCGTGGCTGCTCGCCGGCGTCGGCTACGCCGTGCTGCTGTTCGCGTTGTACTGGCGCGTTCCGGTGAACCATCACATGGCGGGTTGGGACAGCCTCGAGGAGTACTGGCCAGACCTCATCTATCAAGCGCGCGCGTACACGAGTGGCGAGCTGCCGCTGTGGAATCCGTACACGCTCGGTGGCTATTCGTTCTACGCGGATCCGCAGGCGAGCATGCTCGCGCCGGGCAACTGGGTGTGCGTGCTCGTCTCGCCGATCGTGGGCACGGGTCCGCAGCTGATGATGTTCAAGATCCTCTTGCTGTTCTACGCGGCGCTATGGGGCATGCACGTGCTCCTGTACCGCTGGACGCAGTGTCACGCGGCGGCGGCCCTCGCCGCGATCACGTACGTCGTCGGCGCGCCGGTGCTGGTGCACAAGAACGGCGCGCTCTTGTGGCCGATGCTCTACCTGCCGTGGGCCATGGTGGCGCTCGCCGCGTACTTCGCGAAGCCGTCGCTGCGCCGTGGCGCGTGGCTCGGAGTTGCTGTCGGCGCGACCGGAGCCGCCGGGCATCCGCAGGGATTCTTCTTCGCGCTGCTCGTGATCGCCGCGTTCATCGCGGGGCGCGCCGGTGCGGACGCGGTCGCGATCGTTCGCGCGCGTGCCACGGAGCCGATGGGGCGCGCGCTCTTCGTACGCATCAAGCGCTTCGCTCCGAGCGGCGCGCTCGCTCTCGTGATCTCCGGACTGTGGCTGTGGCTCGTGTACGGCCCGGCGGGCACGGTCGTCGAAGACTCCGAGCGCGGCGTCCGCACGCTCGATTGGGTGCTCGGCAACCCGATGCGCGTGCGCGGCCTTCGCGAGCTGTTCGTGCCGAACCTCGACACGAACTGGAGCCACGATCTCTATATGGGGCCGCTCGCGATCGTGCTCGTCATCTGGTTCGCCGCGTTCCACTGGGGCGGACGCTTCTGGCTGTTGGTGGCGGCGGGCGCGACGATCCTCGCGGTCGGCTCCGCCACGTTCGTTCTGCCGTTGCTCGTGAAGTACGTGCCGGGGTTCGCGCTGTTTCGCATCCCGTACCGCTACAAGCTCATCACCGGGTTCGCGTGCGCCGTGGCCGTCGGTCTCGCGGTTGGCCGCATCATGATGGCCGAGCCGATGCGCCGCGATCGCATCCTCCTCGGTGTGCTCTCGCTCGCGTGGATCGTGCTCGCGCTCGTGTTCGGTCCCTCGCTCCAGCTGGTGTGGGGGGCGCTCGTTCTCGTGGTGCTCGGTGCGGTCCTCGTGGATCGCTCGCGCCGCCGCATCTGGGCCGCGTTCCTCGTCGCGCTCGTCGGGTTCGATCTGTGGCGAGCCAACGACGGAAAGCTCGCGATCTTGCAGCCCATCCCCGACGCCGACAGAGGCATGGAGATCCTCGACAAGCTGCCTGGTCTCGACACGCGATGGCGGTTCTGGGCATCGGATCGCTGGTCGTCGCATCCGGGCAAGATCCCGTTCGCCGCGTCGTATCGCCATGACCTGCGCGAGATCAGCGGCTTCGAGCAACCCCTCACGCCGCTGCGCGTGATCGATCTTCTCGCGCGCGCGAAGAAGACGCCGGCCGTGCTCGCGCACTTCAACGTGAAGTACTACCTGAACCGCAACCCGGGCGAGGCGAAGCAGATCGCGGACACGCAGATGTACGAGCTCGATGACGTCGCGCCCGTCGCGCGTCTCTATCCGCGTGCGGAGCGCTTGCCTGCGAACGAGCAGCTCGAGCGCTTCGCGAGCTCGCGTCCGTCGGGCACACCGGCAGCGTTCGTCGATCCTGCCGATCCATTGCCGAGCGACCTGCCCGAGGACACGTTCGCGATGGTCGACGGACACGTGGTCGCGCTCGAGCGAAATCGCATCGCGATCGAGATCGATGCGCCGGCGCGCGGAGTCCTCGTGGTCAACGAGGTGTGGGCCCCCGAGTGGCGAGTAACGCTCGATGGTGAGCCGACCGCGCTGTTCCGCGCGAACTACATGTTGCGCGGAGTGGTCGTGCCACCGGGGAAACACACGATCGAGATGACGTTCGACGTCGGGGGCTACCGCGCCGGCGTGATCGCCCTGTTCGCGCTTTTGCTCGGGTTTCTCGTCCTCACGGTCGCGCGCATCCGACGAGTGGACGCCCTCCTCGACCATGTAGTCGGGGCGCGGGATATATAATCCCGCTGGCACCGAGAATTTCTCGTCGAGGATCGAGTGATCACGCGCACGGAAACGGCGTAGGCTAGATCTCGAACCATCAGGAGACGACTCGATGCAATTCGCGGTGACGTTCCGCCACATGGAACCGACCGAGGCTTTGAAGGCATATGCGCGCGAGCGCATGGAGCGAGTTCGAAAGTACCTTCCAGATCCGATTTCCTGTCACGTCGTACTGTCGACCGAGCGGCATAACCATCGCATCGACGTCACCTTCCAGTTGCACAACGGTCTCGCCGTCGCGGGTCACGAGACGACCGAGAACATGTACAGCTCGATCGATCTCTGCATCGCGAAGATCGAGCGGCAGGTCCGAAAGTACAAAGGCAAGCTCGAGGGCATGAAGGCTCGCCCGCACCACGTGCAGGCGATGCCGTGGTCGCACTCGATCGTGTCCGAGGCGTTCAACGGCCTCGGCGGCGAGGCCAACGGTCACGCGCCCACGCAGGATCATGCGGACGCGGGTCCCGCGCCGGACTTCAAGGTCGTCAAGACGGAGAAGTTCCACGCCCAGCCCCTCAGCGTGTCGGAGGCGATCGTGCAGCTCAACCTGCTCCACGAGCCGTTCCTGGTGTTCCGCCATGACACGGATGGGCGGGTCGCGGTGGTCTACAAGCGTGAGAATGGCGAATACGGCCTCATCGAGACCGGCGCCAACGTCACTGCGTAAGGAGGCCCGTCGGCACTCACCGACGGCCGAAAGTGGTACCTTGATTCGCGGCTGATGAAGATCGTCGACCTCATCAAGCGCGAGATGGTCGTTCCCGCGCTCAATGCGACCGACAAGCGCGGCATTCTCGAAGAGCTTGCCGCGTACATGTCGGACCAACACCCGCGGATCGATCGCGCCACGCTGTCGAAGGTGCTGATCGAGCGCGAGCAGCTCGCATCGACCGCGATCGGCGAGGGCGTCGCAATTCCGCACGGCAAGCTCGGCACCGTCGGCGAGATCGTCGCTTGTTTGGGGCGTGCACCCAGCGGTGTGGAGTTCGACTCCATGGACGGGCAGCCGACGTACTTGTTCTTCGTGCTCGTCGCGCCCGAAGCGTCGACCGGCGCGCACTTGAAGGCGCTCGCGCGCATCAGCCGCGTGTTCAAGGATCCCGAGTTCCGCAAGCGGTTGCTCGCGGCGCCGGATGCCGAGTCGATGTATCAGGTCGTCTCCGAAGAGGACGCCAAATACTGAGATGGCGGAGGCTGGCGGGCTCACGGTGAGCGAGCTGCTCGAGCGAACAGAGCTCGAGGTCACGGTGGTCGCTGGACACGCCGGGTTGAATCGCACCGTCAGTGTCCCGCGGATCCAGAAGCCGGGGCTCGCGCTCACGGGCTGGCCCGAGCAGCTCCATCCCAATCGCGTGCTGGTGCTCGGCGCGACCGACATCGAGTATCTCGTCGACAACAAGCCCGCGCGTCAGGTCGGCGTCGACACGCTGTTCGCGAGCGAGCCGACCTGCGTGGTCGTGTGCCGCGGACAAGAGTCGCCCGAGGAGCTGCGTACGGCGGCCGAGTCGCGAGGCGTGCCGCTGCTCACGAGCGCGCTGACCACCGCGGACTTCATCGCGGCGGTGACGTCGTGGATGGGCGATCGATTGGCGCCCGTCGTCGAGATGCACGGCGTCTTGATGGACGTGAACGGCATCGGCGTGTTGCTGCTCGGCAAGAGCGGCATCGGCAAGAGCGAGACGGCGCTCGATCTCGTCGTGCGCGGACACCGCTTGGTCGCCGATGACATCGTGCGCATTCGCGCCAAGGCGGGGCAGCAGCTCGTCGGGCGCGGCGCGGGCATCCTCGGTCACCACATGGAGATCCGCGGCCTCGGCATCATCAACATCGAGGATCTCTACGGCGTCGCCGCGGTTCGCAACGCGAAGAAGATCGAGCTCGTCGTCGAGCTTCACGAGTGGAGCGAGCCCTCGGGCGACGACTACGATCGCTTGGGCTTCGACGACGCGTTCGAGAAGATCCTCGACGTGAGCGTGCCGAAGATCCGCTTGCCGGTGCGGCCCGGCCGCAACCTCGCGACGCTGATCGAGGTCGCCGCGCGTAACCAACTGCTCAAGCTGCAGGGCACGCACTCCGCGCGCGCCTTCCGCGATCAGCTGCAGGCCGCGATGATCGCGGAGTCCGAGGCAGCCTCCGGGGTCGAGGTCGAGTAGTGCAGATCGTCATCGTCACCGGACTGTCGGGCGCGGGGAAGTCGACGGCGCTGCGTGCGCTCGAGGACATCGAGTTCACGTGCGTCGACAACATCCCGGTGCCGCTCGTCACGAGCCTCGTCGAGCACCTCGCGCACGAGGGCGACCGCGACAAGCTCGCGCTCGCGATCGATTCCCGCCAGCGACGCAACCTGTCGGCGTGGCGCGGCGAGCTCGCCAAGCTGCGCGGCGCGGGTCATCGCCTCGAGGTGATGTTCCTCGACGCGAGCGATGAGGTCCTCTTGCGTCGCTTCTCGGAGACGCGCCGCCGGCATCCGCTCAGCGGCGACGATCTTCTCGACGGTGTTCGCCGCGATCGCGAGCTGATGGCGGACCTGCGCCACGGCGCTGCCGTCGTCGATACGTCGAACCTCAACATGCACCAGCTGAAGGCGATCATCCAGGATCGCTACGGCGGCACCGGCAAGCTCGCGGTGACCCTCGTCTCGTTCGGCTTCAAGCATGGCTTGCCGCTCGAGTTCAACCTGGTGTTCGACGTGCGCTTCCTGCCCAACCCGTACTTCGAGCCGACCTTGACCCACCTCGACGGGCGTGATCCCGAGGTGGCGAAGTTTGTCCTCGGCGCCGATGGACTCGAGCTCACGCGGCAGGTCGAGAGCCTCCTGCGCTTCACGCTCCCGCACTTCCAGAAGGAAGGAAAATTGTACGTGACCATCTGTGTCGGTTGTACGGGCGGCCGACACCGCTCGGTGACGATCGTCGAAGAGCTTCGCCGCCGACTCGGTGGAGAGTGGGATATCCTGGTTCGCCATCGTGATGTGGAGCGGGTGACGTGAGCGATCCGGTCAAGGCCGAGAAGCGAGTGGTCGTGCAGAACGATCGCGGCTTGCACGCGCGTGCAGCGACGCAGTTCGTGCAGCTCGCCGCCAAGTTTCCCTGCGAGGTGCAGATCGCGAAGGACACCACCGAGGTCAACGGCAAGAGCATCATGGGCGTGCTCATGCTGGTCGCGACCAAGGGCACGACGCTGACGATCAAAGCAAAGGGTGATCGCGCGGCCGAGTGCGTCGACGCGCTCGTGGCGTTGGTGAACGACAAGTTCGGCGAATCGAAATGACAGAGCAGCGCCTGGAGCTACGCAAACAAGGATTGGGCGTCTCGGCAGGTATCGCGTTCGGACGCGCGTTCCTGATCGGCCGCGACACGCTCAAAGCACCGCGCCACCACATCGAGTCCGACGACATCGACACCGAGATCGCGCGCCTCTACAAAGCGATCGCCGCCTCGGACAAGCAGCTCGCGAAGATCAAAGAGAAGCTGGCGAGCGAGAACGAGAGCGACTACCACATCATCACCGCACACCAGATGATGCTCCACGACGAGCACCTCGTCGGCGCGGCGGTCGGCTTCATTCGCGAGGAGCTGATCAACGCGGAGTGGGGCCTGCGCAAGGCGGTCGACGAGATCGCGAGCGTGTTCGACTCCGTCGAGGACGAGTACCTGCGCGAGCGACGCAGCGACGTCGAGTTCGTGTTCGAGCGCGTGCTGCGCAACCTCCTGGGGCGCGACACCGGCCCGCTGCAACCGCCGCCCGATGCGATCGTCGTCGCATACGATCTGTCGCCCGCCGACACGGCGCAGCTGCACAAGGCCGCGGTGTCGGGGCTCATCACCGACGCGGGCGGCAAGACGAGCCACACCGCGATCATCGCGCGCGCGCACGAGATCCCTGCGGTCGTCGGACTCGAGAACATCACGGAGGTCGTCGAGACCGATGACCTCGTGCTGATCGACGGCGCGGCGGGCATCGTCATCGTCAATCCAGCTCCGGCAACCGTGGCCGAGTTCCGCGAGGAGCAGCGCCGGCAGGTCGCCGCGGGGGCCGCGCTCCACTCGCTGCGCGATCTTCCCGCGCGCACGCGCGACGACATCGAGGTCGGACTGTTCGCGAACATCGACGGTCCCGACGAGCTCGACGACGCGCTCGATTACGGCGCGATGGGCGTCGGCCTGTTTCGAACCGAGTACCTCTACATGGGCAAGCCCGAGCTGCCCGACGAGGAGACGCACTATCAAACCGCGGTGCGCGTGCTCGAGCGCTTGAACGGCATGCCCGCCACCATCCGCACGTTCGATCTCGGCGCTGACAAGCTCGCGTCGTTCCTCGAAGCCGCGGATCTGCAGGAGGCAAATCCCGCGCTCGGTCTGCGCTCGATTCGTCTGTGCCTCTCCGATCTCGGACGCGGGCTGTTCAAGACGCAGCTGCGTGGCCTTCTGCGCGCATCGACGCATGGCCCCATGAAGATCATGTTCCCCATGATCTCGGGAATCTCGGAGCTGCGCGCGGCCAAGGCGGTCGTCGACGAGGTGAAGACCGAGCTGACCGCGGAGGGCCAAGCGTTCGACGAGAACGTGAAGCTCGGCATCATGATCGAGATGCCGTCGGCGGCGCTCACCGCCGATCTGCTCGCGGCGGAGTCGGACTTCTTCTCGATCGGCACCAACGATCTCATCCAGTACACGATGGCCGTCGATCGCGTGAACGAGTACGTCTCGTACCTCTACGAGCCGCTGCATCCGTCGCTGCTTCGCTTGATCGAGCACATCGCGCGAGCGGCGAAGGCCGCGGACATTCCGGTCACCGTGTGCGGCGAAATGGCGGGCGAGCCGATGATCGCACCGGTCCTGCTGGGACTCGGGGTCCGCGAGCTATCGATGTCGGCGGTGTCCATTCCCGAGGTGAAAGCGACCGTGCGTGCGATGACGGTAGCGGCGGGTGAACAGGTGATGGAGCGCACGCGCAAGCTCGCGACCGCCGCCGAGGTGCGCGCGATGGTGAGCGAGTACGTGTTCGGGCTCTCGGCCGAGAAGACGCGACCGCGCTCGAACACGAACCCTCCCCAGGTTCACAAATGAGACTCGCGGCGGTGCTTCTGGCCGCCGTTGCGGTGACGGGCACCGCGCACGCTGGCGATCCGCTCCGAGTCCACCACACGATCGAGACCGATCACTTCGTCATCCACTATTACGATCGGCTGGCCGAGGTCGCGCAGCGCGTGGCCACCGTCGCGGAGGCCGCGCATCGCACGCTGTCGCCGGCGCTCGATCATCGCCCCGACGGCAAGACGATCATCGTCCTCGTCGACGATACCGACAGCGCGAACGGGTTCGCGGGCGTGTTGCCGCGCAACGCGATCCAGCTGTTCGCCACGGCGCCGAACGGCTCGACAGAGCTCGACGATCACGACGACTGGATGTACGGGCTGACCGCCCACGAGTACACGCACATCCTCCACCTCGACACGATGTCGGGCCTGCCGAACATCTACAACGCGATCTTTGGCAAGACCTGGGCGCCTAACCAAGTGATGCCGCGCTGGGTGATCGAGGGCATCGCCACGTACGAAGAGAGCAAGCGCTCGTCGGGCGGACGCAACCGAGGTTCGCGCTTCGAGCAGTTCATTCGCACGTCGCGCCACCTCGACAAGGATCTACGCCTCGATCAGGTCACGGGCGCACCGCGCGCGTACCCGCGAGGGAACACCTCGTACGTGTACGGCTCCCACTTCTTGCGCTTCGTGTTCGAGAAGTACGGCGACGATGCGCTGCGCGAGATGATCCACACCGCCGGTGGCTACGCTCCACCGTTCGCGATCAACCGCCAGATCGCGAAGGTCGTCGGCAAGCCGTTCACCGAGCTGTACGACGACTGGAAGCTCTACCTGCGCGATCGCTACGGGCTGCAGGAGATGGCGGCCGAGCGCCGCGGCCTCATCACGGGACGCCGCCTGACGACCACGGCGGAGACCAACCACTGGGCGCACTACACCGCCGACGGTAAGGAGCTGTGGTGGTGGCAGTTCGATGGCTATCGCGATCCCAAGATCCGCGCGATGCCCGTCGGCGGCGACGAGAAGAGCGCGCGCGACGTGGTTCGCATCGACGGTCTCGGTCCATTCGACGTGCTCGCCGATGGCTCGCTCGTGTTCGAGCAGAGCCGGCTGTTTCGGCTGGCGTACTCGTTCCAGGACATCTTCCGCTGGGATGCGAAGACGCGGCAGCAAGTGCGGCTCACGCGCGGCAAGCGCGCGCGCGATCCGGCGATCTCCAACGACGAACGCAAGATCGCGTTCTCGATGAACGAAGAGTCGACGAGCGTGCTCGCCGTCATGGACGCCGTTCCCGACGCGCCGCCGAAAGTCGTGTGGCGCGGCGAGCGCTTCGATCAGGCGTTCCAGCCCGCGTGGTCCCCCGACGGCACGCGCATCGCGTTCTCGGCGTGGCGCAAGGGCGGCTTCCGCGACATCCTCGTCGTCGACGTCGCGACCGGCGCCGTCGAGGAGGTCACGAAGGATCGCGCGGTGGATCTCGCGCCGGACTGGTCCCCCGACGGTCGCTACATCTACTTCGATAGCGATCGCACGAGCATCCAGAACATCTACGCGTACGACACGCACGACAAGACGACGTGGCAAGTGACCAACGTGCTCGGCGGTGCGTTCCTCGCAGCGCCATCGCCCGACGGCAAGCGCCTCGTGTTCGAGTCTGCCGTCCCCGAAGGCGGCTACGACCTGCACGAGCTGATGGTCGATCCGGGAACGTGGCTCCCCGCGCTCGAGTACGTGGACGATCGCCCGCGATCGAGCAACGTGCTCCAAGGCTCGACGAAGATCAGCGAGCCGCGCCCGTATCGCGCGACCGAGACGCTCGCGCCGCAGACGTGGACCGGGCAACTCGCAGGCGGCGATTCCCCGACCGCGACGATCAACACGGGCGGCGCCGACGCGTTCGGCCTGCACAGCTGGGCGCTCGGCCTCGGCATGCAGCTCGACGACGGCGACCTCAACATCGGCACGTCGTACGCGTACACCCGCCTTCGCTGGGGACTGCGCTTCGCACTCGGCCGCACGATCGGCGATCGCGGCGGCTATCGCGTCGACGGCATCGGCAAGAACTTCCGCGAGGAGAACTGGAGCGCGAACTTCTCGTCGAGCATCCCGTTCGAGTCACGGCCGGGCTCGCGCTGGACGCTCTCGTTTGACTACGACGCGGACTACTTCCGCGAGGTCGAGGCGGCCGACGTTCCGCTCGATCCCAACATGCGCGTGCCCGTACGTCCGATCACGAACTACTTCCAGAGTGGCGCTGGCACGCGCCTCGGCTACTCCAACGTGCGCGGCGTCGCGTTCGGCGTCGGTCCCACGGCGGGCTTCGACGCCTCGATCGGCCTGCGCCTCGATCACCCGGCGATCGGCGCGACCTACAAGAACCTCACCACGAGCTACACGTTCACGTACTACCAGCGGCTCTTTGGCAAGACACCGACGCTGATGGCGCGCCTCAACGGAGCTCTCCGCGCGGGTGACCTCGTGCGCACCGGCACGTACGGCCTCGGCGGCATCCCCGCGCAAGACGTGGCGCGCTCGATCGTCGACTCGTCGCGCGTCGGCGTCACGGGCTATCTGCGCGGCTATCCAACGCGCAACATCGCCGGCAACCAGTTCCACCTCCTGAACGTCGAGTATCGGCAGGAGCTATTCCAGATCGAGCGAGGCATCGCCACGCTGCCCGTCTACTTCCGTCGCGTCCACGGCGCGATCCTCTCGGATACGGGCTCCGCGTGGGACACCGAGTTCGATTACACGCGCAGCTTCCGCACCTCGCTCGGTGCCGCGCTCCGCGTCGATGCCTTCTTCGGCTACTTCGTGCCGGGCACGTTCGAGCTCGGCTATTCGCGCGGCCTCGTCAACGGCGGCATCGGCCAAACGTGGTTCCTGCTCACGGGGACGATATGAGCGACGACGTCGAGTACCGCCTGGGTGGCACGATCGCGATCGAGGTCGCACGCGAGCTCGTCGAGCCGGTGCGCGCGCTCCGCGATCGCTTGGGCCTCGTCGTCGATACGCTCGAGCGTCACGTCGCCACCTCCACCGGACCCACGCCGTATCCGTGGCGCAGCGTGCAGTCGCTGCGTCACGATCTCGCCGCGTCGTATCTCGAGGCCACCACGCTCGCGCGCCGCCTCGACGAGCTCGACCGCGCGCTCGATCACGATCCGCCCGCGGGCTTCGACGCTGCGGCCGCTGTCGACCTCGGCCTCCGCCTCGCGACGCATCACCTGACGCCATCGATCGAGCTCGTCGTGGATCTCGGCTCGACGCCGCTCGCGCGTGGAACACCGGGCACGTTCGCGCTCGTGATCGCGCAGCTCGTCTCCGCGTGCGCCGCTTCTGCGCGCGAAGCACCGGGCAGCTCGCTCTCGGTGCGCGTGGTCCTCGACGGCGATATCGACGAAGGCGCGAGCATCGCGATCACGATCGCGGACAACGGGGCCGGCTCGGCGCGCGCGACCGAGCTCGGCGACATCGCGCGCTCGATCGTCGAGCCGTGGGGGGCGACCGTCGACGCCGCGAGCGAGGCGGGGCAGGGCACGTCGTTCGAGCTACGCCTCGCCGTGCACTTCGACTAGGGTCGAGCACACGCAGTCTGCGCACGAGCGGCTCGGACCATGTTCGAGACTCGGACCTGCTGCGCTCGCGACCGCGTAGCGGAACGCGGCGGGCTTGTCATCGCGCATCAGCGACCGGCGGTGTGTCCCGACCAGCTCTCGTAGTCGGCGATGCGCTTGGACAGCAGCGCCACGTCTTCGCCCGCAGCAGCGCGACCCGCGGCGGCGACGACGAGGAGACCCATCGCGGCTTGCAACAAGCGGCCGCCTTGCAGCGGCAGGTTCGCGCCGCGAAGCGCGTGCTCGCGGACCTCGGCGATGCGGAACGTGGCGCCCGAGCCGACGTGGAGCCAATCGCCGTGCATGTAGACGACGTCGGTGCCGACGAGCAGCGCGTTCTCGAGCTCGCGCTTCGCGGAGGCTTCGCCTTTGCCTTCCGCTTGCGCGCGCATGCGTCGCTTCGCGTCCTCGTAGACCTCGGGGCGCGTGATCGGTGCGTCGCGCGTGTAGGGCGCGAGTTGGTCGGCGATGTTCTTCGCGGCTTCGGGGCCGTCGGCCACGTGAAGCGCGACCTCGAGATCGCCGAGCGCGAGGAGCAAGTCGCGCGAGCGTTGGCGGCGGCGCGCTTCGCTGAAGCGCTCGTGCGCGAGGTACGCGAGACCCGCGCACGCGAACACGCCGCCGGGGATGAACGACAGCGCGGCCGCGGCGACACCGGCGGTGGCCATGCCGGACCACACGAGCGGTACGGTGGGCGAGCGACCGATCAGCTCGACGCGATCGAGGAGGCGCGCGTCGAGGCGAATGATCGGATTACCGGGCGGCGCGATGACGAGCCACGCGTTGTCGACACCGATGCCGCTGCGTGGCAGGAGGCGCGCTCGATCGATCTGGAGAGGCTGAGCGGTGCGTTCCATCATCCGAGCTCGACGACACCGACTTCTGCGAGATGTGCGAACGCGAGCAGCGCATCCGCTTCACGCACCGACGCGGACTTCACGAGAGAGAGCAGGTCCCACCGCCCGTCGACGCGCGCCGCGAGCTCGAGCTCGGCGGCCGAGAGTCCGAGCTCCTCGGCGACCTTGCCGGGGGCGACATCTTTGATGCGCTTGGGCACGCGATGACGGCATAGCAGCTGGCGCGCGACTTCGGCGACACGTGCGCGCTCGATCTGCGCGAAGGTCTTGCGCACCTCGGCATCGCTCGGATCTTGATGCAGCGCCTGCGTCGCCATCGCGAGCGCACCCGCGCGATCGCCTTGTCGCAGGCGGCCGCGTGCACCGGCCGCGAGCTCGACCGCGGAGTTGGTGCGCTCGCGGTTGCGACGATCGATGACGAGGGCGCCGCTATCGAGCATCGTCGCGAGCGCGTCGAACGTGGCGTACCGCTCGCCTTGGAACGAGGCGGCGATGTCTGCGGCGGACCGGCGATCACCGGCGAGTGTCCAGATCTTGGCGACGTCGATCACGGCGTCGGGGTCGGTGGGCGGCGGGATGGCGGTGGGCGGCGCGTAGAACACGACGTCGTCGTTCCCGAGGACCTCCATGATCTTGTCCATGCGCGCGGCGCGTCGGCGCGCCACGGTCAGGCAGACGTCCACCGTCAGCTCGGCGTTCACGCCGGTCGCGGGAGGCTGCGCGCGGGGAATAATATCGAACGAGCCATCGGTCCACGTGACCACATCGGTGACTGCCTCGCGGATCTTGGTCGCGAGGATCTCGATGAGGTCGCTCTCCGTGATCAGCCCCGACATCAACAGAACCTTGCCGAGCTGGACGCCGGTCTCCGCGCGCGTCTCGAGCGAATCGGCGAGCTTGCGCTCGGCGACCAGCCCCGACCGCACGAGGATCACGCCGAGCTGTTCGTCTCGGCGATTGGAGCTGGCGTACACGATGACACCGCCCTCGACGACAATGCTGCGCACGAGGCCGCGTCGCTCGAACGAGATCGGGCCGGAGAGCTTTCTCCGCGCGACCCACTCGAGGACGTCCTCCGCGGGCATGGTGCTGAGCGCGCCGCGCACCGACATGCCTTTGAGCATAGCGGAACTTCGGCTAAGGTGTGGCTGATGGCCGGCCCTGCCAAAGGTGGAATCGTCCTCGATCCGCGCGTCGTCGGCGTGGGAGTCGCCGCGGTCGCGATCAGCGCCGCCATTCTCGGCGTGTTCATGTGGATGGTGCCCAACGCGGCCGCCCGGGAAGAGAAGGCGGCGTGTCGCGGGCTCCGCGGCGATCTGCCGCTGAACCCCGCGCTCTGCACCGGCGGCAACTGCGCCATGCCTACACCGGCGCCTGACTTCGTCGCCCTCGACCACAAGGGCCAGAAGGTCAAGCTGTCGGACTTCCGCGGCAAGGTCGTGCTCCTGAACTTCTGGGCGTCGTGGTGTGGTGTCTGCAAGACGGAGAAGCCGTCGATCCGTACGGTGGCCAACGAGCTGTCGGGCGAGGACTTCGTGGTCATCACGCTCGCGTCCGACAACTCCTGGACGGACATCCTGAACGCGCTGGTCGACAGCCTCGCGCCGGGCCAGCGGCCCAAAGGCGAGCTCAGCTTCGACCAAGCGCTCGCCGCGTATCAGAAGGCGCTGCCGGATGGCATTCCGTTCAAGGTCTTCATCGACCCGCCGGGTGACGATGGAAACATCGGCGCGATCACGCGCTCGTGGGGCATCAAGGCGGTCCCCGAGAGCGCGCTGATCGATCGCAAGGGCAACCTGCGGGCGTACTTCGTCAACAAGCGCGACTGGTCGTCGAACGTCGCGCAGACCTGTATCCAGTCCGTCATCGACAACTGATCGACGACTGATCGACAAGTGATCGACAAGTGATCGACAACTGATCGACAACTGATCGACAACTGATTCGGGCGGATCGCGAGTAGAATCGACGCATGGCGCGCGTGCTCGTGATCGACGACGAACCGGACGTGGTCCGGCTGATCGTCAAGGTGCTCTCCGGTCGCGGCCACGTGGTGCAAGTCGCGCGGGACGGTGCGAGCGCGCTCGCGCGCGTGAAGCACGAGCCGCCCGACGTGATCCTGCTCGACAGCGATCTGCCCAAGATCGACGGCGCGGAGGTCTGCCGTCGCATCAAGACCGACGAGACCACCACGCAGATCCCGGTCGTGATGATGACGTCGTCGTATATCGACATCTACGACGTGGGCGCCGAGGGCGGCCCCGAAGCGTTCGTCGTGCGTCCGTTCGTGCGCGAAGTGCTCGCGAACGTCGTCGAGCGCGTGCTCTTCCGTCGCTGAAGCACGAGGACGTGATGACCGACCGCGTTCCGTTCACGATCCTGACCGGC
Source organism: Pseudomonadota bacterium (assembly GCA_023428295.1). Lineage (GTDB taxonomy): Bacteria > Myxococcota_A > Polyangia > Haliangiales > Haliangiaceae > JABFXX01. The sequence goes on from JAEYYV010000015.1 coordinate 23,989, forward strand.
TGGCTCGGCGCGGGGAAGACCACCGCGCTGAACCGCATGCTCGCCGCGCAACACGGCAAGCGCATCGCGGTGCTGGTCAACGAGCTGGGCCGTATCTCGATCGACACGCAGCTCATCGTCGGGCGCGGCGGCGACGTGCTCGAGCTCGCGGGCGGTTGCATCTGCTGCTCGGTCGATCTCAAGAACGATCTGTGGGACGGCATCGGCGACATCATCACGCGCGCGAAGCCCGATCACGTCGTGCTGGAGACCACGGGCATCGCCGAGCCGGCCGCGATCCTCGACGGGCTCGTGAAGGTCTCGGACGCGGTCCGCGAGCGCATCTTGCCCGCTGGCGTGGTCTGCGTCGTCGACGCGGAGTCGGGCGCGGATGCGCTCTCGCGTCGCGACGAAGCACGCGAGCAAGTCGCGAGCGCCGATCGCGTGCTGCTGTCCAAGCTCGACGTCGCCACGGCCGACGCGGTGATCCGCACGCACGCGCAGCTCGACTCGCTCGCTCCGCACGCCGAGCGCGCCGCGTTCCACGCCGACGATGCGGGCGCGCGCGCGATGACCGCGTGGGTCGTCGAGCCGCGCACGCTGCGCGCGTGGTCGTCGCGTCCGCACGCGCACGCCGACGATCACGAGGCTCACCCCCACGGCAACCAGCTCGTCGCGGTGGCGTTCACCGACGACGCGCCGCTGGTCGGCGAGCGCGTGCTGCAGGTGATCGAGCAGCTCGGCGATCGGCTCGTGCGCGCGAAGGGCTTCGTGCATCTCGCCAATGACTCGCGCCGCGGCTTCGTCGAGCGCGCGGGCGTTCGCACGGAGCTGCGCCACGACGGTGAGTGGGGCGAGGCCCCGCGCCGCACGGAGCTCGTGCTCATCGGTGAAGGCCTCGACGAGGCGGCGCTTCATCGCGCGCTCCGGGCGTGTCGCGCGGGCGCTTAGCTCGAGTCAGCTCACGCTCGCTACCGCGTCCACGCAGCGGCTCGCACTTGCGCGAGCGCGGCTTCGCCCGCGATGAGGCCCGCGTCGTCGGCATCGTGCACGGCGAGGCCGACGAGATCGCCGCCTGCCGGTACGTGGCCGAAGGCGGCATCGACGGCGATCCACTTCGTGCCGGTCCAGCTGACGGCCCAGCGATGGCGCACCAAGCGCTCGCCATCGTTCGCGCGATCGACGCGCAAGCCCGTCACTACCCGCGTCGGGATCTGCGAGCGCTGCGCGACCGCCGCGTAGGCCAGCGCGAACGTCGTGCAGTCACCGGCGGTCGCGGTGCTCGCGTCGCGCGGCGTGGCGATCGCGGCGCCCAGGTC
>JAEYYV010000236.1 GCA_023428295.1 Pseudomonadota bacterium
GATCGCCGCGCGCGCTCGCCGCTCCGCTGTGCTCGGCGAGACGTACGGCTGGACCAGCACCGACAGATGCGCCTCGTAGCGCCAGCCACCGACGGCGTGCGGATCGCGCGAGCGCACCAGATCGATCTTGTGCCAGCGGCTCGGATCGGTGAGGTGATGGTCGAGGATCGGCTGATTGCTCGGCGCCGTGGGAAGACGCACGGGCAGCACGATCGTGCCGCTGGGAAGGCCGCTGAACACGACCGCGAGGGCCCCCTTGTAGCTCCACCACGCGTCGCTCTCGACGGGGCGCATACGCCGCGGCTGCACGAAGTCGCCGGTCGCATCGGTGTATGCCGCGCGATGGCCCGCGAGGTCGCCGTGCAGACGAAACGTCTCCCACTTCTTGTCGCGCGTGTGCGACTTCGCGCGGCCCGGGATTCGCTTGAAGTCGTACCAGTGGCTGCCTCGTGGCGCGCCCTGCCGCTTGCCGCTGCTGTCTCGAAACAGGTGACGCTCGGTCCCGGCCCAGACAGCGTCGGCGAGGTGCATCGCGAGCGCCTTGGTCAGGAACGGCCGTAAATGGGGCGCAGCGTCGAGGTGCTCGTAGGCACGGTACTCGAGCCCCTTCTTCGACAGTCCGAGCCGTTCGCGCACGTCCGCAGGCGACGATGCCCGCTCGTGGTGCGCTGCCCAGTACGCGCGGCACCGATCGCGCGCATCGCGACGAAGAGCGCGGTACATCGAGTATGCACACTCGAACATCGACTCGACGTGCGCGCGGTGCATCGGATCGCTGACATCGAGGGCCAGGCGCAGCACCGACAGACCGTCGGCCGCATCGCGCGACCACGGTGTCTGCTTGTTCGGACCTCGTGTCCGCTTCCCCGACGACGCCACCGATCGATCCTACGTCACCATTCTGACAATGACGATCCCACGCATGCACATCCTCGCGGCCCTCTCCCCACGGCAGCTCGCGCGAGTCATCGACCACCTATGTTCACGCGATGATCGCGCGCGAGAAGGACGGCGTGGGCGTCCATGGTCACGTCCACGTCAGCACCGCGTCCTCATTGCGTCCTCATCGTCTGCGCCGCGCTGCGGACGAACCTGACGATGCGCGAGCTCGCCGCCGTGTTCGGAATCTCGAAGTCAGCCGCTCATCGCATGGTGGCGGCTCTCACGACGCAGATCGCCGAGCTCGCTGCTGCCCCGGACCGCAACCGCCGCTGGTCGTGGGTCGTCGACGGCCCGCTCATCCCGCCGCGGGACCATCGACGTGCCGCAATTCGCAAACAATCGCATCGTCCGCGCGTCGAGCACGCGATCGCGCGACTCGAGGACTAGCGCATCCTGCGCGACCACCGGCGACGTGCCCGGCACCTCGCGGACACATTGCAGGCGGTTGCCCGACTCCACAACCTCAGGATTGAATTGCGGGACAACCCTTAGCCGAACGAGCCCGAACGAGCCCGAACAGCTAGAACGCTCCACCGACGACGAATCCGCCGCCGGTAGCGTCGATCATCGGTGTCACGTACACCGCCTGCACCGGTGGCGCCTTCTCGGTCGCGCGCGGCGCTTTGGGTGCAGTGAAGTACAGCACCGCACCGCCAGCGATCGCGGCGACCCCCGCCAGCGTGATCACGGTGGAGATGTTCGCCGTCCGGCGTGCGTCGCGCGTGATCGCATAGCCCGTCGCGTTGCATCCCGACGTCGATCCCATGCAGTGCTCGGCGAGCGCGTCGTTGTAGTCGCCGCGCGCGGACAACGTCATGTACGACGCCACGCCGATCGCGGCGAGCCCCACGCCGCCGAGCCCGTACGCAAGGTAGCGCCGGGTCTTGCCCGGATCCGATGACTCGGCGGCGACCGCCGCGTCGAGATCGCCCTTCTTCTTGCGCGGCTTCTTGCCGACCCCTTTGGGAATGTCGAGCGACAACTCGGACTCACCGCCGCGCTCGACAGGCGCGAGCTTCTTCTTCTTCTCTCCGTCGACGACGAACTCGATCACGTGCGGGCCGGGATCGATCCGCTGCTGCGTGTTGTGCCACTCCTCGGGCACAGGTTGTCCGTCGAGCGTGAGCGTGTCGACGACGTCCGGATCCGCACCGTCGGGGATCTTGATCGTCATGCGCGGGACGTTCATGTCGAGCTCTTCGATCAGCCCTCTGATCTTGGCCGCGCGATCGTCCTTGGCCTCGGTCGCCATCTTCTCCGCTTGGAGGTACCAGTTGTACGCGGTGGCGAGCCGGCCCCAATCCTCGTAGCACTTCGCCGTGTTCAGCTTCGAGCCGATGGCGGGATCGGTCTTGTCGACCGCTTCGTAGGTCGGGCACGCCTCGGCGAACTTCTTCTCCCCGTGCAGCTTCTTTGCCTTCTGGAACAGCTTGTCGGCCTTGTCGGCCGTCGCCGTCGAGCCCAGCGCAGCGACGAGGATCATCGACGAGAGAAGCCGCATCATCAGTTCACCACCACCACGCCGCTGTCCATGTAGCCCGTGGCCATCGGCAGCTCGCGCGTTTGTAGGTCGCCCTCGGCGAGGTTCGGATATCCACCCGCGATCGTCTGCGCGCGCAGCGTGTAGTACTTGCCCGACTCGAAGAACGCGGCGGGGATGAGGAAGTCGTCCGAGGATGCACTCGTCATCGACAGCACGTTCTTGTGCTCGAGGCCGGTGCCCGCTGCGTTCGGCACGAGCTCGTAGAGGGTCATCTGATACAGCGTGTTCGCCGGAGATGGCGGAACCGTGAACGATGCCTTCAGCGCCTTGATCGGCTTGTCGATCATGATGCCGTCGGTCGACAGCGGCTGCTCGTCGAGCTGGATGAGCTCCGGCAAACCAGCGGGGAGAACCATCGTCATGTCACCCGACGGCATCACGTACTGCGAGAGCCCCGCGTTCAGCGTGATCGGCCCCGGTGCACCGGGCGGCGTGTACTGGCGCGTCGATCCCGTCGTCCAGGAGAACGCTGTCTGCCATCCCTTGGCCACGAACGGGTTGCCGTACGAGACGCTGATCTCGCTCGGATCCGCGGCGAGCACCGAGGCGCTGTTGAGGCGCGGGCCGTTCAGGCTCGCGCTCGCGAACCCGGGCGCAGCGACGAGCGACCAGGACATCGTCGGTGCTGGCATCGCAGGACGCAGCGGTGTGTACCGCGCAGCGACGGTCATGTTGTTGAGCGTGGCGGTGAGCGTCTCGGTCGCGGCGACGGCGGACATGGTGCCGCTGACCGTGTCCATGCTCGTCTGATCGAACGGCGTTCCTTCCATCACGCCCGTCAGCCGCGTGCCCACGTAGCGCAGCAGCAGCGTCGAGTCTGCGGTGGTGATCGCCTCGAACGGGCGATTGGTCTGGCGCGTCGTCGTCGTGTACGCGAACGAGACCGGGCCAAATGCGTTGGCACCGACGTCCGGGATCTCGGTCGCTCCAGTGAAGCTACGTGCGTTCCACGTCCCGACGACGAGCAGCTGGAAGCTCTCGGTCGCCGCGTACGGCGTGGGCAACGTGGCCTGGACCGTCAGCGTCGCCGGATCGATCGCCGGCTGCGGATTCGGATGCTCGTAGATCCCGAACGCGCCGCGCAGGGTTGGCGTGGGCAGCGACCAGATCCGCGTCCTCGGCTCGGGATAGTCCGGCAACGTGAACATCACCGGCGGCGACGTCCCGTCGGGGACCTCCGCGATCCAGCGGTTGGTCCCCTTCGGATCGACGATCGCGGGGATGCGATCCAAGCCGTCGGCGGCATCGGGATTCGCGACCAAGTACGTCGCGGTCAGGTTGGTCAGGTCGAGCGGCGCGGTGGTCAGCGTCGCGCCGATCGACATGCGATACAGCTCGAGCGACGCCATCGCGGGCTCGTCGGCTTGCGTCGTGATGTCGATGCCAGCGATCTGCGCGCAGCCCGATGCGAACAGAGCTGTGCTCACTAGCCCGGCGCGGGCAGGTCGTCCCATCGCGAAAATTCTAACACTCTGCGAGCCCGATCCAGAACCGGCTACCGGTCGGGGTTGTCGTCGCCGTCACTCTCGTCGGAATTTTCATCACGCCGCCAGAACCGCAAGCGCGAGGAGCTAGAACGGGATTCTGCCTCGTCCTTTTCGCCGGTGCGTGGCTCGCCGACCGGCTTGTCGTTGCGCTTGAGGCGCACAGACGCCTTCACGTCGGGCTCCGCGCCCGTGAAGCGCTCGCTGTTCGGGATGAAGCGAACCTCGGTCTTGATCTCGAAGGACAGCGTCGTGAGGATCTTCGCGATCTCCTCGGTCAGGTTCAGGTTCGACAGGAACTCGCGCGTCTCGCGAGCGATCACCTCGAACACCTTGTCCTTCGCGCCGTCCGCCGACGATGCGATGTAGCCCGCCACCTCCGGCAGGTTCTCGCGAGCGATCCGGCGGATCCCTTCCTCGGTCTGGAACACGGCGCCCATCCCGGCAGAGAACGTCTTCTTCACGAGCTCGGGCACGAGGTGCTCGAGCCGCTCGCGAATGCGCTCGGTCAGCCCGTCGTTGCGATCGGTCTCGCGCTCGGGCCGCTCGTCTGGCCTCGGCTCACGCGCGTCGTCCTCGCTGCCCATATATAGGTGGCGTACCCTTGAACGCCAGAGCGCGCAACGGTTGCGGGCGCGGTATCCTCGACGAATGGCGGAACCGGCGCGCGCGAACAACGAAGAGGGCGATCCGCCGCCCGTTCGCGACACACCACCGCCGGGCGAGCTGCCGACGGTTCCCGGTCCCGGCGAGTCGATGACCGTCAGCGTGATCGCGCGCCAGTCACGACGCTATTCGAACGAGCTCGAAGCACGTCGCCCTCCCCTGCGGATCCGCAGCGTGCGCGCGTACTGGACGACGTTCCTCGTGATCTGGAGCTACTTGTGGCTCCGCTTCCGCGCGCGGTTTCACTCGGACACGTGGATCGAGCACGAGCTGCGCGCGGTCAACCTTCGCAACGCGCGGCGCATCGAGCGCACCATTGTCGACCTGCAGGGCTTGTTCATCAAGGTCGGTCAGCTGATCTCGATCATGACGAACTTCCTCCCGGAGGAGTTCCGTCGCGAGCTCGAGGGACTGCAAGACGCCGTGCCGCCGCGCCCGTACAAGGACATCGAAGCGCGGATCACCGAGGAGCTCGGCCGACCGGTCAGCGAAGCGTTCGCGCAGTTCGAGACGCGCCCGATCGCGTCGGCGTCGATCGGACAGGTGCACATCGCGCGACTCGACACCGGCCAGAAGGTCGCCGTCAAAGTGCAGTACCCCGACATCGAGGAGGTGGTGCGCCGCGATCTGCTCACGCTGCGCCGCATCTTCCGCATCATCGGGTGGTTCATCCCGTACCAAGGGCTCGAGGAGCTCTATCGCGAGATCCGCTCGATCATCCTCGAGGAGCTCGACTACCGCGCCGAAGCCGAGAACGCGCGCACGATCGGCGCGAACTTCGAGGACCGCACCGACGTCGCGTTCCCCAAGGTCGTCGAGGAGCTGTCCACGGCGCGCGTGCTCGTCACGCACTTCGAGAGCGGCTGCAAGATCACCGATCGCAAGGTGGTGAAGCAGCTGAACCTCGATCGCGGCCAGCTCGCGCGACAGGTCGTCGAGATCTACTGCCAGCAGATCTTCACCGACGGCGTCTATCACGCCGATCCGCACCCCGGAAATCTGCTCGTGCGTCCGGGGCCCACCCCCGGCGGGCCGCCGACGATCGTGTTCCTCGATTTCGGTGCGGTCGCCGAGATCCCCGGGAACGTGCGCGCTGGAATCGTCGAGCTCCTTCAAGGTGCTCTCACGCGCGACACCGGGCGCATCGTGACCGCGATGAAGACGATGGGCTTTGTCGCGCGCGGCGCGAACGAGGCGATGTTCGAGCAGGTCGTCGAGTACTTCCACGAGAAGTTCCAGGAGAACATCTCTCTCGACTCCCTGAACCTGAAGGACATCAAGTTCGATCCGCAGAAGGGGCTCGAGAGCGTCGCGGATCTTCGCCGGATGGATATCTCGCTCCGCGAGCTGTCCGAGAACTTCCACATCCCCAAGGAGATCATCGTCCTCGAGCGCACGCTGCTCCTGCTCATGGGCCTGTGCACGGAGCTCGATCCGACGCTCAACCCGATGACGGTCATCCGCCCGTACCTCGAGCGCTTCGTGCTCGGCGAGGACGGCGACTTCTCGCAGCTCCTCGTCGAGACATCGAAGGATCTCGTGATGTCGGTGACGGCGCTGCCCGCCGAGATCCGCAAGTTCATGCGCGCGGCCCACTCGGGCGATCTGCAGCTGAAGTTCAAGAACCTCGAAGCGCCGGCGCAGCTCATGTACCGGCTCGGGCACCAGCTGATCTTCGTGGTCGTCGGCGTCTCGGCGGTGGCCTTCGCGCTCGTCCTCGAGGGACGCGGCGACGATGCGCGCGCGAACTGGGCCTGGTGGACAGCGCGTGGTGCGGGCGTGCTCCTGTGCTGGAGCTGGTGGTCGTCGCGCAACCTCCTGCGCAAACGCTAGGCGCTCCTCAGTCCGGCGGCAGCGGATCGTCCTTGTCGCGGAACAGACGCATGCGCACGCGCTCGTGTTGCCGCGCCTTGTACGCCTCGTGGCTCGACGCGCCAGACTCGTTGCGCTTGGCCGTTTCCTTGTCCGCGATCTGGAACTCGGTCAACGCGAACACGACGTGAGAGATGCCCTGCGGCATCTCCGCGCGCGGCAAGAGGCGCTCGATGCGCAGCGGCAGATCCGCGACGAAGTTCACGATTCGGTACTCGGGGCCAGAGAACTCGTTGTAGGGCACACCCGTGGCCAGCTTGATGCGTTGACTCTCGTCGTTGCCCGCGCGGATCGTCGACAGATCGATGAGCTGGTTCACGCTCTCGCCGGGGACCACGTAGTTGAACGGAATGAGCTGCCGCGTCAGCGTGGCCAGCATCGGGACGAGATCCGCGCCCGTGGGCACGATCAGGCGGAAGCGCAGCTTGTCGTAGATGTTGGCCGCGAGCGTGGAGCGCTTCGCGAGCAGCTTCGTGATCTGCGAGTCGAGCGGCTTTCTCGACCACTCCCACTCGGCGAGCGGCGCGCCTGCCTGCCGGAGCTGCTCCACGACCTGCATCACCTTTAGCTCGATCTCGCGGAAGATGATCTCGTCGGAGACCGACATCTTGAGCAGCGCTTGGCGCCCGTTGATGTGGTGGATGATGTGCATCACCTTCAGCACGACGCAGGCCCACTTCTGGTGCGGCCCGGTGCTCGAGGCGACGAGGAACAAGTCACGCGCCGGCAGATCCCCGGCGACCTCGTCCGGGATGGCCATCGCGAACGCGCGCGAGAGATAATCCACGGCCTCGCCCCGTAGGTCCTCGAGGCGACCGATCTCCTCCTCGGACTCGGGGTCGAACTCGTTCAGGCGAAGGAAGCGATCGACCTCGGCGTGATCCTGATACGCCAAGCGATGCCAGTCGATCACCGACTCGCCGCGAAGCAACAAGCGCACGGCTTCGACGTCGGCGAGGGTTAGCTCGTCGGTACCGGGCGGCCGCACGACTCGCGGCAAGACGGTGGTGACCACCCGTCCAGTCTATGCGGTCTAGCGGGGCTTTGTCAGGCGCAACGTCGCTGTGAAGAGGCCGATGCAGGCGAGCCCCGCGAACACGTTTCCGATGACGGCGATCATGTACGACCTCACTGGGACGAACGCGACAAGTGCGTCTCTTGTTCCCGCGAAAAATGATCGCAAGGCCATCGCACGAGGTCCACAAAACGGCAAAGCTCCCCCTCGGTGGCGACGCTGACGTGTGACCAGTGCGGGGCCGCGCTTGCATTCGAAGGCGTGAGGTCCGAGGTCTGCGCGTTCTGCGCGAGCCCCAACATCGTCGAGAGGGAGCCCACGGTCGACCAGCCCACGCCGCGGTTTGCCGTCGCGTTCGCGGGCGACAAGGCATGGGCCCAGAAGCGCCTCACGACCTGGCTCGGCAGGTTCCGCCTGTGGGCAGACAGCGCGTTGTCTCGTGCGCGCATCGAGGACATGCGCGGGGTCTACGTGCCGGCGTACCTGTACTCGTCGATCGCACACACGGACTTCACCGCCGAGATCGGCGAGCACTACTTCGAGACCGAGACGTACTTCGAGGACGTCAAGAAGACGATCAAGTACTGGGACGGTGGGGAGTGGAAGGACAAGGAGATCACCGAGACCGTCATGAAGACCCGCACGGTGACCAAGACCGAGTATCGCCCGCTCGCCGGAGCGCACGTCGGCTACGTCACCGACGTCATCGTCAGCGCGTCGCGTGGTCTGTCGGACGAAACCCTCACCGCGCTCGGGCCCTTCGATCTGCGCATGCTCCGACGGTTCACACCGGCCCTCACCGCCGGCTGGATCCACGAGGAGTACGGCAAGTCGCACATGCTCTGCGAGGTCACCGCCCGTGCGGCGGCGCGCGATCAGGTCGGCGCCGAGCTGCGCACGTTCATGCCTGGCGATTCGCATGCCGACCTCGCGTACCGCACGCGCGTCGAGTGGGAGTCGCTCGATCCGATGCTCGTCCCGGTGTGGATGTTCGTCGTGCGCTATCGCGACGACAAGCCACCGATCAAGATCGCCATCAACGGTCAGACGGGCCGCGTCGCGGGCCACGCGCCGGTCGCATGGTGGAAGGTGATCCTCACGCTGCTCGTCGTCGTCGGGATCGCCGCGGCGATCGCGCTCCTGGTCATGCGAGGAGACCTGGTGTGAGCGGTGCGTGCACGCGATGCGCCTCCGCGCTGGAGCACGGCGATCTGCGCTGTGCGATCTGCGCGCTACCGGCGCCGCTCGAGGAGACAGCGCCTCCGAGCGCATACGCCAAGGTGCTGCGGTGTCACGAGTGTGGCGCTGCCGTCGCGTTTAGCGCCGAGCATCGCGCGCCGAGGTGTGCGTTCTGCGCGATGGCGATGAGCATCGAGCAGCCGATCGATCCGATCGAGGTCGCGCGCGTGCGCGTGCCGTTCAGCGTGGATCGCGTGGACGCCGAAGCGTCGCTGCGTGGCTGGCTCGCGAGCCGGGGCTGGTTCGCACCGACCGAGCTGCGCGACGGCGCGGTCCTCGAGAGCATCCAGCCACTCTACTGGGCGAGCTGGCGCGTCGACGCGCGAGCACGCGTGACCTGGACCGCGGACAGCAACCAGGGCGCGCAGCGAAGTGCGTGGGCACCGCACGCGGGCGATCTCGCGATGTCGTTCGACGCGATCATCGTGCCGGCCTCGCGCGGACTTCGTCGCGACGAGTGCCAGCTGCTGGTGCCGTACTACGACATCGACAAAGCGCTGCCCGTCGACGCGGCGACGGTGACCGATCTCGACGCGCCGATCGAGAGCTTCGAGCTGCAGCGAAGCGCCGCGCGAGACGTCGTGCAGCAAGCGATCGATCGCGTCGCGAAGACGCGCGTCGAGCCGCACGTGCCGGGACGGAACTTTCGCAACATTCGCGTCGCGTGTCTCGTCGAGAACCAGACCACGGAGCGCGTCGCGCTGCCCGCGTGGGTGCTCGCGTATCGCTATCGCGACAAGCTCTACCGCGCGATCGTCCACGGGCAGCGCCGCGAAGTCGTGTTCGGCAGCGCGCCCGTCGACGTGAAGAAGGTCGCGCTCGTGATCGCGGCGATCGTCGCGGTCGCTGCGGCGCTCGCCGCGATGTTG
>JAEYYV010000296.1 GCA_023428295.1 Pseudomonadota bacterium
CCGGCCTCGTTCACGGGCTGAGCGCGCGCGACACCACCCAAACCGGCGACGGCGCCCACGATGGCGCCGATGACACATCCGCGACGGGTGCGGCTCATTGGGGCTGAGTACGACGGCGCCGACGCGCGTACAAGAGCGAGGCAAAGAGAAGACCTAGCGTTACCTGGCCGCCGGGCCCGGCCGCCGAGCAGCCGCCGCTTCCATCGTCGTAGCCCGGCCAGCAGACGCCGTTGTCGCCGGCGGGGAGGCACCCGAAACCATCCGGGCACTGACCCTCGTCGATCGCGCACGGCTCGACGCAGTGCTTGGCGCCCGACGAGTCTTGCGCGCACTGTCCGCTCGCGCACTCGGGGCCGGATTCGCACGTCGACCCGAGGCCACCTTGGACGCCGGGCCCGGTGACGCAGCGACCACCGATGCAGGTGTCCGTGTCGTTGGGGCAGTCGTCGGGCCGGCCGCACGGCTCACCGATGATGACCTGCACGCTCGTTTCTGCCTGCGTGCCGTAGATGTCCGTCGCGATCATGCGGATCGTGTGCGTGCCGTTGGTCAGCGACGCGGGCGCGTTGAACGCGTACGGCGCGGTGACGATCGCCATCGGCGCGAGGTTCGCGACGCCGTCGATCGTGCCCGTCACGTTACCGATGCCGTTGTCGTCCTCGGCCTCGACGCGGATCGGGAAGCCCGGTGCCACCGACTCGCCGAGCTTGGGGCTCGTGATCTTGATGGTGGGTGGCGTCGGCGTTCCGCTGCCGAACAGCGCGCGGATCTTCTGCACCGAGTTCTGCGTGGCGCCTCCACAGGCGCACTGATGGATCTGGCGGTTGCTGCCGGTGCATGTTGCGCCCATCGGGGATTGGCCACTGGGGTCGCAGTCGCTACCGCACTGGACGTTCGCGTCCTTGAACTGACGGCGCCCGTTGTAGCTGAAGTACGTGAGCGGATCGCTCGGATCGATCACGTGGTCGAGCGCGAAGCTGTGCGCGATCTCCTGCGCAGCGGTCGCGCAGATCTCCTCCGGATCGTTCTGGTAGATGGAGATGTTCGCGAACGCGAACACGAGCGAGTTCGGGATGTACTGCTGACACGAGAACGGGGAGATGCCGCCGATGCCGTTCGACAGACCGATGTCCGTCGGACGTCCCGCGATCATGATCTCGAAGTGCGGCGCGGTGCCCGGGTTCGTGGTGGTGATCTCCACGCCGAAGCGGCTGAACACGTCACGCATACACGTGACGACGGCGTTCCAGTTCGCGTCGCTCTGGTTCCACGCGGTCAGCGTGCGCGTGCCGCTGATGCCCCACATCCCCTGGTAGCCCGAACCGTCGAGCGAGCTCGCGCCACCGGGGCGGATCACGCAGCCGTTCGGCTTGCAGTTGTTCAGGTAGATCTTGTTCGAGTTGACCGCAGCGAGCGGCCCACCCGAGAACTGGCCCGGATCGATGTCCTGCCACACACGCTCGAGTCGTGGACGGCCAAAGCCGTTGGTCACGACGGGCGACGTGTCTTCATTGATCGAGTCTCCCTGCTGAGGAAACGTCGTTCGGGTCTCGGCGGATGCCGACGCAGCCGCGAGCAGGATCGCACTTACCACCAGGCGATTCATGGACCGCCTTTATACCTCAGCGACGGGTGCGACGACGGGAGATCAGCAGGGCGCCCAGGCCGAGGCCCAGGAAGATCACGCCGCCGTTCGCGCCAGACGACGAGCAGCCGCCACCGCCGCCCGCGCCTGGCCAGCACACGCCACCAGTGCCCGCTTCGATGCAGCCGAAGTCACCGGGGCAGCCGTCGGCCTCGGGGTTACACGACTCGACGCAGTAGCGGTTGCCCTCCGCGTCGCTCGCGCATTGACCCGACTTGCACTGCGCATTGTCCATGCAGGTCGTGCCCAGGCCGCCGTCGACGCCGGAGCCCGGAACGCAGCGACCGTCGACGCACGTGTTGGTGGCGTCGGAGCACGGGTTGCTGGAGCTGCACGGGCTGCCGATCGCGACGGTGACGCTCGCATCGCCCGCAGCGCCGCCGATGTCGTAGCCCACGACCTTCACGACGTGGTTGCCCTGCGCCAGCGACGTCGGCGCGTTGAACACCCAAGGCGCGGACGTGATCGTCGCGATCTTCGTGTTGTCGATGTAGAGCTCGGCCTTCGACACGCCCTGGCCGTCCATGATGTCCGCGCGGATCGGAAAGCCCGCGTCGACGTTCGAGCCGTTCGTCGGCGCCGTGATGGTGACCACCGGCGGCGTGGGCGGACCCGACGGGCCGAACGTCGAGAGGATCGCCTGGTAGCTGTTCATCGAGTTGCCGCCGCATTGGCAGGCGCGCGCTTGGAACTCGCCGCACGAGCCGGCCATGTTCTGGAACGACTTCCGCGACGGACCCGACTGCAGGTAGGTCATCGGGTCTTTGTTGTCGAACTTGTGGTCCAGGCCCCACGAGTGCGCGGTCTCTTGCGCGACGGTCCAGCACGTCTCGTCGACGTCACCGCCGTAGATGTTCGCGAACGAGTACGAGATACCGCCGTTGATGAAGCCGCACGTGAACGGCGACACGCCGCCGACGCCCTGCTGCATCTGCACGTCCTGCGGACGGCCAGCGACGATCGCCATGTGATAGCCCGGCGTCGTCGGACGCTCGGTGACGATCTGCACGTTGAACGGCGCGTACGTCTCGCGAACGCACTGCACGACCTGGTTCCACACCGCGTCGGAGTACGCGAACGCTTGCACCGTGGAGGGCTGGTTCGGAATCGTGGAGCGGTTCTGCGCCGAGTTCTCCTGGCCGGGCGAGACCTGGCAGCCGTTCGGCTTGCAGTTGTTCAGGTAGATCACGTTCGACGACACCGCCGCGACGTTGTCGTGATCGCCGATGTTGGTCACGAGTCCCGGATCGATGAAGCGGTACGTCGGCTGCGGGCGAGACCACGGCGTCGCGAGCGGGTTCTCCGGTGCGTCGGCGACGTTCGCCTGCGGTTCAGCGTTCGCGATGCTGACCATCCCCAAGGTCAGCGCGACGAGAGCAAACTGGCGCTTCATGACGCGGAGTTGTAGCGAGATCGACCACGTGACCACTAGATACCCCGGCTGTCTTGCGCTGTTGCAACCTGAGACCGCCGATGCGCACGGGCTGTAAATCCCACGCCTCGGGTATTTACTGACCGGCGGTCAACAGCGCGTTATGGCGTCAGAACAGGGCGGAGGCGACCACGAAGCCGATATATGCGGCCACGAGAATGGCCCCCTCCGGACGCGAGATCCTGCGGTCCGAGCGCAGCACGATGATCCCGAGCAGCGTGATGGCCACGAGCCCCACCAGCTCGACCATGTGCATTCGGTCGCCGAAGTCGATCGGGCTGAGATAGGCGGTGATCCCGAGCACGAGGAAGACATTCAGCAGGTTCGATCCGATGACCGAGCCGATCGCGAGCGACGCTTGATTGCGCTTCGCCGCGACCATGGAGGCGATCAGCTCGGGCATCGCGCAGCCGAGCGAGATGATGGTGAGACCTAACATGCGCTCGCTCATACCGACGTGACCGGCGATGCCGCGTCCACCGCGCACGAACGCTTCCGAGCCCGCGACGAGCAGGATCACGCCGATCGCTGTCATGAGCGCCGCCGCGCCACGACCTGCACGAGGACGCGCGCGGCCCCCGAGCTCCACGCCGGACTCCCGCGCCTTCTTGTTCGCCTCGCGCTCGTTGTCCGCTTCGATCTCGGCGTCCGACTCGAGCCTCGCGGACACGGTCAGCGTGGCGATCGTGAACGCGACGGCGCAGCCGATCAGGATGCCGCCCTCGAGGCGCGAGAGGACCCCGTTGCGCAGCAGGATGGGCACCGCGATCACGGAGCCGAGGAGGATCGGGATCTCGCGACGGATGACGCGGTTGTCGATCGTGGGCGGCCGGATCAGCGCGCACAGCCCGAGGACGAGCGAGATGTTCGCGGCGCACGATCCGATGACCGTGCCGAGCGCGATCGGCTGATGATGCGTGAGCGCGGTCTTGGTGGCGATCGCGAGCTCGGGCGCGCTCGCTCCGTACGCGACGACGGTCAGTCCGATGACGATCGGCTTGACGCCAAACGCGCGCGCGACCGACGCCGACCCTCGGATGAGCCACTCGGCGCCCCAATACAGGACCGCGATCCCGAGGACGACCATGCCGATATCGAGCGCGAGCCCCACGTCTCGCGAAGCATATCAGCCGCCGCCGAACTTGTAGCTGCGGCCGCTGCCCGTGCGCGCCAGATAACGCGCGTGGTGCTGGAGCTCGTCGAGCTTCTTGACGTCGTTCGAGTCGTAGATGCCGCGGATCGTGAGGTCACCGTCGACGAGGATGAAGTACCCGTTGTGCGAGATCTGGGGCGCGCCGGACTTGGTGAAGCCCTCTTGCATCATCGAGTTCATGAACGGCCCCTCGACGAGCGCCTTGACCTTCTCGGGATCGCCGGTCACGAAGCGCCACTTGTCGGGCTTGGCGTGAAACTTGGCCGCGTATGCCGCGAGCTTCTCGGGCGTGTCGTTTGTGGGGTCGACGGTGATCGAGAGGATCTTGATCGAGTCGGCTTTGCGATCGAGCAGCTTGTCCTGCAGCCGCTGCATCTTCATCGAGATGATCGGACAGATCGTGTCGCAGCGCGTGAAGATGAAGTCGACGATCGTGGGGTGACCGCGCAGCGCTTCCTGCGTGAACGGGTTGCCCGTCTCGTCGACGAGCGCGAAGTCGTCGACCTTGCCGAGATCCGGCAGCTTCACCTCGGTGTCACGGCACACGAGCGTGGGCACCAACACGCCCGGGATGACCGCGAGGAGCAGCACCGTCAGCAGCACCAACAGGAGCTTCTTGCCGGAGACGCCTTTCTTGCTCACGGGCGGACCCTGTCAGATCACGCGCCCAAATGCACGTCCGGCGAGGTGCGGCGGTACGTCGCGATTCAGACGGCGCGCTGACGGCTGGCGAGGAAGTGCTTGCGCAGCTCGGGGTCACGCAGCTTCTTCGCCTTCGATTGCACTTCGCTGTCCGCGCGCGCGATCGCGGCGGCGGCGTCGGCGGTGCGGCCGGCAGCGGTCAGCACTTGCGCGCGCCAGCGATGCACGTGCTCGGCACCTTCGGGGCGCGCACCCTCGAGCTGCTGCACGGCTTCGTCCACGCACGCGATCGCCTCGTCGTGACGGCCGAGGCGCGACAGGGCGAGCCCCTGGAACGTCAGGCCGTAGATGATGCCCACGAGCATGGGCATCTTGCGCGCCCACTCGGTCGCCGAGCGGGCCATCTCGAGCGCGGCCTCCGGCGGATCTCCGATGATGAGGTGCGCGAGCGCGATGTATTGCAGCGCGCGGACCTCTTGGTAGCGCTCGCGATTCTCGGTGGCCAGCGTGAGGCCACGCTCGAACAGCGTGAGCGCAGCTCTGGTGTCACCGCGCTGCATCCTTGCTTGGCCCCACGAGACGGCCGCGTCGGCAGCGGCGGAGAGGTCGCCCGTCTGCTCGGCCACCTTGAGCGCCTTGCCGAGATAGCTCTCGGCTTTGTCGAGATCGCCGAGGTCCGAGTAGCACTGACCGATGTTGCCGAGCTTGAGCGCGATGGAGCTGCGATCGCCGAGCGCTTGATCGATCTTCAGCGCCGACTTGTAGTGCGCGAGCGCTTCTTCGTACTCGCCGAGCGCGGCGAACACGATGCCCATGTTGTTGAGTGCACGCGCCTCGTGACGCGACATGCCGATCGCGCGATAGATGACGAGCGCCTCGGCGTACGACTCGATCGCAGCCTCGAGGCGACCGATGTTCCACAGCGTGGTGCCGCGCTGGTTCAAGATGGTCGCGCGCGCGATCAGCACGGGCTGCGGTGGCGCGGCGTTCGTGCCCGCAGCAGCGCCGGCCGCGTCGATGAGCGCGAGCGCTTCGTCGGCGATCTTCAGTGACTCTTCGGCGCAGCCGACGAGCCGCGCGATGGCCGAGCGAAGCCGCAGCGCCTCGGCCTCGAGGAGCGCGTCGCCTGCATCTTTGGCGAACTTGTGTGCAGGCGCGGCGGCGCGCAGCGCGGCGGGCGCCTTGCCGACGTCGATATAGAACTGCGCGAGGGCGCAGTGAGCGATGGCGAGCCGCGCCGGATCGGACGTGAGCTCGGCTTCCTTGCGCAGCGCGTGGAGCTCGCGCAGCTGCTGCGGGCGCTTGGCGAGACGGCGCAGGATCTCCTCGCGCAGCCGATGCGCCGTGAAGCGTCGATCGTGATCCGCCGACGGCAACAGCTTGAGCGCGCGCGTCAGCTGCCGGAACGCGTCCGCGTTGCCACCGAGATCGACGGCGTGCGTGGCGGCGCGCAGGTAGCGATCCGCGGCGGCGATGTCGTCGCCCGCGAGCTCGAGGTGGCGCGCGATCAGCGCGTCGTCCTGTCCCTGGCGATAGCTCGTCGCGCCGGCGATGCGCGCCGCGACCGCGCGGTGCATCTGGATGCGCTGCTCGGGCGGGATCATCGCGTACGCGACCGTCATGGTCATGTCGTTCTTGAACCGCACGCCGCCTTCCGCGCCTTCGACGGGGGAGAGGAAGCCGCGGCGTACGAGCTCGTCGAGCTCGAGGCGAACGGGGCGACCGAGCAGCGTCTGGAGCTGCGCGGGCGGAATGTGCCGGCCGAGCACCGCGGAGTAGACGAGCGTCTCTTTCTCGAACGGCGGCAGACCGTCGATGCGCGTGACGAGCAGATCCTCGACGGTCGACGGCACGTGGATCGGCGCGTCGCGCTTCACCCAGCGGAGCAGACCCGGGTGCTCGTCCTCGTCCCCGTCGGCCACGAGGATGCCGCGCTCGATCAGCGTGTCGATCAGCTCGTTGATGAAGAACGCGTTGCCGCCCGCGCGCGACACGATCTGCTCGACGAGGTCGTCGATGTCGTGCCCGGGCACGAAGCGCTCCGCGAGCATCTCGCGCCGCGCTGCATCCGGCAGCTCGTCGAGCACGACCAGCTCTGTGCCGAGCTCGCGTGCGAGCTTGATGATGCGCGGCTCGGGCCGCGACGTCATCAGGCCAAAGATCGGGCGCTGCGTATCCACCTTGAGCAGCGCCGCGAACAGCTCCTGGCTGTCCTGATCCGTCCAGTGGATGTCTTCACCGACGAGGATGATCGGTTTGTCGCCCTCGAGCTTCTGCTCGATCCTGTTCAAGAGGTGCAACAGCGTCTGCTTGCGCGTCTCGGCATCGACCTCGGCCGCGGGTGTTTGTCCGCGCGCGCCGAGGAGCATGCCGAAGATCTGCAGCGCCGTGCGCGCCTCGCGCGAGAGCTCGCCGCCGCCCATGCTCTCCGGATAGATCAGTGGGAGCGCGCGCAACAGGCGTCGCTCTACCTCGTGCGGCTCGGCATCCTCGGCGAGGCCGAGCAGGTCGCGCGTGAGATCCGCGATCACGCCGTACGGAGTCATCGCCGTGCCGACGCGTCCGCTCGTGCGAATGATGACCGCCTCGCTCTTCCCGATTCCCTCGAGGAACTGGCGCACCAGCGTGCGCTTGCCGACGCCCGCGTCGCCGATGATCACGATCTGTCGCTTGCGCTTGGTGACGAGAACATCGCGCCACGTGTCGCGCAGCGCCTTCAGCTCGAGGTCGCGGCCGTGCAAGCGCCCGCTGTCGCGACGCTCGCGCATGCGCTGCGCGCGCTCCTTGGGGCCGCGCAGGCGATACACGCGCGCGCGCTTCACGCCGGGATCCGTCTCCTCGTCGACGTTGCGCGCTTGCGACGCGCTCGTGCCGCCCGGCTCGTCGGAGGGCAAGTCGATCGCGGGCAGCGCCTCGAAGTTCCACTCGGCGCGCGCGCTGCGGAACACGCGTCCGCCGACGAGGATCTCCGCGCCGCGCGCCTGTCGCGCGAGCTTGTGCGCGAACGCCGCCGTCGCATCTTCGATATCGAACACCTGCTCGCGCGCCGCCTTGGTTCTGGACGACTTCTTCACGAGCGCTGCGCCGCGCTGCACGGCGAGGGCGAGGCGCAGCTCGGGCTCGACGTCGCTGCCGATGCCATCGAGCGCGTCGACCAGCGCGAGCGCCAAGCGGATCGCGCGGCCCGCATCGTCCTCGCTCGCGACGGGCAGGCCGACGACGACGCGGATCGTCGTCTCGCCGGGATTGCTCCCCGGTGCGGGCGTGAACGCCGTGATCTCCGGAATCGGGATGTCCTTGCCGTCGGGCGCCAGCTTCGGCTGATCGAGGATCGCCTCGTGCTTGAACGCGACATCGCGCGCGACCTTGTAGAAGTCGTTGACGAGGCGCGCCGCTCCGCTCGCGCCGAGCTTGCGTTCGAGCGCCGCCATGCCGCGCAGGATGCCCTGCAGCACGTACACGTGCTTGCGCTCGCGATCGCGCGTGGGAGATCGCGGCTCGACGAGATGTGGCCCCGTCACTTGCTGCACGGCTTGCTCGCCGGGCGACGACACACCCGACAGCGACGACGACGCCGCGGGCGGCGCCACGCGCGCCTGCATCACCGCGAGGCTCGGCACCATGGCGCTCGGCTCCGGCGTGTCGACGCTCTTGGGCACCGCATCGGCCGGATCGTCGTCGAGGTTCGGCGCGTCGCCCTCGAACGCGGGCCGCGGCGCGATCACGCGCTGCTCCGCCGGCGCGAGCTGCGCGAGCGTCTGTGCGAGGTGGCCGTTGTCGATCAGCGAGCCCGACTTCTGTCCCCACTCGAGCGAGAAGCGTCCGAGCTCGTGCTGCAAGTCGCGCGCGGTCTGGAAGCGATCCGTGCGATGGAACGCGAGCGCCTTCAGGATGATTCGCTCGAGCGACTCGGGCAGCTCGGGCGCGAAGTCGCGCGGCCGCGGAATCGCGCCGGACTTCACCATCTCGAGCGCTTCTTTGCCCTTGCCGTGAAACAGCGGGCGCGCGCACACGAGCTCGAACAGCACGATGCCCGCCGCGAACACGTCGCTGCGGCAATCGACGGGCTCGCCGCGCCCTTGCTCGGGCGACATGTACGCGATCTTGCCCTTGATGACGCCTTGCTCCTCGTGAACATCGCGCGCGCGCGCGATGCCGAAGTCGACGATCTTCACGCCGCCGTCCCACGAGAGCAGGATGTTCTGCGGCGAGATATCGCGATGCACGATGCCGAGCGGTTGACCGAACTCGTCGGTCTTGCGATGCGCGTAGTCGAGGCCCTTCGCGAGCTGCTGCACGATGTACGCGGAGAGGCCGTAGGGAAGACGCATGCGCGCCTTCGCCGCCTCCTGCAGCAGGCGCAGGAGGTCCATGCCCTCGACGTACTCCATCGCGAGGAAGAACGTGTCGCCGACCGCTCCGAAGTCGAACACCTGGATGATGTTCGGGTGGTTCAGGCCGAGCGCGATCTTCGCCTCGTCGACGAACATCGTGACGAACTGCTTGGACCGCGCGTACGCGGTGTGGATCTTCTTGATGACGAGGGTCTTGTTGAGACCCTGCGCGACGGTCGTGCGCGCGAGGTAGACCTCGGCCATACCGCCGGTGCCGACCTTACGGATCAGCGAATATTTGCCGAACTGCTCCACCTAGAAGGGGCCCTCTGAAGCGAGGACCATTTTAGCTTAGAGCGGCGTGATCACGAGGTTGTCGAACCACGTATCCGTTTCCCAGTTGTTCAGCGCGAAATACTCGTGGCCATCCTTCTCGAGCGGCGCTTTGTCGTCGAGCTCGAGGAACGGCGTGTTCATGTCGTCGATGAACCAGGTGACCTTCGTGTCCTTGCGCTCGATGCGCCAGTGGTAGTGCTTTCCGGGAATAACCTTGACGTCGGACCGCTGGACGAGGTCATCGCCGTGCTCGTCCAGGCGCGCGATGATCGACTTCGAGTTGTGCCAGCCGCCGAAGATGACCTCGTAGCCGGTGGCCAGGTAGCGGTTGCCATCGGGATCGTAGGACCGGCCGTCGCCGAACACCTCGACCTTGATGTCGCCACGCTTCTCGGTGGACCACGCGTCGAACTCGATCCGCACGTTGCGCGGCAGCTTCTTGCGTAGCCACAGCGGATGGTTGTGCGCACCCTTCGCGTTCACCTGGCCAGCGACGATCCGGTAGCCGTCGCCGGTCGCCGACCAGTTCGGTCCGAGCGAGTCGCGCTCGAAGCCGTCGTACCAGGTCGCTGTCACCGGGGGCGGATCGCTGACTTTGCACGCAGACACCAGGAGGATCAGAAGGGCCGACCGGGACACGGCCGGATGGTACCCGAACGCTAAAGCATTTCGATCCCTTGGATCTTTGCCGATCCCGGGTCCGGAGTGGGTGTCAGAGGGGACGCGTAAGGTGTCTGGGTGGACGGCACGTTGTCCCTACTCGACTGGCGAGAATCCGCGGCCCCCGCCGAGCGGCTCGCAGATGGCAGTGCGCCTGTCGAGCGGCCTACGAGGGTGCTCGTCTTCGACTGCGAGACCACGGGGACGCACTTCGCCACGGATCAGGTGATCGAGCTGTGCGTGCAGCACGGCCTGTCGGAGGACGCGCCCAACCAGGTCTGGCGCATCCAGCCGAGTACGCCCATCCATCCGGGGGCGCGGGCGCTTCACGGAATCTCCGAGGAGGATCTCGTCGCGTGCCCGTCGTTCGCGGAGCTCGCGGACGAGATCAGCGACGTGTTCGCGAGCGCCGAGGTGATCGTCGGCTACAACATCGCGTTCGATATCCAGATGCTGCAGGCCGAGTACGCGCGGATCGGGCGCCCGCTCTTGGATCTGTCGGACAAGAAGATCGTGGACGCGTATCGGCTGTGGCAGAAGTTCGAGCCGCGCAGCCTCCAGCACGCGCACAAGCGCTTCGTCGGTGAAGGGTTCGCGTCGGCGCACTCGGCGAGCGCGGACGTCGCGGCAACAGGGCGTGTCCTCGCAGGGATGATCAAGCACTACGGGCTGCACACGGATTGGGACGAGCTCGCGCAGAAATGTGCGCCGCGTGCTCCCGCGCCAACCCCGTCGGACTCGCGCTGACTCGCATCGCTGCTAGGATCGCGTCGATGCGAACGCTGGCCATTGTCCTCGGACTCGTCGTGGGGTGCGGCGACAGCAAGACGCCGGACAAGTTCGACGAGATCCTCGGCCAGCTCGAGAAGTTCAAGACCGAGATGTGCGCGTGCACCGACGCTGCATGCGCCGATCGCGTGCTCGACGCGCGTCGCGAGTACAAGAAGACCATGCG